>JBAXVM010000120.1:0-8370 GCA_037129105.1 bacterium
AACAGCGATTCCGAATAGGGGCTGCCGGAGGGCAGCCCCTATTCGGAATCGCTGGAGGGAAAGCGTGAAGGGTGGCAATCGGGCTACCAATCTGCAATACTAGCCACATGCAGGCGATGAACCAACAGAGGTCGGAAACAGAATTCCGGTTTATACGGACAAAACCGCACATTCGAACATTGGATTCTGAGCGGACCGACGGTAAAGAATGGATGCGCGAAACGCCGCAGCGACGGATCGCCGCCGTGGAGTTCTTACGAGCCGATATGGCTGGGCAATCGTATGCTACACAACGAATTACGCGAATTCTTGGCATTACTCGCCAAGCATAACGTCCGGTACGAGTTGATCAAAAACAAGTCGGCGACCGGACGCGGCAAGGACAAGGTAGATGTAGAGGAACTGGAACGTCGGCACAAAATTTGAACATCGCCATTAATGACAGTCACAGGTTCTTTCGATGACTTCACCCATCACCACCATCCAGCTTTCCCACGGCGGCGGGGGCGTGCTTTCGCGCAACCTGATCCGCGACGAGATCGTCTCGCGCTTTGGCGACGGGCCGTTGCGGGGGCTGCCGGATGCGGCGCGCGTGCCCCTCGGCAACGGCGAGATGATCTTCACGACCGACAGCTATGTGGTGCAGCCGGTGGAATTCCCGGGCGGCAACATCGGCAGCCTGGCGGTGCATGGTACGGTCAATGATATCGCGGTCAGCGGCGGCCGGCCGCGCTGGCTTTCGTTGGCGCTGATTCTGGAGGAAGGGCTGCCGCTGGAGCTGCTGCGCCGGATCCTCGATGCCGCGCAGGCCGCGGCCGCGGCCTGCGGGGTGCAGATAGCCACGGGCGACACCAAGGTGGTGGCGCGTGGCCAGTGCGACCGGCTCTACATCAACACTGCCGGGGTGGGGGACCCAATCCCGGGGTTTGCCCTGGGCGTAGACACGATTCGCCCCGGCGATGCTGTGCTCGTGAGCGGCACGCTGGGCGACCACGGCATGGCCGTGCTCTCCGTACGCGGGGGCATCGACATCCGCAACGGGCCAATCAGCGATAGTGCGCCCGTGCATCGACTGGTGGCTGCGGCTGCGCCGGTTGCGGGCCAGGTGCGGTTCATGCGCGATCCCACGCGCGGCGGCGTGGCAGCTGTGACTAACGAGATTGTCGAGGGGCGCGCTTTTGGTATCCTGCTGCGCGAAACCGCATTGCCCTTCGCACCCGGCACGCGCGCCGCCGCCGAGATGCTCGGGCTGGATCTGCTGGACGTGGCCTGCGAAGGGCGCGTGCTCCTGGTGTGCGCGGCAGAGGCTGCCGGCGCCGTGCTGGCGGCCTGGCATCAGCTCCCGGAAGGCCGCCAGGCCGCGCAGATCGGCACGATCACCGTTCGCGGCGGGCAGGTGGTGCTGGAGACCGCCATGGGCGGCCACCGGCTGGTTGACGTGCCGCAGGGGGAGATGCTGCCGAGGATCTGTTGAGCCGCGTAATGGTAACGGTTTGCCGCCGCCCAGACATTGCTGACCGGCTCAGAAATGAACCCCTAGAAATGTATACCGGTTCCGGCATGATTCCGGCATGGGCGGGCCGGTGCCGACCGAAAAGTGATTTCTTACCAATCAGAGGAGGCCGTAAATTGAAGATTAACATGCGGGTTGTGAAGACACTTCTGAAATGCGCACTTCTTCTCGGGCTCGCTAACAACGCAACTGCCGCGGTTTACTATGTCGCAACAAACGGCAACGACAGCGCGGCGGGAACCAGTTGGGCCACGGCCCGGCAGAACATCCAGGCCGCGATCGATGCAGCCGCCTCCAGCGATACCGTGCTGGTCAGCAACGGCGTCTACGCCGCCGGTAGCCGTGTGGTCTACGCATCGGCGAACCGTGTCGTCATCACCAATGCCATCACCGTGCGGAGCGTGAACGGGCCGGTGGTGACGATCATCGCGGGTGCCGCCGATCCGGTCTCGACGAACGGAGCTGCTGCGGTCCGTTGCGCCTATGTCGAATCCGGTGCCACCCTGTCCGGATTCACGCTCATCAATGGGCACACCCGGACTGACGCGATCAATTACGAGGTCAACTCGTGCGGCGGCGGCGTCTGGTGCGGAGGACTGTCCGCCGTGGTGAGCAACTGCGTGATCTCGGGCAACACGGCGTACTTTTGGGGCGGTGGCGCTTATTCCGGCACGCTGAATGGTTGCACACTTTCCGGAAACAAGGCCTCCGCGTACGGCGGCGGATGCTATGGCAGCACGCTGAACGGTTGCACGCTTTCCAGCAACACCATTGCCCTGTTTGGGGGCGGCGCGTACGGCGGTACACTGAACAACTGCGTGCTCACCGGCAATTCGTCATCGCGTCAGGGCGGCGGCGCATGCGCCGCCACATTGATGAACTGTACGCTGTGCGGCAATTCGGCTTCCGTTTCCGGCGGCGGGGCGAGCGACAGCACCCTGTGGAATTGCATCGTCTATACCAACACCGCGCCGTCCACTTCCAATTACAACTACGACACCTTCTGTACCCTCAACTACTCCTGCACCCTACCCCTGCCGGCCAGCGGTGCCAGCAACATCACCAGCAACCCTCAGTTCGCGGACGCGGCGGGGGGCAACCTCCACTTGCGCGCCGGATCGCCCTGTATCGACAGCGCGACCAATTCCTATGCGCCCGGTCTGATCGATCGCGATGGCTATCCCCGGATTGTGAACGGAAGAGTCGACATGGGAGCCTACGAATGGGATAGCAACCTGGTGCATGTGGCCGCGCAGGTTGTTCCGGTTGCCGTGGGAACAGTCAGCGGGGCCGGCACCTACTACGTCGGATCGAACGCCGTTCTGACCGCGTTCAACACGCAACCGGGATGGATCTTCTCGATGTGGAACGACGGAAATTCTGATGCTGCGCGAACCATTGTCGCGCCGGGGTCGAACATCTCTTATACCGCCATCTTCGTCAGGATTACATCCACGTGGTATGTCGCCACCAATGGTAACGACAGCGCGGCGGGCACGAGCTGGATCACGGCCAAGGCCAGCATTCAGGCCGCAGTGGATATCGCCATCTCAAATGAAACGGTCGTGGTGGGCGACGGCATCTATGCCGCCGGCGGGCGCGTGGTCTGTGGCGGCCTGACCAACCGCATCGCGATCACCAATGCCATCACCGTACGCAGCCTGAACGGGCCGGCCGTCACGATCATCCAGGGCGCGTCCGACCCCTTGACCACGAACGGCGATGCCGCGGTCCGCTGCGTCTATGTCGGCAGCCATGCGATCCTGTCCGGCTTCACGCTCACCAACGGCCACACGCGCCGATCTTTCACGGGTTATGATGCGGACTATGGCGGCGGCGCATGGTGCGAGCCATCAGGTATGCTCAGCAATTGCCTGCTAACCGGCAATGCGGCCTTCGTTGCGGGCGGCGGCGTCTTCAATGGCACGCTGTATGACTGTGACCTCGTCGGCAACAGCGCCAACAACGGCGGCGGCGCATACGCCAGCACGCTGAAGCACTGCAAGCTGACCGATAACACCGCGCAATCCGGAGACGGCGGCGGGGTGTACTTGGGCTTCCTGAATGACTGCGTGCTGACCGGCAACCGGGCGAGGGACTACGGCGGCGGCGCTCGCGATGCCACACTCGTGAATTGCACGCTTTCCAGCAATTCAGCCGATGCGGGCGGCGGTTCATATCGCAGCGAGCTGAGTCGATGCGCCCTCTCGGGCAACTCGGCATTCAACCTCGGTGGCGGAGCGTTGATGGGATCGCTGAACAACTGCGCGCTGATCAGCAACTCGGCATCCAACCGCGGCGGCGGAGCCGCCCGTTGTATCCTGAACAACTGCACGCTGACCGGTAACCGGGCGTTCCTGAGCGGCGGCGGAACGTACTACTGCGATACCGTGAACAACAGCATCGTGTATTTCAATACGGCCGTGAATGCCGCGAACGACGACGCCTCGACGCTCAACTTCTCGTGCACGACCCCGCTGCCCGGCGCCGGAACGGGTAACTTTACCAACGATCCCGCTCTGGCAGGCCTCGGCAATCCCCGCTTGGTGCAGGGCTCGCCCTGCGTAGACGCCGCCGATGTGCAGTATGTCACCACGGCCACCGACCTGGACGGCAATCCGCGCACCAACGGTGTCGCGGTGGATGTCGGGGCATACGAGTTTACCTCCGGCACGTGCACAGGCGCGCTGGCTGCCGCCATAGGGGTCTCGCCCGGTCCGATCGTGCCGCTGTCCGCTCCGCTCACCTTCATGGCTGACATCGCCGGACACCCGACTGGCTTCTCCTGGAATTTCGGCGACGGCGCGACAGCGACCAACGGCACCCGGACCAGCCACACCTTCGCAAGCACCGGCAGCTATGCTGTGGTCCTGCAGGCGGTCAATCGCGACGGCATGGCTGCCGCGACGGTCACGGTGCAGATCGTGTCGATCGAATCCTGCGCGCAGTATGTTGCTAACAATGGCAATGATACGGCGGCCGGGACGAATTGGACGACGGCCAAGGCGACGATACAAGCCGCCATTTCCGCCTCGTTCGTGGGAGGGCTGGTGATCGTTAGCAACGGTATCTACGCGGCCGGCGGACAGCTTGTGAATGGCTCGCTGATGAATCGCATTGCCATCATTAACGGCATCACCGTGCGCAGCGTCAACGGGCCGGCGGTCACGGTCATCGCGGGTGCCGCTGATCCGGTCTCGATCAACGGGAATGCGGCCGTCCGCTGTGCCTATGTCGGCATGAACGCCACCCTGTCCGGCTTCGCGCTCACCAACGGACATACGCGGGCGGCAGGAGATGCCTGGTATGAGCGTAGCGGCGGCGCGCTGTGGTGCGAGACCTCCGCGACGATCAGCAATTGCATCCTGACCGGCAACACCGCCAATGACTACGGCGGCGGCGCGGTGGGCGGCTCGCTGTACAACTGCACGCTGGCCGGCAACCGGGCCGGCCAGTTCGGCGGCGGGGCCTACACCGGAACACTCATCCGTTGCACACTCTCCAACAATGCGGCGGTGTACGGCGGCGGGGCATGTCGCAGCTCGCTGAGTGACTGCGCCCTGCGCCTTAACGAGGCCTATGGCAGCGGCGGCGGAGCCTACGACGGAACGCTCACCTGTTGCGTTCTGTTGAACAATTCCGCCACAACCAATGGAGGAGGATCTTCCGGCGGCACGCTGAGCAACTGCACCTTGACCGGCAATTCGGCGGCAAACGGCGGCGGAGCGCAAAACGCCGCGCTTATCTCCTGTGTGGTGAGTGGAAACTGGGCCGCTTTCGGCGGCGGCTCATACGGCGGCGTACTGAACGGCTGCGCTTTGGGCAACAACCGGGCCCAATACGATGGCGGCGGGGCGTATGGCGGAACACTGGACGGCTGCACGCTCACGGGCAATCAAGCCTATCGCAACGGCGGTGGAGCGCAGAACGCCACGCTCACCTCCTGCGTGCTGAACGAAAACCAGGCCTCTTTCGGTGGCGGCTCATGCAGCAACGTGCTGGTCAACTGCACGGTGAGCGGCAACACCGCTTCCGGGACGGGGGGCGGCGGGGCGTCCGGTGGGGCGCTGTACAACTGCATACTAGCCGACAACGCAGCGCAGTACGGTGACGGCGGCGGCACCTACGGCGGCTCCTTGGATGGCTGCTCCCTGAGCGGTAACACCGCCTACTGGGACGGCGGCGGGACGTTCGCCTCCGTTTTGCAGGGCTGCACGCTGACGGGCAATACAGCCTTCGATGGCGGGGGCTCCTGCTCCGGCAGGCTTTACGGCTGCGTGCTGACCGGGAACGTCGCGGAGTATGACGGCGGCGGGGCGCACGATGCCGCACTGTATAACTGCACGCTGGCCGGAAATTTCGCCTTCAATGCGGGCGGCGGGGCGAGTTTCGGGTCGGCGTACAATTGCATCCTCTACTTCAACACGGCACCCTACGGCGGCCCGAACTGGTCCGGAGCTCACATGAACAGCTCCTGCACCACCCCCGCTCCGCCCCTGGGATCCGGCAACATGACTAATGACCCGCTCTTCCTCGCCGCGAGCAACCTGCGCCTGACAGCCTCGTCGCCTTGCGTGAACAAGGGCAATAACGTCTACGTCATGTCCGCAACCGATATGGATGGCAATCCACGCATTCAACAATCAACCGTTGACATCGGTGCCTATGAGTTCCAACCCTTGACCGATTATGTCGGTTGGTCCTTGCAGATTCCCAGCGGTTTGACCGCGCCCGGTGAATACGGTGCGGGTGACAGGTATCCGAATCTACTGCGCTATGCGGCTGGTTCGGATCCGACGAACAGCGATGACCTGGCGCAGGTGGTCGGAGTTTGGACCGGCGGCGTGTTTGCGCTCCGGTTCAACCGCAACACCAATGCAAACGACATCACGCTGTTTGCCGAAGGTGTCTATGCCTTAACAAACGGTGCGACATGGAATGCAATCGCTACGAACATCCATGGATCGTGGGGCGGAGCAACCAACGTGATCGAAGCCAGAACCGGCACGCCCGTTGTTGTGACAGTTCAGGACCCGATCGCAGGCGCGACGAGCCGGTTTCTGAGACTCCGCGTGACTCGGCCGTAGCCACCGAGGTCATCAACGTCGAAAGCGAAGTGGCAGCCCGGCTCGGATTAGACCACGGGTTCAGGCGTCAGCTACCAGAGCAGGAAATTACACCGACAGATGGAGACCCGCGCGGATGTCCGCCGAAGGGGCGCGCGTTATTTTCATTTGCTTGCTATTTCGCTAATAATGGTGTTTCCTATTTGCGCCGTCGCAAATAGGGAGATCGGGCCGTGAAAGAGAACTCCACCATACTAGGCCGCCGGGTACGCTGCGAAGGGGCGTATACTGCCTTCGTGCCCGCCCCCTTGCCGCCGAAACTGGAATGGACCCCCTCCCTTGTCAGCGCCTTGTCAGATGCCGACCGGCTCATCGGGCGTCTGGCCGGAGAAGGCCATGGCCTGCCCAACCCGCATCTGTTGATCCGCCCCTTCATTGCGCGCGAAGCCGTTCTATCCAGCCGCATCGAAGGCACACAGGCGACCTTGGGCGAACTGCTGGCGTCCAAAGCCGGCGCCGCAGTAGACCGCAGCCCCGACGATTTGCGCGAGGTTGCCAACTACGTCGCCGCCATGGAACACGGGATCAGCCGCCTGCCAACGCTCCCGCTATCTTTGCGTCTGATCCGGGAAGTCCATTCGAAACTGATGAAAGGCGTTCGTGGCGACCTCGCCACCCCCGGCGAATTTCGGCGCTCCCAGAACTGGATCGGGCCCGCCGGCTGCACACTTGCCACCGCCAGTTACGTTCCGCCGCCCCCCAACGAACTCATGCCGTGCTTGGGCGAACTGGAAACCTTCCTCAATGAACGGTCAGTTCCGCCACTCATTCAGATCGCCATGGCCCACTACCAGTTCGAGGCCATCCACCCCTTCCTCGATGGCAACGGGCGCGTCGGCCGCCTGCTCGTGCCGCTCTTCCTCGTTGAACGTGGCGTGCTGCCGCAACCGCTTCTCTACCTGTCCGCATTCTTTGAGGCTACCCGTCCCGACTATTACAGGTTGTTGCGCGGGGTAACGGACCGCGGAGCGTGGGCCCCTTGGATCGAGTATTTTCTGAATGGTGTGGCGCGCCAATCAGAGGATGCTCTGAACCGCACCCATCGCATGAACCAGTGCCTTGCCAAATGGAGACTGGCCGCCGCCGGTTTACCATCACGCACACCGGTTCTGATTCTGGAAATGCTTGCGGACAATCCATTTCTTACCGTGACAAAGGCCGCCAAAGACTTGAATGTGGCGTTTACCACGGTGCAACGCGCCGTGGACCGTCTGGAGGCCCTGTCGATTGTCGCCCAAGTGGGCGAAGCTAAGCGAGACCGAGTTTACTGCGCCAAGGCATTGCTCTCCATCCTGGATGAACCCGCCCAACTCGTTGCGGAAGTTGTTCGGCAAAGGCGCCATCCGTAACTCCTCCACTCCGGATAAACGCTTCTTATGCACGAGCTTTCCCTGGCAACGGCCCTGGTCGAACAGGTGCAGCGCGTCTGCGCGGCCGAACGGGCAACGGCTGTGGAGATCATCCGCCTGCGTATGGGCGCGCTCTCCGGCGTGAACCGCGAGTCTTTCGAGTTTGCCTTTCCGCTGGCGGCCGAGGGCACCTGTGCGGCAGAGGCGAAACTGGAGTTCGAGGAAGTGCCGGCCGAAATCACCTGCGACGACTGTCGCCAGCAGTCCGTGCCGGGGCGGATGTTCCTGACCTGCGGCCGGTGCGGGTCCAATCGTGTGCGGGTCACAGCAGGTCGGGAATTCCAGATCGTGTCCGTGGAAGTGCGGGAGGGAGAGGAGACTG
>JBAXVM010000121.1:0-8238 GCA_037129105.1 bacterium
GCCTTGGATCGTTCCAGCACCTTCTGCCGACAGGTTCCTAGTTGTGCAACCCGCGATAGCGGGTTGCGAGACCTCGAAACAAAAACACGATTTTTTGTTGCACTCTTTGCAAAAAGGCGTAGTCTAAACAGTAGACGAATGGGTTGTGATTGAGGCCTGTGTGGCATACTGGAACGGTAATAATCTGCGAGGTTTTATTATCCATACACGCCATATCCAACCGTCGAATGGGGCCAGACACCTGAAAACCCGGCAAAGATAGGTTTTTGGACAGGAACCGCCGTAGTCGCACTCGCTGCGCTGGTCAGTTACATCCTGATCGGACTGTGCCACACCGGGGAACAGAACCGCAATACGCTTCCACCGCATCGCGCAACGGATGCGGATAAGGCCCGAGAAAAACCGCTCACGCCGAACGTAATTCTTCCCGTGCAATCTCCATTGATTGCACAATCCGGACTGGTCGTCGCCTCCAAACAGCCGAGTGTAATGCCTGCCCAGGAACAAGCCATCCGAGCTATCCAGATTGAGCACATGCGCCAGAAAAACATCCGCAACGAATTCCTTTTGCCGGAGGACCGAAGCCCTCTGGCGCCAACGCCCGCCATGATTCAATCCTTGCAGGAGGAGCGCGGGAATCTGCAATAGCATCGTGTCCCTGCCCCCGCGCGCGGTTGCATCAAACGCGTATCGAGCAGCAATGCAAACATTTCGCTACACGGCGGCCGGATTGGCAGTGTATCACGAGCGCGTTTCCAGCAGCCCGTGCCGGTAGAGCAGCGTGATCAGGCGGCAGTCGAGCGTATGGCCGGCGCGGTAGGAAACGGCAGTACCAATGAAGCGGCCGGTGTCGATCAAGGCCAGCGCAGCCAGCAGGTCGAGCGTGGCGCGATGCCAGACCGGCTCGAGCGCCTTGCCATTGTGCAGCAAGCGGGGCTCATTGAAATAGCTGCGGCGGCCGTGGATCAGGATATTGTTGCGGTTGTACCCCATGTTACGCATGTCGGCGAACAGGACGCCGACGGTTTTGCACAGCACCATCTGGGCCATGGAGGCATTGGTCCGCGCCCCGGCGCCGATGCGGAACGTGCTGGGCGTAAGATCAAACAGGATGCGCTGTTGCCCGATGACAGAGGGGAAGTCCACGGCGCAGTCCAGCCGCAGGCGATGATCGCCGGGCGCAGCCGGCAGCAGCGTAATGAAATCGCCGCGGTCGCCGCCGATGGTGACCGGTTCGCGGACGGTTACATAGGTGGCAGGTGTGTTCTGCTCGACGATCCCCGCAGCCTCGATGGCCTCGACCAGATCCAGGCTGCCCCGGTCAAACAGCGGCGGATCGCCGGCATCCGTAGCCACGACCACATCGTCCAGCCCCATGCCCAGGCGCAGCGCCACGATATGTTCGACCATGCGCAGGTAGTTATGCTGCGAGCCACTGCGCAGCACGATGTTGCGCTGGGAGGTCCAGATGTTCCGCGCCGAGACGGCCACACCCAGCTGTTCGTGCTGGTCGGTGCGCTCGATCCACCATCCCGGCTGGGCCGAGGGGCGAAAATCCAGCGTGCGCTGGGAGCGACGATAGAAGGTGCCCGGTCCGGTCACCGACTTTGTGCCAGCCAGCGTGGTGCGCCTGGAACGATAGCCGGTATCGCCTGTGCAAAGGTCGGTCTGGTCAATGGTCTGCGCCAGCATCCGGTCACGTTGCCTGCGGATGTCTGCTTCGTTGCCGGCCAGAATGCGGCCGATGGGGTACTGCTCGGACATGCCAGTCTTTCTCCTTGTGCGCAACCGCCACCGGCGGCACATGCGAAACGGTGACACAGTAATGGAAATACGGGCGGATGGCAACTGGGTTGGGAGGAAAGGTCATTCGTCCGTGGTCATTGGTGAGAGGGGGCCGTACCATAGGTCCTGCTGTACTGCGGCATAGTAGCCGGACCGCTGTCTTTCCATGAACGCTCACTTCCCCCCAATGACCACTGCCTAATGACCAATGACTTCTCCTCTCGCCTTCCCGCGCGCCAGCTCCCGCGCGCGGATCAGGAGGATACAGACCTCGTAGATCACGCAGAGCGGCACGCCCATCATGATCATGGAGACGGCATCGGGCGGGGTGAGCAGCATGGCGATGACGAAGTTGATCACGATGGCATGCCGGCGTTTCTCGCGCAGGAAGCGCGCGGAGACCACGCCCATCCACCCTAGGATCACGAGCAACAGCGGCAGCTCAAAGGCCAGGCCAAACGCCAGCACCATCTGAAACACGATCTTAGCGTAATCCTCCAGACGCAGCGGACCGAACGACACCCCCAGCCACTTGTCAACCGCCAGCAACGCCTCCAGTCCGAGCGGCACAATCCAGCGATAGCACGTGGCCACCCCGGCCACAAAAAACACGCCGGCCACGACCAGCACACCGACGACCCAGCGCCGCTCCACCGGCCGCAACCCGGGAAACACAAAGCGCGAAACGAAGAAGAGCAGCAGCGGCAGGCTGAGAATCGTACCGCCCCAGATCATGGTTTTAAAGACAAACGTCAGCCCCGCATCCACGGTCATGACGGTAATGAGCGCGTGCGGGTCATCGACGATCGTAGCCAGCGGCGCCTGCAGCCAGGCCAGCACCTGCGGACAGAACGGACCGACAGCCAGCACACACAACACCCACACCAGCAGGCAGCGCATGACGCATTTGCGCAACTCATCCAGATGCTCAAGCAGCGTACGCGGGCGGTCGTCCGCGTCTGCCGCAACGGGCTTGTGGATTCCGTCAGACACGGGCATCCTGTTGGCTTGTATCCACGCTGGGTAGCCGTAATTCCGACCTGGCAGGCCCGCCGGCGTCAGCGTGGGTGCCGGATAACTCCTGGGACGGCGGCGCTGACATGGCCGGCGGCGGATCATCCATGTGCGCCAGCTGTTCCCGGAACTCGTCGGCCGCGAGACGGAATTTAGCCACGGTGCGGCCAATGGAGCGGGCAATTTCCGGCAGGCGCCGTGGCCCGAAAAGCAGGAACACAATCACGCCCAGCAGCGCCCACTCATCCACACCGGTCCCAAAAAGAAAGGCGGGGGCGAGCAAGGCGTTCATACCGTGCGATCCCCTCTGCGCGGGTGGCGGCTACTTCTTGGCAAGGTAGACCACAAACTCGGCGCGCCGGTTTTTGGCCCAGGCCTCTTCGGCATGACCGGCATCCAGCGGCTTTTCCTTGCCAAAGCTGCGCGTCTGAATGCGGGCGCCGTCAATGCCCAGATCCATCAGGTATTTACGCACCGCCTGCGCGCGCTGCTCGCCCAGCGACAGGTTGTACTCGTTGCTGCCGCGCTCATCACAATGGCCATCCACGTGCATCACGCGATCCGGATTGTTCAGCAGGTACTGTGCGGCCTTCTCCACCCGGGCCACTTCCTTCGGCGACAGCAGCGAGGAATCATAGGCGTATTGCACCGCATCCAGTTTGGCGTTCGCATCGATCGCCAGCTGTTCAAACGGAACGCCCGTCTGGGCCCCGGCGACTTCGCCCGGGTCGAGCACTTCCTCAATCACGATCGTGACATTGGTCGCAGCTATCGCTTTGGCCGCCTGTGCCTCCTCGTAACGCTTTTTGCACGGCTTGCACAGGCTCCTGATCGTCTGGCATCCGCTCCCCATCAAGCCGATACAAGCAATCGCAACAAAACCACAAACCAAAGACTTACGCATGACAAGGCTCCTCAATGAACGAGTTCAAGTGCAACCGGAAAAGGCCATGAAATCCGGCAAAGTCGTACAGTACCGCAGCGCTGCTGCGGTGTCAAGGTTGCGACCACATGCCGGCGCCTCTGCGATTCCTTACTTGTCGCTGCATTTGGGTAGAGACGGCTTTACGCCGTCTACCCGCAAATGCCAGACAATGGACGGCGTAAAGCCGTCCCTACCGTGAAGGTCAATGAAATGCAGATGCGCCCGCCGTTCTCTTTGTTGCCTCCTGTTCAAACCCGATTGGGTTGCGGGTACGTGCCGGCTGCTTTTTTTTGTTGTACAAACTGGCGTAGCAGACGACAATAAGCTTACTTTTTGAACTTATTAGTCTGAGGCACACATGCGATTCATCACCCCCTTACGGATTAGCTTCGGCTGCATCCTGCTGGCATTCGCCGCATGGGCAGCCGGGCCGGAGCCACACGCCGCGAAGACCCGGGCGGAGGTTGACCAGCAACTTGCGGAAATCGGCCGGCAGCAGCTTGAGCTTTCGTTCTCGCTGCGGGATCAGGTCCGGAAGAACGAAGCGTTGTGGGCGGATCCGCAGTTCACTTCGCCGGAGATCGAGAAGCTGCGCAAGCGGCTGGAAGGGTTGCAACAGGAGATGCTCCAGTTGCAGATCACTTTGCGCGAACGTGTGGCAGAGCTTCCGGCGGCGCAGGCGGAAGTCGCGAAACTGGCGCAGGAGAAGGCCATGCACCAGGCTCTCGCCCGCCGGATCGAAGAGCTTAAAAAACTGCGCGAACAGCTGCCATAGCAGCTTGTCGGACACCGTACGAGGTCATGATGGCACGAAAGCAAAGCAAGATCAGCCGGCCGCGCATCCTGGTGGTGACGCCGGAAATCACCTACCTGCCTTCGGGCATGGGCAACATGGCCAACTACCTCAACGCCAAGGCCGGCGGCCTGGCGGATGTGTCGGCGTCCCTGGTCACCGCGCTTTTTGACCACGGCGCGGACGTGCATGTGGCCCTGCCCCACTATCGCCGCATGTTCCACATGGATGTCGGGCGTTTGATCAGCGACGAGCTGCGCGTGTACAAGAGCCGCCTGCCGGACAGCCGGATTCATCTCGCCGAAGATCGCTGTTTTTATTACCGCGAAACGGTCTACAGCCACGATCAGGAAGAGAACCCGCGGCTGGCGCTGGCTTTTCAGCGCGAGGTGCTCAACAATATTATTCCGACGGTGCAGCCCGACCTCATCCACTGCAACGACTGGATGACCGGCCTGATTCCTGCCGCCGCCCGCCGCCTCGGCATTCCCTGCCTGATCACGGTGCACAACATCCACACGCACCACATCACACTCTCCCAGATCGAAGACGCCGGCATTGATGCTGCTGAATTCTGGCCGCACCTCTACTACACCCATGTGCCCGCCAGCTACGAGGCCTGCCGGAATGCCAACCCGGTGGACATGCTGGCCAGCGGCATCTTTGCCGCTCATTTCATCAACACGGTCAGCCCCACATTCCTCGAAGAAATCTGCCGCGGGTGGTTCGACTTTATTCCGCCATACTTCCGCAAGGAAATCGTCGGCAAGCGCAATGCCGGATGCGCGACGGGAATTTTGAACGCGCCGGACGAATCCTACGACCCCTCGGTCGATGACGCGCTGGAAGTCAAGTATGCGGCCGACACGCATGCGGAGGGCAAGCGGGCCAACAAGATGGCCTTCCAGGCCAAGCTTGGGCTGGATGTCGATCCCGACGCCGCCCTATTCTTCTGGCCTTCGCGTCTGGACCCGATTCAGAAGGGGCCGCAACTCCTGACCAACATCCTCTACCGCATCGTGTCACGCTACTGGGACCGGAACCTGCAGGTCGCGCTGGTCGCCAACGGTCAGCATCAGGGTGCGTTCCACGACGTGGTTCGCCAGCACGATCTCAAAGACCGCGTGGCGGTTTGCAATTTTGACGAGCGCCTTTCGCGGCTCGGGTATGCGGCCGCGGATTTTGTACTGGTGCCCTCGCTCTTTGAGCCGTGCGGGTTGCCGCAGATGGTCGGGTCAATCTACGGGTCGCTCCCGGTGGTGCATGATACCGGCGGGCTTCACGACACCGTCGAGCACCTGACCGCGGATGGCAAGCGCGGGAATGGCTTCGTGTTCCAGGTCTACGGCAGCGAAGGGCTGGAGTGGGCCATGGACCAGGCCATGGAATTTCATGAGCGACCCGTCTCGCAGAAGCAAACGCAGATTGCGCGGATCATGCGTGAATCCAAGGCCCGGTTTAATCATGCGGTCTGCGCCCGCGCCTACATGGACATCTACGAGACCATGCTGAATCGACCGCTGGTGGCTCCGTTTTAGCCGATTGTCTGAACGCAGGCACCCGGTCATCACAAACGCTGTGCTGCCCGGCTGCCGGCTCCGGGAGACCGAGAGGATTAAACATGGCGCAATCGTCCCGCTTCGCCCGCCTGCAAAACGATCTCTATCTGGCGCCATACCTGAACACCATTGGCCGCCGGGCGCATGCCGCCGAGACGCTGACACGCCGGCTGGCGCAGGGTCCGGGCTCGCTGTCCGAATTTGCCTGTGCCCACGAGTATTACGGTCTGCACCTGCGCAACGGCTCGTGGATCTTCCGTGAATTTGCGCCCAACGCCACGGGCATCAGCCTGGTCGGGGATTTCTCCGACTGGACGGTGCGCAGCACCTTCGCGCTGCGCCGGCTGGCCGGACGTGACGTCTGGGAAATCACCCTGCCGGAGAGCGCGATACACCACGGCCAGCACTACCGGCTGGAAATGACCTGGCCGGGCGGCCGAGGCGAGCGCATACCGTCCTACGCACGGCGCGTGGTGCAGGACCCCGCCACCCATCTGTTTTCCGCACAAGTATGGAATCCGACGCCATATGTCTGGCGCCATCCCACGTTCCGCGTGCGGCCGCGTGCACCGCTGATCTACGAGGTTCACATTGGCATGGCGCAGGAAAAGGCGGGCATCGGCACCTACCAGGAGTTCCGCGAAAACATCCTGCCGCGTATCGTCGCATCCGGCTACAACACCATCCAGATCATGGCAGTCGCAGAGCATCCGTACTATGCGTCCTTCGGCTACCACGTCTCATCCCTTTTCGCATCCAGCTCGCGTTTTGGCACGCCCGAAGAGCTGAAAATGCTGATCGACGATGCGCATGGCGCCGGGCTGACCGTCATCATGGACCTCGTCCACTCCCATGCCATCCGGAATGAACGCGACGGGCTCTCGCTGTTCGATGGCACGTCCAACCTCTATTTTCACGACGGCTCGCGCGGCTGGCACGACGCCTGGGACTCGCGCTGCTTTAACTACAGCAAAACCGACGTGCTGCATTTTCTGCTGTCCAACTGCCGCTACTGGCTGGATGAGTTTCATTTTGACGGGTTCCGTTTCGACGGTGTCACCAGCATGCTTTACCTTCACCACGGCATTGGCTCGGATTTCAACGACTACAGCCAGTACTTCGGCGAAGCCGTGGACGAGGAAGCCTGGACCTACCTGAACCTGGCCAACCGTGTCATCCACGAGATCCGGCCGGATGCCATCACGATTGCGGAGGATGTCAGCGGCATGCCGGGACTGGCGGCGCCGATCGCGGACGGCGGCGCCGGCTTCGACTATCGCATGGCCATGGGCGTGCCGGACTGCTGGTTCAAGCTCGTGCGTGACGTCAAGGATGAGGACTGGAGCATCGGTTATCTCTGGCACGAGCTCAACAACCGCCGTGACGACGAGCGCACCATCAACTACGTCGAAAGCCACGATCAGGCGCTGGTCGGCGGCAAAACCCTGATCTTCCAGCTCATGGACGTCGCCATCTACGACGCCATGAGCCTGGGCGCGCAGAATCTTGCCACGGACCGGGGCGTTGCGCTCCACAAACTCGCGCGCCTGGCCACGCTCGCCACGGCCGGACACGGCTACCTGAACTTCATGGGCAACGAGTTCGGCCATCCGGAATGGATTGATTTTCCGCGCGAAGGCAATCAATACTCCTACCGCCACGCACGCCGGCAGTGGCACCTGCGCGACGACCCGGCCCTCTATTTCCACTGCCTGGCCGAGCTTGACCGCGAAATTCTTGCGCTGGCCCGAACGCACAACCTGTTGGAAGATGAGCCGCCGCGCAAACTCTGGCTATCCGAGCCGAACAAAGTATTCGTTTTCCAGCGCAACGACCTTATCTTCCTGTTCAACTTTCAGACGCAGGTTTCGCTGAAAGACTATGCCGTGCTCATCCCGCCCGGCCGTTATCGCGGCGTGCTCGACACCGACGAGAAGCGCTTCGGCGGGCAAGCCCGCATCACGCCGAATCAGGAATACCCGGTGGCCAGCGAAATGCGCGGCGCGGAGCGCTGCCTCCTCATCCGCGTCTACCTGCCCTGCCGCACCGCCCTGGTGCTGCAGCGGGAGGCCTAGCAGCCTGTCGGACGTAGCGCTGGATCCGTACAGATTTTGTGCCGACCAGGCTGCAGAACCGCAGAATATCGAATAAGGAATCATAAA
>JBAXVM010000122.1:0-8213 GCA_037129105.1 bacterium
GGAACCCCGCGAGGACTTGATCCACCGCCTCGTCGGGCAGTCGCGCCGGCAACGGGTCATCGTGCGGCGTGACGTCCCTGCCAGCCATGCGTAACGCGGACTCTACCAGCTCGAGCACGGCAGGACGCGGCAGGTCCAGCGCGGCAATCTGCCGCTGCTGCTCCTCGCTGAGGTAGTCGTCCAGATCAATCTGTTGCGAAAGGACGATCGCCGAGACGAACTCCATGCAGGAAGAAAAACGCCCCTCCGGCGTGGGGAACATCGCCTTAGCCAAAACGCGGCGCGCCCGCGCGGGTAACATGGCCGCGGCCTGCGCAGAATCCGACGCGCCCATCAGCTCCTGCGCCGCGAGGGGTGGGTGCGATCCGGTCACGACCGTAAACAAGATCCGCGCCAGTGCCTGGACCACACCGGTCGCCTCTGGCAGCCCCTCCGGCAGTGGCAGCCGGGTGCCTGCCGCCTGCCGAACCTCACCCATGCTGCCACGCATCAGGCCAGCCAGCGAGAGCGACGGCGGCAGGAAGAGCCTCGGTTCATTCCCGGGCCCGAGGAACAGGAGCTCCGAGGTTAACGGCGCATGCCACAGGCCGGCCTCCTGAACCGCATCCACGACCGCCGCCAGCTTCATCGCGATGCGCGCTGCCACCGTCAGCCCCTGGCCGCGCAGGCGCCGGATGAGTATTGGGTCCGTCCAGGCCACATAGCGATCGCTGTACTCCATGGTCAGGAAATGGCCACCCGCAGTGAGCCCCGCCAGCTCCGCATGCGTGTCGGCAACCGACAGGCCGTACCATGCGAACACGCTGGCTTGGTTCAACGAGGTGACGGCCCGACTGTGTGCGGCCAACTGCTCCACCGCCGCGGGCGCCAAGTCCTGCAGAGGGAATATCATGACCTGCTGCTGCATCATATCGTCACGGGCCAGAATCGCCTGCGGGATCTGCGCGAACTCGCCCACGCGCCGCAAAACCGTAAACCGGTTATTGAGGCGCGGCTTACTATGGATCGGGCAGGGCGCTGGCAAGGCGGCATCCGGTGCGGTCGCGACGGCGTGGGGCGCACTGGCGGGGTTGTCCGGCGCGGCAGCCGCTGCGCGGGGCACGGCGGGCGGGACGGGCAGTGGCGGCGGGACCGCAGCAGGCACGGCGGCACCGACCATGGGGCGGCGTACCAATCGCACCCGTGCCGCGGGCACTGACGGCGGCAGAAGGCGCACCACGCGCTCGGCTTTGCCGTTCTGCGCCCCCGCCGGCGCGTTACCCCCGGCCGCCGGTCGCACGACACTCCCGCACACAAACGTCTCCTTTACCCGACGCGACACAGAGAAATAGGCGACAAACGCAATGGCCCACAGCAACGCGGTAATCACCCCCGTCTCTTGCGTCGCGCCCAAGCTGTTTTTCGGCGCAAAGCTGCGCCACATGCCATAACTGCCTAGCATGACGCAAAAGTGTGCTCCCTGAAAAATCCGCACCATCACAGGGGCATAGCGGTGGCGCCCGAAATAGCACACGAGGGAGAGCGCCGCCAGCACCACCAGCACCAGCACCGCACCGGTGTCAATCAGGATGCCCGGCTGCCAGATTGTCAGGCGCCGAAATAACGCCATGATCGGCGGGCACTTGCAGAGGACCAGGACATTCAGGATCACGCCGAGAACCAAGCCGCTCGCCTGCAGGCACAACACGATGACAAAGAAGATCAGCCACCCGCCCAGGCTCCGTGGCGCGCCCGGCGGCACCGCCGCCGGCGTAACGGCGGACACGGGAACGGCCAGCGACGGGGGTGCAACTACAGGAACCGCCGACGGCAACGGGGGCGGTACCGCCACGGCGACCACCGGGACCGGCTCGAACTCCGGCCCCGCGGCGGTGGCATCCGGCGAGGTCGACACACCCGTGCCCGTGGCAGCGGGTGGAAGCACGGGCACCGGCAAAGGCGGCGGCCGCGCACCAGCAACAGGTGCGGCCAGCTGCGGGGCCGGCGCACCCGCGCCATCCGGCGACTCAACCACCTTCTCGAAAACGGCGTCGACCGTCATCCATTCTGCCATGCCCTGCTGCCTAATGAGCGTGGTTGAGGGAATCCGCCCGGAAAGAATCAACTCCTCCAGTTCGCTGTCGCCCAAAGGCCCACGCGGTTGTTGATCGGACCCGATCAGATACCAGATGCCTGTGTCACTCATGTGCTTGGCTATCCTTTTCGTGTGAAACACTTCCCGCCCGCACGCCCTGCGCAAGCGCGCCTGTGTGCTCGGCCGAATAGCAGACGATGGAGGATCGTCAGCGGCTGGCCCAACAGCAGGGCCGCAGCATTAAACACGAAATGGTTGGCCACGCACAACCACAGAGAACGCGTGCGCAGAAATAACCACCCCCAGAAGCAGCCCGCCACCAACGTATGGAAGAACTGCTGCAGGTTGAGGTGACAGGCGGCAGAAAAATGCAGGGCGGACGCCGGCAGGCGGGCTTCCGCCCTCACTCCCGCGCGGGTTCGACTTTCACGCCGCGCGGAACGTCCAGTTTCCACTGCCCCCGGCACCGCTGCGCACACAGCCGGCCGGCAGGGGTCTCCAGGCAATATCGCACGTCATCCTCACCCGGCCACCGCGGGGCGAAACGGACGGTCCGCCAACCGGGCTCAATGGGAGCAAGCCCCAGCAACCCCTCGACCATCAGCGTGATGACCGAAGCCCCCCAGCCGTGCGCCGTGTTGAAGGCGGATGGTCCGAAACCCTCGCCAAAGGTCGGGGCGCCTGTATCCAGGAAGCAACGTCCGTACGTGCGCACCAGGTAGTCGCGGATAATCGCCGGCTCCAGCACGGCGCAGCAGGGCGTCAGCAGGTCAGCGGTCCAGCCCGGCCCGAAAGCGTTTGCCGGCCCGATCGGACACATGAGCAACTCCTGGCAGCACGCGATGGTCGCGGCATCCGGTCGGCCGGACTCGAGCGCAAGGCCCAGGGCCAGCCCGTTGGTGTGCAGGATCACCGGTTCGGCGTCGTTGTGTGGCGGGTCATGCGGGCCACGCGGCAGCGGCTGCCCGCGCGGCGGGCAATGCGATTGCCAGGCGCCGGATCGCGGATCGCGGAACCGCCGGCAGGCGGTCCAGAGCGTTTCGGCCAGTGCCTCCGCCGCCCGGGCGGAAGGGCGGTTGCCGAGTCGGCGCGCCAGTTGGGCGGTCGACCGCGCCGCGCGCAGGGCCAGCAGGTTGATGACCGCTGAGAACGGCCGCTTGTCGATCGCCGCCCAGTCGACCCAGTGCCAGGTCCATGCCGGCGGCACCAGGAAGCCGTCGTGCAGGTGCCGCGACGTCAGGCCCAGGACCCGATCCATGGCCGGCAGCACGGTGCGCGCCCAGTCGTCGTCGCCGGTCAGATCGTGCCAACGCCGGCAGGTGTGAACCCAGCTCAGCGTCTGGTCCAGCAGCATGCACGCATTCTCCTCGCCGGCACTTGGCACAATCGCGGGAACCGTGCCGTCGGCCTGGACGCCGTCAGCCACCAGCCGGAAACAGTGGCCGGGCATCCCCATCTCGCCGAAACGATGGAATGCGCCTAGCCCGGTTGCGCAGGCGTCGAAGGTCCAGAGCGAGTTCTCCCGGAAGCAGGTATCCACGAGCACGTCGGTGGTGGAAGCCCGGATCGTCGCGCCGGCCTTTTCCCAGAGCTGCTGGAAGAAAGGATCCGCACACTCGAACTCCGCGCGATCCGCATATGGATATTCCACGCTGCGACAGCGCGGTTCGATCAGCACGCGCCCTTTGCCCTGGGCACACCAGGTGATGAACCGCGCGCCGCGCGGCTGGGTGCGCCACCACGTGCGCGGCGTCGTCAGCGTCACACTGTCCGCGCTCCCTTCGTACGGGGCGCCAAACCCGGTGCCAACTCCGGGCCGGTCGTTAAACGCGATCTCGAGGAAGCAGTCCAGCCGGACCTCGCCTTCGACGGCGAGGACGCGGTAGCCGGGCCGCAGGTAACGCGTGCGGCCGGTGTCCAGGGTCACCGTGTTGCGTCCGGCGGTATCGAGCCATACGCAGCCTTTTCTGGTGGATGCCGGCCCGGGCAGCCGGTGCACCCGGGCGGATTGGAACGCGACAGCGAGGTTGTCAGCGGGATTCGCACGATAGGCCACGCGTCCACTCCACACGACAGGCGATGCCAGCGCGCGCTCTTCGGCAGGCGGCAGCGTATGCACCTCAGCGGTGCGCCAGGGAGGCGTTTCGCCCAGCGGGCCCAGGACATTCGGCGACTGCCAACTCTCATCCGGTTTGGCGGTAGTCCATGCCTCCCCGCCGATGTGATGCTCCTGCCAGCCGGTCGGGATCGCGCTGACCAGGTCGTGATGGCGCATCCAGTCGGCAGGCCGTGCCAGCCAGGACACATCGGTCGCGGCCACGATCCGGCGGCCGGCCTGGATCCACGCGCAGAGCGCCAGCGGCAGGCAGAGCCCGTACGACTTGCTGCCAGTGGGTGGATGCAGGAGCACAGCCAGCCGATGCTTTCCCGGCTTAACCCGTGCACTGAGATCATGACAATCGACCAGCCACCGGCCCGGCCAGCTGCGGGACGGACCCGACGCAACCAGTTCGCCGTCGAGCCACAACGTGTAACCGGCGCTCGCCGTAATGTGGAGGATAATTTTCCCGCCTGATGCGGGGATGTCGATATCCCGGCGCACCGCCACGAAGGGCGCCAGCACCGGCATGGCCACAAGGCGCCAGTCACCCAGCGTGATCCATTGCGCGTTCGTTGTCATCCTACTTCCCTTTCTTTGCCTGAATGCGGTACACAGCACGCCGCTCCCGAACCTGAAACCCGATTGGGCGCCGCGGGCTGGGAGGCGGCGCCATCAGTTGTCGAATCGAATCAAACAGGTTGTGAATGTTCTCATCGTGCCCCTCGATGCGGCGCTCGAGTTCGGCCAGCTTGTGCGCCAGGTCGCGGTGCAAGGCCAACGTTTCGCGCAACCGCACAAAGGCACGCATGATGGCGATGTTCACCTGCACCGCCTGCGGACTCCGCAACACGCTTGATAGCATGGCCACGCCCTGCTCGGTAAAGGCACATGGCAGGTACTTGAAATGCTGGCCGCGCTTTAAGGTGCCAATTTGGCACCTTAAAGCCGCCGCCTCCTCTGCGGTGAGTTGGATCATGAAATCAGCCGGAAAGCGATCAAGGTTACGCTTAACGGCCCGATTCAAACTTTTGGTGGGCACCCCATAAAGCGCCGCCAAGTCTCGGTCTAGAATAACTTTCTGGCCGCGCAGCAGCAGGATAACCTGCTCGATCGAGCCGCTATTGTATACAACCGGCATTTCACTCATGTACTTCACGCTCCAACATTGAGACTCAATCCATCCAACAACCCGCTGTCGCGAAACTCCTGATTTCATTTCCTCCTACGCAACGCCCACACCATACGCCCGCACACCGTCTTCGATCAAGCCTTTGAGGCGGTAAGGCGTCAGTCACGTGTTGGCAACCCAGGTGGCCCGGGCGCTCCGCGCGCAGGCAAGCAGCAGTGCCCGTTGCCGTATATGCGCATGCCCGTGCGCGGAGCGCCCGGGCCACCTGGGTTGCCAACGCGTGACTGACCCATTACAACTGCTGCTGGTATTGACTCGGATCCCCCTTCTGCCATACCTTCTTCCTGGACCGTCCTGTGCGTCAGACCGGTTCCGGAATTGTTTCTGCCCGTGCGGGCCGTTGCCTTCCGATGCCAACGGACAAACAATGGATTAACAAACTCATGCTATGGCTCAACAACTCTGCAGAAGCATCCCAAGCTCGGGCTGAAGTCCGACAGGCTGCTAGACGGCCATCATGCGCAATCTAAGGATCATCCACTGCGTACCACGATTCGTACTGTTAGGAGCCCTCGTGTTTGCCTTGAATTCCTGTACCAAAAAACATTCGGACAAGACCGTCACGGCGCATGCGACCCAACGCTACCTGCTCTACGGGGCACCATGGGATGGATGCGCGGCGCCCCAGTTCAAGCCGCTGGTCAACAAGGCTGCGGATGTGGGGTTCAATGCGATCCGCATCGTGGTTAACTGGCGCCAGCATCAAAACCAGGCGGGCGAATGCAATTTCGCCGCCCTGGACGAAGCCCTGGATCATGTGGTGAAGACCAAGGGTTTGAAGGCGGTGGTCTTAATCTGGCTGACACGGCCCCCGGAACCGATCCAGAAGGGCAACGACACCGTCCTGCTCGAAAAGGACCTGCAGCGGGATTCCGCCGGACAGCTTTCCTCGATGTTTTCCTTCAACTCTGATCACGCCGTCGAGCGGGCCGCGGATTTTGTGGAACGCGTTGTCGCCCACTGCCACGCACGGTACCCGGAAGAGATCCTGTGCTATATCACCCCGTTCAGTCAGTTTGCGGAAACCGAGTACTGGTGCCAGGGCGAATGGGGCTATGAAGAGCTGTCCCAACAGGCATACCAGGCATGGCTGGCCGCGCGATACGGAACCATTGGCGAACTCAACCGGGCTTGGAAGTCAACCTATGCCTCATTTGACCAGATCCAGCCTTCCCGGAAAGGGAATGCGCCCGGGTTGGACTGGTACCGGTTCCGGCACGCGGCGCTGAAACGCGTGATCCACCGGGTAGCCGCGGCCGTTCAAAAAGGGCATCCCGAGGCCAGGCATGCGCTGCAGTTCGGCTCGACCTTCGACCGTCTCGTGGACACGCGCTGTACGGCCTGCTTTCCGGATTTGTGCGCGCGCAGTCACGTGGTCTGGGTGGATGACGCCGCGCCGTACAACCACTGTTTCTCCATGGACTATATGCGTTCTTCCCTGCCGGGAAAATGGATCTGCAACGAGATTGACGGCCCCAGCAGGGGGAGCGACGAAGAGTATTACCGTCAGGCGAAGGAAAGTTTCGAGCACGGCGCCAGCATGATCTCCGTTGCGAACTGGCCGGATCTGAACGCGTTGGAAAAGCGGGCGGTGTTGTTCCGGAGCATCGCACGCGATTTTCTGGCTTCGCCGGTCCCCGCGAAGAAGCCGGTCGCCACCATCACAATCAGAGCCAGCGAGGCCAGGAGAGGCACCGAAGTTTTTCAGCGGCGGTACAACGAGCTATCGTCGAACGGGACAAACTGGGTACGGGTTCTGCTCGACGATGACGTCTCGGCGCCTCATGATTAACTATGGCGATTCCGTCTCGATCTCGGTCTTGCCCTCGTCGCTAACGGCCGCAAACGTCCCGTTCTCGATTAGCAGGCAGATTGCGGGGCCGCCTTTGTAGGTGCGCGACATGCCGACATCAATCAGGATCACGGCGCCTTGCAGACGGCTCTTGATGCGCGGCGGATGCTTGACCACGGTATGCCCAATCACGACATGTCTCACGTCATACTTACGGAAAACCGACGCGAGCATAGACTCCAGCTCCGCCTTCGGCGCCAAGGCGAGATCACGGCACCAAAGAACCCCGATGGAATCGTCGGCTTCGGTCACATCGCGTTGGTCGAGTGCGGCTGCGGCCTGCGCGTTGATTTCCGCGAGCGACCGGTTCGTCTGCGTGCCGGTGATGCCGCCGTGCACAAAGAGCATGTCGTTAATCCGGATGATCGCCTGGTGTCCGCGGATCCACTGGCCGTACTTTCCTTGCGGCGCCATGGTCTTCTTAAGCTCGTCCAGACCGCCGTAGGCGTCTGCCTCTTGCTGATCAAGGTACGAGTAGTCGCCGGCAAGCACCATGGACTCATGATTTCCCAAAAGAGGATGGACCATGCCGCCGGCCCGCTCGGCCTGGGGTTCGAGGGCCATCAGCAGATCCATGGCTTGCTTTGAACTGGGGCCGCGATCAAGAATATCGCCGGTTTGGACGAGATGCGTCTTCCCGCCGGCCCACGTGTTGCTCTCCGTAATCACGCCGGCGTTCCGAAGGCATTTGACCAGCTGCCCACAGTCACCATGGACATCGCCGACCGCCACAATGCGGGTGACATTCGTCCACGCGCACGGGCGTTCGACGGCAAACGCGACGGAGACGACCAGCAGAACGATGGCATGAAGCAGAAAACGTACGGACGCTTGCATGGCACTCCTTCCGAATGAGTATGCCACAGCCGTCCCTTTACCGCATGGCATTTTCAATGTCACGCCGGTGGACGACCATGGTCTTTTCCTGAAGCACCACATAAGCGCGTTTTTAACCGCCAAGACGCCAAGTACGCCAAGTTTCCCAGACGTTGTCTCT
>JBAXVM010000123.1:0-8169 GCA_037129105.1 bacterium
GCAACTGCTCTTTCCAGATCAACAGATGCATGTCCTTAGCTTAACACCTATGCCCTCCGCCCCCCCCCGCCGCGTTACCTGCGACGTGACCGGCATCGTGCAGGGCGTGGGTTTTCGGCCGACCGTCTGCCGCCTGGCACGCGCGGCCGGCCTGGGCGGGAGTGTGCAGAATCGCTCGGGTTGCGTGCGCATGGTGCTCGAAGGCGAACCGGAACGGATTCGTGCGTTTCTGGCAGACCTGCCCGGATCCTGCCCGCCGCACGCGCGCCTCGATGCGATCACACCGGTCGGGAATTGCCTGCTGGAAGGCGCGCCGCAACACCCTTTTCAGATTCTGGCCAGCAGCAGCGATGAAGGCGCCCAGGTGCTGATCCCCG
This sequence comes from bacterium, assembly GCA_037129105.1. GTDB lineage: Bacteria > Verrucomicrobiota > Kiritimatiellia > RFP12 > CAIWXQ01 > CAIWXQ01. The sequence continues at coordinate 378 of JBAXVM010000123.1, forward strand.
CGGACCTGGCTATCTGCTCGGATTGCCGGCGCGAGATCCTTAACCCTTCGGACCGTCGCTACGGCTATGCCTTCACCACCTGTACGCGCTGTGGACCGCGCTACACCGTCATCCACGGCCTGCCGTACGATCGCGTCCGCACCACGATGTCCGTCTTCCCGCTCTGCGCCGCCTGCCGGCGCGAATATGACAATCCCGCGGACCGGCGCTTTCATGCGGAGTCCATGGCTTGTCCGGTCTGCGGTCCGCGCCTGCGCTTTGAGGATGCGCAGGGCAGACCTGTGGCAGGTGATCCGCTGCGCCAGGCGCGCGCCGCGCTGGTCGCTGGCGCCGTGGTGGCGGTGCGCGGGATCGGCGGCTTTTTGCTCGTGGCCGATGCTGCCAATCGCCGCACGCTGGAGGAGCTCCGCCGTCGTAAGCACCGGCCGGACAAACCGTTTGCCGTCATGGCGCGCGAGCTTGCGCTCGTGGCGCAGGCCTGTGAATGCGATCCGGCTGCTGCGCGCCTGCTCGACTCTGCCACAGCGCCCATCGTGATTCTGGAACCGCGCGCCGACGCTGCACTGCCGCTGGACCTGCTCTCGCCGGACACGCATACGCTGGGCGTGATGCTCCCGACCACGCCGCTGCATCTGCTGCTGGCCACGCCGTTGGCAGGCGATCCAACCCTCGCGTTCGACTGGCTGGTCATGACCAGCGGCAACCGGGGAGGGGAGCCGATTTGCATCACCAACGACGAAGCCCGCGAACGTCTGCGCGGCATTGCGGACTACTTCCTGCTGCACGACCGCGAGATCAATCTGCGCTGCGACGATTCTATCTGTGTGCCATCGCCGGTGTTAGAATACGGCGGCTCGCGAGGACGCTCGCCCTCCCTTTTGGAGACGATCACGGGAGGGCGAGCGTCCTCGCGAGCCGCTGCGGAAGAGACGGCTCAGGTTTGGCGGCGCGCGCGCGGTCTGGCGCCGGATCCGATCCTGTTGCCGCACCGGCTGCGCCGCACGGTCCTGGCCATGGGTGCGGAACTAAAGAACGCCATTGCCATGGGTTACACGGACCGCGTGATTGCCTCGCCGCACATTGGCGATCTGGAGGCGCCCGAAGCCGTGGATTCCCTGCGGCAGGTGGCGGACGCGCTGCCGCGTTTTGTCAACCGCGTGCCGGAATGCGTGGCGGTGGACCTGCATCCGGACATGCACAGCACCCGCATCGGACGCGAGATCGCGCGGCGCCTGGGCGTGCCGGTGCGCGAGGTTCAGCACCACCACGCGCATGCTGCCGCCTGCCTGGGCGAACATGGCTTGCAGCACGGGCTGGCCTTGGTGTTCGACGGCACAGGCCTGGGAACGGACGGCCATATCTGGGGCGCGGAACTGCTGGAACTGCGCGACGACACCTGCCACAGACTCGCGTCCTTTGCCGGCGTGCCGCTGCCGGGTGGAGATGCAGCGGTGCAGCGTCCGGCGCGGCAACTGGCAGGACGTTGTGTGGCCGCCGGGATCGATCTTTCTCCCGCTTGGCGCGCGGAGCTGGGGATTACTGACGAGGAGTGGCAGGTGTGGCGCCAACAGTGCGTGGCAGGTGTGCAGGCGCCGCTCACGCACGCGGCCGGGCGCTTGTTTGATGCCTTTGCCGCGGCGTTGGGTCTTGCCAGCCGAAACACGACATACGAGGGCCAATCCGCGATCCGGCTTGAAGCTGCAGCGCGACGCTTCATAATTGGCACCCCCCTGCCGACCATACCCTATTGCGCCACGCGCGAAGGCGATATGCTCTGGATCGATTGGAGCGACGCCTTTCGTTTGCTATTGGCAGAGGCGTCTTCCCTTCCGGGTAGAGACGGCTTTACGCCGGCTACTGGATTTTCCGGTAGAGACGGCTTTACGCCGTCTATTGGACGGCCTAAAGCCGTCCCTACCGGGAGTGGCTGTGTCGCAGTCTGGGCCTATGCCGCGCACGTGGCGATTGCCGCAGCAGGCGCTGAGATGGTGCGTGATGGGATCGAGGCCACAACGCATCGTGTCGTCGCCCTCAGCGGCGGCGTATTCATGAACCGCATCCTGACCGCGTTGCTGGTCCCGCAACTGGAAGCCCTGGGCCTGACCGTGCTGCAGCATCGTCGCACCCCGCCCAACGACGGCTGCATCGCCATCGGCCAGGCGCTTGTGGCAGGTGTATATCAGGCCATAACCCGACAGGGAAGCGCGGTTCTGGCAAAATAGGCAGAACGATCTCTGGCCAAAACTGGCTGGTGATGACCAGCGGCAACCGGAGAGGGGAGCCGATCTGCCTTACCAACGACGAAGCCCGCGAACGCCTGCGCGGAGATGGTGCTCTACGGCATCGAGGCCACATTCGTCATTATTTGCGCCCGTATTCTGCCGATGTCTCGGCAACACAAGCATGCGTAAACGGTTCACGATTCTTACGGGCACGTTCCTCGTACTCCCGCACAAGTGTCTCCGACGCGCGGTCCTCCACGTCCTTTTCCTGCGGATTCATACGCTGTCGAACTTCGGCATGTTGATCGCGCAACTCGCGCAACCAAGGCAGAACTTTGAAAGGTTGATCAGTCTTCATAATGTATGATCTCCCTCGGTGTACGAATTTCGCAAATTCAAGCGCGCGGTCTTTTGTTACGGTGTAAGGGTAAGGCTGGACAATGGCGGATGTCAAGGAGTTGTGGGGTGTGGAAGCGCGGGCGGTGAAGCGACCGGGGATAATACATGCAGACCGCCTTGAACCAACCCGACGGCCTTTTTCACGGCATGCCGGAAGTAGACATCCAGCCTCTGGAAGAGCTATTCCGGGCGCGGATCATCACGTATCGGGTGGAGAAGGGATTGTTGCCGCCCGCGCGCGCCGATCTGGTGCGCCTGGCCCAGTACATCATCCGCAACCCCTTTGCAGTTGAAAGTCGAGCCGCAGGCGAGACCGGCTGCCCGTAGGGCAGCAACGGAGCGAAGAGAAGTGGCAACATGCAGGTTACAGAGGCCAACAAGGCGTCCGCATCGTCCCCGGCACCGACCCGCCTGCCGACTGGGTCATCGAACCGTGCTTCGACTTGTTCGCCGGGGCGTACCCCGTCCGCCACAAAGACGCTGTTTGGCGGTGGGTTTGACGTTCCCACCGGTTTCTGCCATGCTTCCCCCATGACATCGCTGTTCCAGACCGGTTTCGGCATGTTTTCGGCCCGAGTGGGACGAGGCCGACCGGGGGGTGAAGAAAAGCGATTTCTAATCAAGTAGACATGCAAACGAAAAACATGATCGCATGCATCGTGTTGGCAGGCGGGCTGTTCGCCTCCGTAACCGATGCCGTGGAACCGACAGCCCTCGAAACACAGTTGGCGAACCTGCGCACCGAAGTCCAGGCCTTGAATGTCAAGTTGGAACAACGGGAGCACTTTCTGATAAGCCAGGAACCGTGCGTGTCATTCGCGGAAACCTACAAGACCACGGATGCCGCCTTCAACAAGCTTCGTAGAGACGAGAAGATCGACCCCATTGTATCAGCCAGAGATAAAGCGAAGAATACACACTACAACACGCTCGAAAAGGCCAAAGCCGACAGTCCTGAGCTCGCGGCCCTGCGAGCCAAGGAGAAGGATGACTATGCACGCATGTCAGGTGTCAGCACTACGTCGGAAGTCAGGCGCGTGATCCTCGAGGAGCTGGCTAGTATCCACAAGCAGAGGGAAGTGCTGCTTAAGGCCATCGAAGAGCTTCCTGCTGTGGCAGCCGCCAAGGCCGCCATGGAAGTTGCGAATGTCGCTTTCCTGAAGATGTCCACGGAGACCGGATACGCCAAGCTTGAGCAGGCGCGTAATGATGCACTCAATGCCATGAACCGTGCGGGCCATGCGGCCATGAAAAACGACGCTACCCACGAGCAGATACGGGGCAATCGCGATGATCTGCTCAAGCAGATCCTCGCATTGGAAAAACAGATGCAGGCCGCCAAGGAGGCAAAGTAGGCGATTCTTCTCCATAGGCTGAATTATATAAGTGACCTCGACTGCCCCACCTGCCGCGTGCGCGTTGCGCGGGTGTAACGACCTGGTAGCCCCGGCCCGCCCCGGGCCGAGGGCAGCGTGCGGTCTTGGGTTTGTACGACGGTGTAAGATTCCGCTGCTGGTCTGCATATACCTCGGTAGCGTGCAACTCTACCGACCGCGCCAGCCCCATATTTCCCCCCCCTCTGGCAGTGCCTGAACCGACACTTCGACGCTTTTGCGCCGGCTACGAGGCGCGTTTTCAGCCACGCCGCACCGCGTCGTGGCTTTCAGCGGCGGCGTCTTCATTAACCGCATCCTGACCGCGTTTCATATGAAGCTGCACGCTTTGCTCTCATTATCACACCTGCGCAGGTGTGATAATGAGGGGTTGGGTTTCCGGATTGTACGCGTCCCACAAAAACGCCTGACTTGTGAGGCACTGGATTTCGCTCCTGGGTTTTGGCATGCTGCTGGTGCCTGCCAAAATATAGGAGTAAATTTATGGGCCTGTTTTCGTTTTTCTTAGGACGCAAGTCGGCGCAGTTCACGGAGCGCATCTGGCTGACGACGGAACGTAAATTGGCTGATCTGGTCGGCCGGGTGCGGGCTGATCGTGCGGCAGGAGTCTGTCCGGTGGTGATCGCGCACTTTCGCGCCACACACATGGTGCTGGCCAGGGCATTCGAGCAGGCAGGTGTCACATGCCATGTCATCAGCGGCGCGCCCCTGCCAGTCACTTTTCCGGCTGAATGGCAAACGCGCGACGTCGTGTTGCTGCTTTCCCAGGAGACGTCGTTCTCCCCCGAGACGCGCGCTGGCGAGGTGCAGCCAAAGAACGCGCAACTGCGGCCGGCAGCCATCCACCTGGCAGAACACTATCCGCTGCCCAAACGAGACCAGCAGATTCTGGATCTCGACCGGAGCTGGTCCATGCCGCTCACATTTACCTGTTACACCGGCTTGGACGAAGCGTGGTTGCAGCCGTTCGGCGTGGACCGGTTGATCCAGATCCTGAAACGGTTGGATATAAAGGATGATGAAGTCCTGACGCACAACTACCTGAACAATTCCCTACGCTCCGCTCAGGTGAAACTTGCTGCCAAGATCGAACACGAACAACGCTGCGAAGATTGCGCGCAGTGGATGCGCATTAATTTTCAGGCGCGCGGGTAACGGTGTTATGACTTGAGGATCAAAACAGACTCCATGAGAAGGAGAACCATTGATCGAATGCGGCGTGCGGGTGTATGGTACGTGTGTTCTGGAATGAGGTTGGAACAACGATGATTGCGGAAGCCGACAATACGCGCGTGGTGAACCTTTGCTGCGGCATGGGCGGGTTGTCGGTCGCGGCGCGGTGCGGACGTTTGGGCGGAACTTTCCGGAGGCGGAGGCGATCGAGGGAAGCGCGCTTTCTTCTTCGGCAACCGGCGTCCGCTGGACCCTGAACGGATTGACAATCTGCTCGCCCGTCACAAGGAGCCGCCCGTAACGACCCGCGAGGCATTGCATGGCCTGCCCACGCGGGCAGAACTCGGTGGACGACTACGGCGACGACTACGGATAACGAGGGGAATGCCGAATTCTTCGCCGTAGTCGTCAACCGACCCGTACCGCCTGAGCAGTCACGTTGGTTGAAAGAAGGGGCTTTCGTATGTGTCTGGCCATTCCCATGAAAATCGCACAGATCGGGGCGGACGGCCTCGGGGTCGCGGACCTGGGGGGGGTGCGCCATGAGGTTGATTTGTCACTGATTGGACCGGTTCAGGTCGGTGATTACGTGATCATCCACGCCGGGTATGCCATCGGCAAGCTCGATGAAGGCGAGGCCATGGCACGGATCGCATTGTTCCGGGAACTGGCCGAGACGATGACGCCGACGACATCGTAGCCATGCTGCGGGCGATTCCTTCGCAGTAGTTCTCATTATGGCTGACGAGAATGCCCTTACGGGCACACTACGAACGGCTTCTTGACGATTCTAGGCCGTTTGTAGTGACGCCGTAAGGCGTTTTGGCGCCGTAATGAGAACAGCTGCTCTCTGCGACGCAACCATTGACCTTTGGCAGGCAACAAACTAGTCTAGTCTGGTAAACAAAGGGGAGAAACGGATGCGTACGGTTGGTTTGTGCGACGCCAAGACGCACCTTTCGCGGCTGGTAGAAACGCTCCTATCGGGTAAAGAGGATCATGTCGTGATATCGCGCCGTGGAATACCCGTCGTGCAGTTGACCGCCCTGCGGGAGCGGGACAGTTCGAAGCGGATCGGCTTGGCCCGCGGACGTTTCAAGATTCCCGACAACATCGATGGCGCCAACAAAACCGTGCTGGCTTTGTTTCACGGTGGAGGCAAGCCCGCCGCGAGGCTGCGCTGCGAACAAACACTGGGATAACGTTAGATGAAAGCCAGTTTTAACCACAAAGAACGCAAAGAACCCAGCGCGGCGCAGAGGCAACACCAATATTCTCCTCTGCGCCCCCGCGCCTCTGCGCGAGAAAAAAATGGTGTTAGAAAAACACGGTTTTGACGGGTAGTAGTACAGAGAAGTCGTGAGGCTGCTGCTCGATACACAAACCGCCTTATGGGCCTTGTGGGTCGAGTTTGTGTAGACCGGCATATGGAACCCAATTACAGCGAGGCGTTCCGCGATCCCGGCGCGGCCGAGGCCTTGTGCGCGCGGCTGCGGACGCTGGGCGCGGCGCTGGCCGCGCGCGGCCGGGCGGCGCAGGTCATGGAGGTGTGCGGCAGTCATACCATGGCCATTGCGCGCTATGGTATCCGCGAACTGCTGCCGCCCAACGTCACGCTGGTCAGCGGGCCGGGGTGCCCGGTCTGCGTGACTGCGCCCGGCTACATTGATGCAGCCATGGAACTGGCGCGTCGCGGCATCACGATCGCAACCTTTGGCGACATGCTGCACGTGCCGGGATCGGATGGCTCCCTGGCAGATAGCCGCGCCAGCGGCGCCACCCTGGAGGTCTGTTACTCGCCGCGCGCCGCGTTGACACTGGCGCAGGCGGAGCCCGGGCGCGAGGTCGTGTTCCTGGGCATCGGCTTCGAGACCACCATCGCGCCGGTCGTGTCGCTGATCGGCCGCGCCCGCGAGGCAGGTGTGACCAACCTTTCGCTGCTGACAGCCTTCAAGCTGGTGCCGCCGGCACTGCGTGCCGTGCTGGCCGATCCCGAGGTGCGGGTGGACGCCTTTCTCTGCCCGGCACACGTGAGCGCCATTATCGGCATGCGCCCGTACGAGCCGGTTGCGCGGGACCATGGCAAGCCTTGCGTGATTGCGGGGTTTGAGCCGCTCGATATTCTGTATGGCCTGTGTGGTATCCTGACCCAGCTGGTGGAAGGCCGCGCCGAGGTGGAAAACCAGTATGCGCGTGTGGTTCGTCCGGACGGCAACCCGCAGGCGCAGGCCGTGATGGAGCAGTTTCTCCAGCCGGCAGATGCGCACTGGCGCGGCATCGGGGTGCTTCCGGAGAGCGGGCTGAAGCTGCGCCCGGAATACGCCGCCTACGATGCGGAAAAACGCTTGGGCTTGACCATCGGACCTGGGCGCGAAGCCCCCGGCTGCCTCTGCGGCGACGTAATCAAGGGCAAGTGCGCGCCGCTGCAATGTCCCTTCTTCGCCACCCGCTGCACCCCCCTGTCGCCCGTGGGCCCCTGCATGGTCAGCTCCGAAGGGACCTGCGCGGCGTGTTATAAGTATGAGAGAGGAAAAGACCATGGAGGGAAAGCCAGCGATTCCGAAATGGGGAATTCTTCGGATAGCGGGCAGTCCGGCGGGCTGA
>JBAXVM010000124.1:0-8127 GCA_037129105.1 bacterium
GTCCCTACCGTCGCTTACGGACAACGCGCACCACCCGCAGTCTGCTGTAGGTCAAGGAAACAGGGATGCGCCCAACGGATGCACACGCGTAGAATCCCCTTCATCTCCGCGGCCGTTTCGGGTACCTTCTCCTGAGCGACATTTCCCTGACTTGGGGCGCAATGTTGTCGGGAGGCGGTATCATGACGCTTGTTGAACTGGAGGCCTTGCAAGAACAATCCCTGGCGGAGCTGCGCGCCGCCCCGGAGGCGGCGGGCCTGGAGCAGGTGCGCGTGCGCTATCTGGGGCGCAATGGCCTGATTCCGGCCATGATGAAGCAGCTCAAGGATGTGCCGGCGGCAGAGCGCCCGGAGTTCGGACGTCGCGCCAATGCCTGGCGTACCGACCTGGAGGCGGAGCTTACCGCCCGTCAGGCCGCTGCCGCGCCACGCGAGGCCGTGGCGCCGTTCGATGTCACGCTTCCCGGTCGCTGGCACACCCTGGGTACCATGCACCCGGTTTCGCGTGTGATCGAAGAGGTCTGCCGCGTCTTTGCGCGCCTTGGGTTTACTGTGGCCGATGGCCCGGATATCGAAACCCGGTTTAACAACTTCACCGCGCTCAACACGCCGGCGCATCATCCATCGCTCGATGATACGGACACGTTCTGGCTGGGCGCGGATCAGTTGCTGCGCACGCAGACGTCGCCGGTGCAGATTCGCATGATGACATCGCATCCGCCACCGCTGCGCATTGTGACGCCCGGACGCTGCTATCGTCGCGACACCACGGATGCCACGCACAGCGCCAACTTTCACCAGATTGAAGGGTTGTATGTGGACACCAAGCCGGTCTCGCTGGCTGACCTGAAAGCCACACTGGCCTGCTTTGCCCGCGAAACCATGGGGCCCAGCGTGGGCGTGCGTTTCCGCCCGCACTTCTTTCCGTTTACAGAGCCCAGCGTGGAGGTGGATTTCTCCTGCCACGTCTGCGGCGGCACCGGCTGCCGCGTTTGCAAAATGAGCGGCTGGATCGAAATCGCCGGCGCCGGCATGGTGGACCCGCGTGTGTATAAACACGTGGGCTACGACCCGGAGAAAGTTTACGGCTATGCCTTCGGCATGGGCGTAGAACGCATCGCCATGATCAAGTACGGCATCACCGACATCCGACACCTGTACGAGAACGATGTGCGGTATTTGGGGCAGTTTGCATAGGAGCTCGTTCGTCGTTCAAGGTCGCAATTTGCGACCTTGAAGAATGCGTTAAAACCCGGCGGGTCCGGCGGCCCCGCCCTACCTGAACCCTGACCCCTGACTCCTGACTCCTGAACCCTGAACCCTGAACCCTTTCTTTCTCTCCTGGAGCCAATCATCATGAAAGTTCCCGTCTCCTGGCTAAGCGAATACGTTGACCTCTCCGGCCTTACGGTCAAGGATCTGGCCGACAAGCTGACTTTCTCCGGCGTGGAGGTTGAGGGGATCGACAAGATCGGCTTTGACAAGCAGGAGAATTACGTGGTCGCGGAGGTGCGTGCCTGTGAACCGCACCCGAACGCGGATCGGCTACGCGTGTGTCGGGTTTTTGATGGCACGGCTGAACTGCAGATCGTTTGCGGGGCGCCCAATGTGGCGGCAGGACAGAAGGTTTGTCTGGCCAAACTCGGCGCGGTTCTGCCGGACGGCTCGAAGCTCAAGAAGGCCAAGATTCGCGGGGTGGAATCGTTCGGCATGCTATGCGCCGAGGATGAACTCGGTTTGTCGGATCGCCATGAGGGGCTGGTGGTTCTCGATCCCGGGCTGCCGGCCGGACTGCCGCTTACGGAGACGCTGCCGCGCCCGGACACGGTGTTGGATCTGGAGATCACCTGGAACCGGTCGGATTGCCTCTCGATCATCGGCATTGCCCGCGAGTTCGCCGCGCTGCTGGACCGGCCGGTCAAGCTGCCGGATGTGTCGTTCCCGGAGTCGGACGAGCCGGTGGCGAAGCTGGCGACTGTAATCGTGGAGGACGCCGAGCGTTGCCCGCACTACACGGCCCGCGTGCTAACCCGGGTGCAGGACGGCCCGGCGCCGGAGTGGATGCGACGCCGCTTGGAATTGTGCGGCGTGCGGCCGATCAGCCTGATCGTGGATGTCACCAACTACGTGATGCTCGAATGCGGCCAGCCCCTGCATGCCTTCGATTACCACCGCGTGGCCGAGCACACCATCGTGGTGCGGCGCGCCCGCGCCGGTGAACGCATGGTCACGCTCGACAATGTTGAACGCACGCTGGATGATCAGATGCTGGTGATTGCGGATCCGCACGCGGCCGTGGCCGTGGCAGGTGTGATGGGCGGGGCGGGTAGCGAAATTGCCGCTGGCAGCACGGATGCGGTACTGCTCGAGAGCGCGACGTTCGATCCGCCTTCGGTCAAGCGCACTTCCACGATGCTCAACCTGAAGACCGAGTCCTCGCGCCGCTTCGAGCGCTCAGTTGATCCCGGGCTGGCAGACTGGGCCAGCCGACGCGCGACGGCCTTGCTGGTACAATGCGGCGGCGCAAAGGTGGCCCGGGGGGTGATTGCTGTTGGCAGCCAGCCCGCCGGATCACGCCTTGTGTCGCTGCGTTTCTGCCGCTGCCGCGAAGTGATCGGCGTGATGCTGGGTGAAGATCGTATGACCCAGACGCTGACGGCACTCGGCTTGCGACTGGTGGAGCGTGATGCCGATCATGCAATCTTTGCCATTCCCTCCTGGCGGGTGGACTTGGAGATTGAGGCTGATCTCATCGAGGAAGTGGCGCGTATACATGGCCTGGCTTCGATCCCGGACCAGGCGCCGCAGACTGTGGCCGTGGCCGCGGCTGACGATGCGGGTGTGCGCGCGGTGTCGCTCTGCCGGCATGCGATGCTCGGGATCGGGTTCACCGAGTCGATGAACTACAGTTTTCTCTCCGCGGCGGAACTGGACGCCTTCGACACCCGCCACGCCGGTCGACGCCTGGTGCTGCCGAACCCGGTCAGCGCCGACTATGCCGTCATGCGTGATTCGTTGCTTCCCCAGTTGATCGGTGCGCTGGGACGCAATGCCGCGCGGCAGGTGGAGACGGTTTCGCTGTTTGAGATGGGGCGTGTGTTTTGGCGGGATGCAACGGATAACCCGGCGGAGGAAGAGCGCATCGTGCTCGGGCTGTGCGGCCCGGTTGGGCGCAGCGCGCTCGATCGCCGGCGCCCGGTTTCCCATGAGGAGGCTGCGCTTTGGCTCAAGGGTGCCGTGGAGGTGCTGGCCGCCCGATTGCATGCGGGTGCCATTACGCTGCGGCCGGTCAGTCACCCGGCCATGGAGGCGCAATGGGCCGCCGAGATCCTGCTCAACGGTGAACCCCTCGGCATTCTGGGGTTGGTGAATCAAGCCTTGCGCCATCCCTACCGGCTGACTTCGCCGCTGGCCGTGGCGGAGATGAAGCTCCATCCGTTGCTGGCCGGCGTGGGGCGGGTGGCGTTAGCTCAGAACGCGCCTTCCTTCCCGTCGGTCCGACGCGATCTGGCGCTGGTCGCGCCGATCACGGTCAAACATGGGGAAATCGTTGCGGCGATCCGCCAGACGGGCGTTGCGGACTTGACCGGCGTGGCATTGTTTGATATCTTTACCTCCAAGGAAATCGGTAATGACAAGCGCAGCATGGCTTATGCGCTGGAATTTCGATCACCGACCCGGACGCTGACGGACGACGAGGTGAATGGATCGCTCCAGAAGATCATCCAGTCGTTGAAGCAGCAGCTGCCGGTTGAGATACGAGATGCGTAGCGGAAGAGGTTTTTTTGTTCGCTCTTTTGTGATTTAACGTGACCCTGCCTTGTGCGTGAATAGACGTTATTTCTCTGGCCTACATGTAATGAAGGGTGTTTGAATCTGGCGCGGGTCGGATGCCTGTCTTCGGGCAGGGACCGCGAAACGCCGGCTAAAGCGCCCACCTCGCAAGAGGGGCCCCAGAGGTTTCGTCCATACGGCAAGGTGGGGTTTTTTTTTCGGCTGCGCCGAAAAAAAGTGGGGCGCGGATACGCGCCTGAATTGGGATTTCTGTTGAAAAAGTACAGCAGGCCCTACGGGACTGCTGTTGCGGTTGGCGGCGGGTCGCAAGATCTGTGTTTCGGAAGCCGCTACGGCAGAGTTGTATCTTTGCATCAGCAGGATGAAGCTCGGCAGATTAAACAGATTTGACGTGTGGTGGGCGATCGCTCTTAGTGGCGATCCTTTGTCTTTTGTTCTGTAATGCGCGGCAGCGAGGTAGGGACGGCTCTCCGAACCGTCCGCGATGGTGTGTACACAGCTCCTACGGTCCATGGTTAGCGGCGGCCGCCACCCCAAAAGTTATTCCGCCGCAGGCGGAATAACATGCGCATCGCCGGAGCAGATGAAGAGATGTGATCCGTCGGGCTGGCGCAACTGCAGTGTGCCATCCTCGCCGATGCCGTCTGCGATGCCCTCAACGGCCTGGCGGCCGGTTTGTTCGACGCGCGTGGCGCGTCCCTTCAGCAGGTCAAGCGTGGCGAGTTGCGGCAGAAAAGGCTTCAGCCCTTCCGCACACCAGCGGTGGTAGGCGGGTTCCAGTTGATTCAAGATCTCGGCCACAACTTCGGCACGGGAGTACGCGCGACGCGTTTCGATCCGCAGCGATGTGGCAGATTGATGAATGGCGCGCGGCAGTTGCCCGCGGTTCAGGTTCACGTTCAGGCCGATGCCTACGATCACTTGTTGCACGCCATCCGTCTCTGCCGTCAGTTCGCACAGAATGCCGCTAAGTTTTTTGCCATGGATGTGCAGGTCATTGGGCCATTTGAGCTTAACCGGAAGCCGGGGGGCCATGTTTTCCAGCGTGCTCGCCACCACGCATCCGACGACCAGCGGCAGGGTGGGTATCTGTGCCAGACTCACCGCTGGCCGGAGTAGCACCGAGAGGTAGACATTTGCGCCGGCAGGCGAAAACCAGGCGCGTCCCATGCGGCCGCGTCCGGCAGTCTGGTGGTCCGCCACCAGGGTCAGCCCTTCGGCGGAATCCGTGGCGCGTTTGGCAAGCTGGCGGTTGGTCGAGTCCACCTCACGGAAAAAAAGCAGGGGGCGGCCCAGCGCCCGGGTTTGGAGCTGCGCGACGACCGCTTCCTCTGTGGGCATGTCCGGCACGCCGATCAGGTGGTACCCCCGGTGCCGGCAGGTCTCAATGTGGCACCCTTGCGCTTGCAGCGTTTTGACATGCTTCCAGATGGCCACCCGCGACAGGCCGAGCTTTTCCGAAATCATCTGGCCCGAGATGTAGCCGTCGGCGCCCCGCAGAAAACCCAGCACCTGGGCGGTTGTGGACACTGCAAATGGGGCACGTTTAGGTCTGGCACACATGGAATAATGGTAGCATTTGCATGTTTAACGTCAACCACCACTTTTGTCCAAGTTTACAAAGAAACGCCCTGTCGGGGCGCCGGCTACAGATTTCCGGCCAGCCGGTCGCGCAGGGTGGTGCGGCGTTCGCGCACTTCGTTGTTGCGGATGGCGATGCCGACCGCCTTGGAAGATCCGACCACGCAGACCAGCTTGCGGCCGCGCGTGATGGCGGTGTACAGCAGGTTGCGCTGCAGCAGCTTGAAGTGTTGCGTATGGAGCAGGATGACCACGGCCGGGTATTCGCTGCCCTGCGACTTGTGGATGGTGCAGGCATACGCGAGTACCAGTTCGTCGAGATCGGTGGATTCGTAGCGCACCGGCCGTCCGTCGAAGGTCACCACCAGTGAACGGTCTGTTTCATCCACGGTTTTCACGAAGCCGATGTCGCCGTTGAAAATTTCTTTTTCGTAGTTGTTGCGAATCTGCATGATGCGATCACCACGCCGGAAGGTGGTGCCGCCGCGCGACAGGGCCGGGCCGGTCGGATTGAGCGCCTGCTGCAGCACGCTGTTGAGGTTCTCGGCGCCCAGCAGACCACGTCGCATGGGGCTCAGCACCTGGATCTCACTCATGGCGTCGAAACGGAACTTCTGCGGCATCCGGCGGGTCACCATGTCCACCACGCGCTCGAGGATTTGCTCGGGTTCCTCGGTCTCGACGAAATAGAAGTCGCTGGGGCTCTTGGCGGTTTCGAATTTTTCGCCGTTGTTGACATGGTGGGCGTTGCGCACGATCAGGCCGGAGGCATCCTGACGGAAGATGGTGGTGAGACGGCGGCAGGGGATGGCACCGGACTGAATGGCGTCGCGCAGCACGTTGCCGGGGCCGACGCTGGGGAGTTGGTCAATGTCGCCCACGAGGATCAGGCAGGCGTGCAGCGGCAGCGCCTGCACAAACTGGTCCATGAGCCGGATGTCGATCATGGACGACTCGTCGACGATAAAGGCATCGCCCTCGAGCGGATTGTCAGCGGTGTAGGTAAAGGCATGCTCGGCGGGCAGATACTTGAGGAGGCGATGCAGGGTCTGTGCGTCATGGCCGGTGGCGTCGGACATGCGCCGGGCGGCGCGGCCGGTGGGTGCGGCAAGGTGGGTTACGAGTTTGCGCGCGCCAAAGATTTCAACCAGGGCGCGGATGATGGTGGTTTTTCCCACGCCCGGACCGCCGGTGATGATGGAGACTTTTGCATCGAGCGCGGCCAGCAGCGACTCGCGCTGGGCCGGCGCGAGTTCAAGGCCCATTTTGCGTTCCGCCCACGCCACGGCTTTGGCCGCCGGGATCTCCGGGAAGCGGCGACGCGCTTCGAGCATCCGCTGCAGGTGGGCGGCCACGCGCCGCTCGGACTCGTACAGGGGGCGCAGGTAGATGCGGTCCTGTTCGCGCACCAAGCGCCCTTGTGCAAGTTCCTCGGTCAGAGACAAGCCGAGCGTCTCTACCGGAATGTCGAGCATGGCCTGTGCCTGAAGTACCAACTCGGCTTCCGGTGCGTAGCAGTGGCCTTCATCGGACAGGGATGACAACAGGTACGAGAGCCCCGCGCAGGCGCGCAGCGGCGAATCCTTGGGCACGCCCACGCGCAGCGCGATGCTGTCTGCCGTCTTGAAACCGATTCCCCAGACATCGTTGCACAGGCGGTAGGGGTTGCGTTTGACGACGGCAATGGCGTCCGCGCCGTATTGGCGGTAGATACGTGCAGATTGCGCCGTGCCGATGCCGTGCGATTGGAGAAAAATCATGATGTCGCGCACGGCGTGCTGCTCGGTCCAGGACTCCTTGATCTGTTGGCGGCGTTGGGGGCCGATCCCTTCCACCTCCTCCAGCCGGCGGGATTCTTTTTCGATGATGTCAAGCGTCTGGGCGCCGAACGTTGCGACAATCCGATCCGCCATGACCGGACCCACCCCCCGGATCAGGCCGCTGGCCAGGTAGCGGCGCAACCCCTCGATCGACGTGGGCGTGATGCATTGGATCATCTCCGCCTGGAACTGTCGGCCATGCTGCGGATGACTTTTCCATCGCCCTTCGGCAATCAGTTCTTCACCTGCCCAGATGGCAGCCGTGTTGCCCACCACGGTCACACTGGCCACATCGCGGCCGGCGGGCTTCACGCTGCAGACGGTGTAGCCGGTCTCCTCGCTGCGGTAGACAATATTCTCGACCGTGCCGGTGATGCGCTCCAAAGGCGCGGGCGGGTTGGACGCGGCGTGCGGTTGTGAATGGGCGTTGGTCATTGTACCTTGGCGTTGCGATGTCCGGCCTGTTCCTCGTTCCTCTTGCGCGCCAACGTCACGGATCAGCTGCGGCCATCCATCCCGGATTACTTACAGTCCACCAACAGGCCGCTGGCGCATCGCTTCGTTCGCGTAGATCATCGCCGTTTCCGAACGCTGTGCCAAGCATGAACTGATTGCCGCGGTGCGACGACCATGGTCTTTTCCTGGAGCACCACTTAAGCCGCGTTTTTAACCGCCAAGCCGTTCGGCAGGCCGCCAAGTACGCCAAGTTTCCCAGACGTTGTCTCTCCGCAGGCGGAAACATCGAAATTGTTGGTCTTGGCGACCTTGGCGGTCTGCCGTGAGCCTGCGAACGGCTTGGCGGTTGGACAAATTGTGGCGCTTCAGGAAAAGACCATGGTGCGACGACATGGTCTTGTCCTGAAGCGGTCGGGAATTATCACCACGAAGGACCCAGCGCGGGCGCGAGCCCGCAACCCAACATTGTTTGAACA
>JBAXVM010000125.1:0-8121 GCA_037129105.1 bacterium
GCGTCTTGGCGGTTAAAAACGCGGCTTATGTGGTGCTTCAGGAAAAGACCATGGATGGCACCATAATAAACATGGCTGCCGCTTGCTACCAAAAGCCAAGGTGGCGTACCATGTGCGCCAATGAACGGGGAAAGCCAGACTGACACGCACCACAAGCACACCATGCCGGATAGCCCCGTGCTGCCCGAACAATGCTATGTCATCAACCTTGATCGGCGCATCGATCGCATGGCTGCCTTCCGGGCGGAGCAGCCATTGTGGACCGAAACGTTCGGCCTTGTACCGGCGCGCATGGCGGCTGTTTGCGGCCTTTCCCTTCCGGGGTATGGACAAAAGCCGTGGTTCCGGAAGCGTACGCGTGAACAACGACAACGCGCCTGGGCGGGGAAAGCCGGATGCGTGTTGTCGCACCGCGCCGTGATCGAGGCGGCGCAGCGCAACGGCGCCCGAACGGTTCTGATTGTCGAGGATGATGCGCATCTGACACCGGAAATGTCGCAGCAATGGAAGAAGATAACTGCCGTGTGGGTGGCGCGTCTGCCGGAGGATTGGGCCGCGGTCTACCTCTGCTCGCACAAGCCACGCCAGCCGATACGCCTGGCCGAAAACGCCGGCACGTTGCGCTTGCTGGAAGTTTCCGGCGCATCGAATACCGCAGCCTACCTCTTGAACGGCACGGTCCTGGGGGCGCTGCTGCATGAACTCCCGACAGCACGGACCATCTGGCCGTGGGTGGCCCGGCACAAGGCCATTGATCGCTGGTATGCCGCAAATCTACGGCGCTTCGGGCGGGTCTACGCGTGTGCGCCGTCGGTTGTCCTGCAACAGGTGATTGGCGGCTCGGACATCCGGACTTCATCGGCGGCGGTCGAGGTATTTGACGAGGCCCATCGCGATGTTCACCTGGTGCGCAGTCGCGCCGGCTTTCAACTGCGCGCGCGGCTTGTTCAGGCGCAGAACCGTGTGTTGCGGTCGTGTTCCATCCTGCGGTTGCTGGCCAAGCGCCTGCAGGGCCTTTGATTAACGAGCTGCGCCATGTCACATTTTGCCCTTACGTACGATGCAAATCCGGCCCGCCGAAAGCAATTTCTAGCCGCCATCCGGCAGACGTTTGCGCATTTGTCCGGCGCCACGGTGCGCGTTGCCGAAACCGGATCGCTGGCGGTAGCCTGGACACATTGGGAAAACACGCCGTGGAACTGCACAGACCACCCGGAGTCCTTCGGGCTGCTGCTGGGGTACGCGCTAACCGATGCCGACGAGCAACTGGATGCCCGCCGGTTACTGGCGGCGTGGTGCGCACAGGGCGGCGAACTCGGCGCGTTTGACGGATATTTCCTGGGCATCGCAAGCGCGCCAAGCGGTGCCCTGTCGGTCATGTGCGACCCGCTCGGGCTTTTCCCGGTCTATTACACACAAAAGGGAGATGTGCTGGTTGCGGGATCGAGTCCAGCCTGTTGCATCGCACATCCGGCCTGCCCGAATGTTCTGGACCCACTGGGGTTGGCTGGCATCCTGTTAACCCATGGCCTCGTCGAAGGACGAACGCTGGTGGATGGCGTGGCGCGCCTTTCGATGGGGCACCGGCTCGAGTGGCAGCCGGAGGGCGGCGTTTGCGAGCGTGAGATCTTCCGCCTGCAACCGGAGGAAACGTGGCGCGATACCTCAAACGAAGAGATTCTGGTGCGCGCGGCAGCCATGATGCGCCACAGCATCCGGCGGCACCTGCCACGGGCGGCAGAGACGTCCCTGCTCCTGTCCGGCGGACTGGACTCCCGCCTGATGGCGGCTGTTTTAAGCGCCGAAGGTGTCGCATACACGCCGTTTACATGGGGGCGGCGGGATGACTTTGAAGTCCGCGCCGCCCGTGCGGTCGCGGAGGCGCTGCGGCTGACACTAACTGTGGATGCCGATGATCCATCACTGGAGGCTGCTGTGGCACTCGCCCGCCAAACAGCTCAAGGATACGCAGTGCCGGGAGGGTTTGGCGGGATGGAAGCCGCATCCGGTGGCGACAGTAAACTGGCGCGCGCCGCGCCTTATTTCTGGTCGGGCATAATCTTCGACTACACCTGGGGCGGTCTGGCGGCGAGGCTCTTCCTGCTCCCGACAAAGCCCGGCGAACGTGCGGTGGATGCACATTTTACAAGCGTCAACACCTGGGGTATTGCACCCGGCGTGCTCGCGCGCCTGCTGCACCCCATCCTGCCAGAATCTGCCGTGGAGGCTCTGATCTGCAAATGGAAAGCGAGCCGTGATCTGCCCGGGCTGACAAGCGAACAGAAGGGGTATATGGCTTCGCTCAACGGCAGGACGCGATTTCATCTGGGGGACGTGCTGCATCGTCTGAGCGTACACAGTTGGCCGCTGCTGCCGTGGATCGAGCGTCAACAGCTCCAGTTCGTGTTTAATCTGGACGCGCGGCACGTGCAGAACCGGCAGCTGGAGATGGAACTCCTGCTTCGCGTGAATCCACGTCTGGCGGCCATCCCGTTTGACACAAACTCGTTCCGTTTTGGCGCGTCGCTGGCAAAGAAGGCCAAGTTTCAGGCGTCGTGGAGCCGCAAGCTCAAGGATCGCCTGCTGGGGCACGTGCGAAGATGGTATTGGCAATATATCCGCCGCTCTGACCCGCGCCGCTACTACCGTTTGTTTGATCTCAACGCGCCCCCATGGCGTGCGGTCCGGGCCGCCGCCGAACCGAACCGGAGCCGGGCTGCCGGGATCCTGGACCCGCACGTGCTGGCCGAACTCCTGCCGCCAGCCGGCGTTCCGATCCGGCATAACAAGCCATTTGCCGCAGGCGCTTCGCTCCGGAATCTAATCGGGGTGCTCTTCTGGCTGGAACAGCCGCCGCGCTAAAACGACGCTACGAGAATATCGATGCACATTCAGATCGAGGACTATCTTCGCGAACTGGCCCGTGAGCGGGAGATCGTATTCCTGCCGAACGGCGGCAACGCCGGCGATGCCATGATCGCTTGCGCCACGTACCAGCTGTTTCAAAATGCGGGAATCACCTTCACCTTGTTTGACGCCGCCCGCTTTGACCCGACGGATAAAGTTCTGATTTACGGCGGCGGCGGGAATCTCGTGCCGCTTTACCCGACCGCACGGGATATCCTCGAGCGCTATCACCAGACTGTCCGGCGGCTGATTGTTCTGCCGCATACGATCGCGGGTCACCAGGATTTGCTCGAACGACTGGGCAGCCATGTCGATCTACTTACCCGCGAAGAAGTCTCCTACGCCTACGTCCGGCGCGTGGCTGCTGGCCCGCGGATTTTTCTGGCGGATGATCTCGCGTTGCACCTGTCTCCCGCGGCGCTCCGGCAGAACTGGGAAGGGTGGCCCCGGATGATCGCCCGGCAGGACAGCCCGCTGCACCGGAAGGTGCAGCTGTACCTGAGTCTGGCGCGCGCACAGTGGCGGCAAAAGCGCACGGCTGGCGGCAAGGGCGGCGTGCTGCAGGCTTTCCGGTGCGACAAGGAGCGCAGCCGAAGCGTCCTGCCGGCCGGAAACATCGATGTGTCACGCATCTTGCGATGCGCAAACCTTTCGCCCTTGCAGGCCGCCGGCACCATGCAGATGATGTGCCGGCTGATTGACGGCTATGCGGAGGTCCGGACGGACCGGCTGCACGTCGCAATTGCCGCTGCGCTGCTGGGCAAGCAGGTCAAGCTGTATGCCAACAGCTACTACAAGTGTGAGGCGGTCTTCCGCTTCTCGCTCGCAAAACGTTTCCCCGGGGTAGAATGGATGGAAATTGGCGATGAACATCACGACCGCACAGCCGCGCGAAGCTGACACGCTGACAAGCCCAGCCCTTTTGCAGACCGCCATTCGCATGAAGGCGGCGCCGTTACGTATTCGGCACCTGCGCCTTGACGGTCAGGGCGTCCCGTCACGGCTTACGGTTGACGTGGACGGCTGCCCGGTCTGGTATGAATCGGCCGATGTTTCCTTGCATGCCCGCGCGGAAGGGATGGCTTCCGCGTTCCTGCTGCCCGCGATGAAAGCCGGCCGGGACCTGCAGATCGAGGGTGTTTCAATCTCTCCGCTCTGGCTCGAACATGCCCGCACCCTCATGGCGCAGTTTAGCGCATGGTGGGGATATACGCCGGTCGCGATTTCGTCTGATCCGGCGCCACGGGCGGCGGATCTGCCGGAAAAACGCCGCACAGCTCTCTTTTTTACCGGCGGCGTAGACTCCTTCTATTCTCTGTTATGCCCCGGGGAACCGATTGACGACCTGGTGTATGTGCAGGGGTTTGATGTCGGCATTGACGATCTGCGCCGGGCCGAGGATACCCGGCAACACCTGCAACAGATCGCCGACGGCACCGGGCATCGGCTGATTACCGTGCGCACGAATCTGCGCACGCACCCCCTGATCCGCGGCATGAACTGGATCCAGGAGCATGGCGGCGCGCTGGCCTCGGCCGCGTACACCCTGCCGGACGTCCACCGGGTGCTCATCTCCGCGTCCTACACAAGCCCGTTTCAGGTGCCCTGCGGAACGCATCCTGCGACCGACACATTCTGGTCCAATGAGCAGCTCACATTTGTGCATCAAGGGGCTGAGGCCGGGCGCATGGACAAGCTACGGGGCATCGCGGATCACCCGCTTGTGCAGCGTCACCTGCGGGTTTGCTGGAAGAACTACGGACGTCGCGATAACTGCTGCCGGTGCGAGAAGTGCCTGCGCACCATGCTGATGCTGGACTTGCTTGGCAAGCTGGGCCCTTTTGAAGCCTTCCCGCTCCGGCAGCAACTGTTCCGGCGTGCCTGCGGGGTTTCAACCATCGCGCGCCCCATTGTGCCGATCTATCGGGATCTGCTGCTGGCACATCCGCGCCGGCTGATACGCCTCGCGATTCGAATCATGCTCCTGCGCAGCTGGCTGCGCAGCCGAAAACAAGCCATTCTGCGCCGCTTTTTGCACGGAGATTAGTGCAGGCGCGGCAACGAGTCCGAAAGGAACGATCCATGTGCGGCATAGCCGGACTATTTCGAAGGGACGGAACAACCGTCGATCCGCAGCGCGTCGTGCCCATGCTCGCCATCATGCGCCATCGCGGACCGGACGACACGGGGATCTGGCATGACCGGCACGCGGCCTTCGGGCACAATCGCCTGACCATCCTCGATCTCTCCGCAAAATCCAGGCAGCCCATCCTGACCCGCGATGCGCAGGGCGTACTGGCCTATAACGGCGAAATCTACAACTACCTGAAACTGCGCCAGACACTGGAGCGGGAAGGGATGCACTTCACCAGCACCGGAGATGCCGAGGTGCTGCTGCAGGCCCTCCACCACTGGGGTCCGGAACGCTCCCTCCCGCTTTTAAACGGCATGTTCGCCTTCGCCTACCTCGACCGGCGCACAAACACGCTTTGGCTGGCACGCGATCGGCTTGGCATCAAGCCGCTGCTGGTGGCTCAGGCCGGTGCAGAACTCATCTTCGCCTCCGAAGCGAAGGCCATCCTCCAGCATCCGGCTGTGCCGACCCGGGTGGACAGGCTGATGCTCATGCAGCGCCTGATGTACCGCCAGCGGGCATCGCACAAGTATCTGTTTGAAGGGCTCGATGCCGTCGAAGCGGGCCACTGGTGGCGGATCCATGACGCCGGAATCGAAAAAAACTGCTACGCCCATGTGCTTCAGGACCTGGACGTCGCGCGCCTGGCCGCAGCAGCCGGGAAAGTTGATCGCGGCGCGCTCGTCGCAACCTTCCAGGAACACCTCCAGCAAAGCGTGAAGCTTCATCTGGCCAGTGATGTGCCGGTGGCCGCCATGGTCAGCGGCGGTGTCGACTCCAGCCTGATCGCAAGCTACGCCCACCAGTACCTGCCCGGGCTGCAAGGCTATGTGGCGGACGTCAGCGGCAAGGACAGCGAAGGCGACCAGGCGCAGCGGGTCGGCCAGCACATCGGCATGCCCGTCCATCGCGTGCAGGTAGACCGGGAACAATTCCTGCGCTTGCTGCCAACGGCCGTCTGGCACAGCGACGGGTTCATCTATCATCCGAGCGATCCGGCCCTGCTCGCCGTGGCCCAAAAATGCCGCGCGGACGGCATCAAGGTGTTGCTGACCGGTGAGGGCGCGGACGAACTCTTTGGGGGGTATGCCTGGTATGCCAAGACACACCGGCGGTGGGACGCGGCTTTTGGACGGAGCCTCTTTCCCCGGCGGCACCTCAAACAAAAAAGGGCGCAGCTCATGCTCAGCCCCTTCTGCACGCTGCCGGGGATGCATTTTTCGGCTCTTCAGAGCCGCATGGTCATGGCCTTCGACGCGAACGCCGAAATTCTCCCCTACCGCCTGATGAAATTGCTTGAACCGGTGGAGCCGCCCGCGGACCGGGCCATGCTGGCCCACATGTTTTTCGACCTCTACGACCATCTTTCCTGGATTCTACACCGGCATGATCGCATGGGCATGGCCGCATCCATGGAAATGCGGGTGCCCTTTCTCGAGAACGGCATGTTCGACTTCGCCTTTCATCTGCCCGCAAGCGCCAAACTGCACCGGGGGATCTCAAAATGGGTGGTTAAAAAAGCGGCCGAAAAGTGCCTCCCCGGGAAAATCGTTTACGCAAAGAAAAAAGGATTTCCCGTTCCCCACACCTATTCCAAAGGCACCGCGGGAATCCTTACGGGCGGACTGCTGGCCGAGCAAATGCAATGGACGGTCCGGACGACCCGGGAACTTGTCGACCTGGCAGAGCAGGGCGACGCCGGCCTGCGCCTCCACATCATCGGCGCGGAGCTGTGGCTGCGCCTCTTCTTCGCCCACGAAAATCCGGAAGCACTGGGCGAGAAACTCGTATCGCTCGCCCGGGCATCAGGAAATTTGACATTCCCCCCGCAGTTGTCCAGACTGCGCACCCTTTTATGACAGACAGCCCAAGCCTTCCTCTGGCCCCACTGATCCTGCGCGGCGTGAACTTTTCGCCGGCACTCTTCTGCGCGCCCATGGCCGGTATCACCCACAGCGCCTTCCGCCGCCTGATTGCGGACTTTGGCGGCTATGGCGCCCTGTGGACGGAAATGCTCTCCGCGCGGAGCATCCTGGCAGAGAACACGCGCAACTCCCCCTGGCTCAAGCGACGCCCGCAGGAGGGCAAGGTGATCTATCAGCTGCTCGTGCTCAGCACAGACCGGCTCGCAGAGACGCTGGACTGCCTCGCACCGCTGCAACCCGACGGCCTTGACCTCAACATCGCCTGCCCTGCACCCGGCATCCGCCGGCAGGGCGGCGGCGGCGACCTGTTCGAAGATCTCGACCGCCTGCGCGACATCCTCCGCCTGCTGCGCTGCCATTTTGCCGGCCCGCTTCTGGTCAAGACCCGCCTGGGGCGCGAAACGCCAGACTGGCGACTCAGGCTGCACGATCGCCTGCGCCTGCTGGAAGACGAGGGGGTGGATGCGCTGACCCTGCACCCGCGCTTTGCCGGGGAGATGCTCAAACGCTCCGCGCGGCATGCCCTGTATGCCGAGATCGCAGCGGGCACCCGCCTGCCGATGATTGCCAGTGGCGACATCACCAGCCGCGAACAGGCCCAGGGCCTGGCCACCCAACTGGCGCCCACGGCCGGGCTCATGGCTGGCCGCATTGTGGCCGCGCAACCCTGGTTCTTTGCCAAATGGCACAATCCGGCACTGCCGGTGGATTATCTGGATGTATGGAACCGCCTCGGCGACTACATTGCCGAGGACTTTCCGGCCAACAAGACGCTGGCCCGGATGCAGCAGATCGCGCCCTACTTTGCGCGCAATCTGCACTTTGGCCACACCTTCTTCGCGAAGGTCGAGTCGGCCCCGGATTTTGCCGCGGCCCGCACCCGCGCCGCAGAGTTCCTCTCGCAAGCCCCGGAACTCGCCACGCGCGTGACAGTTAATGGGATCTAGCAGCCTGGTCGGGCTTAGCCCTCTGGCGGTACAAACCTTCCGCCGACCAGGCTGCTAGTTGGCAACCCGCGGATAGCGGGTTGCGAGACCTCCATGGTCTTTTCCTGAAGCGGTCGGGAATTCTCACCACGAAGCCGCCGCGCGGCTGCGCCACGAGGAAACACTGAGGTAACTTTATCGGCAGAATCATCCCAAAGCATTCCTAATC
>JBAXVM010000126.1:0-8110 GCA_037129105.1 bacterium
TCCGTATTACGACCGTAGGGACGGCTTTACGCCGTCCATTATCAGACCCATTGCGCGTAGACGGCATAAAGCCGTCTCTACCCAAGGCAAGTCAACGAAACAGGGGTACGCAGCCCCGCTGACGCTGCAAAGACCCGGTTGACGCGCCGCCGCCAACCGCCTACGCTAGTACCCGGCATGAGCGAAGACACGGCAAACAGGGTGAACGACCGGGTGGCGAGCCGGGATTTCAAGTATTACATCTTTGACTGGGATGACAACATCCTGCACATGCCGACGCGCATTCACCTGGAGAAACGGCAGCCGGACGGCACGTGGGCGCCGCAGCGGGTCTCAACCTCGGTCTTCAGCCTGATCCGGGGCGACACGTACAACTACCGCCCGCCAAACGGCAACTGGTCCGAAGCCTTCGCAGAGTTTCAGGACTATGTTCAGGCATCTGAAAACCAGTTTCTGCGTGACGCGCGGGAAGCCATCACGCGCATCCTGTCCGGCGACGAAAAGCCGGCGCCCAGCTTTCAGACCTTCCGCCAGACGCTCATCGAAGGTCGCCTGTTTGCCATTGTCACAGCCCGCGGCCATGCCCCGGAAACACTGCGCGCCGGGGTGCGGCTCTTCGTGGACCTGGTGCTAACGCCGGCGGAACAAGCCGAGATGATGGCCAACCTGCGCGGGTACCGCGCCTGCTTCGACCAGATCACGGCCTTCGGCACCGACGAGGAGGAGCTGACCTATTACCTCGGGCTCAACCACTACTACGCCGTCACGTCTCCCGCGTTCGACGAGTTGCTGCCACGGGCCGCCCCGGGCGCCGAATCCGCCGAAACGCGCAAGCAGGTCGCCATCTGCGCATTTGTGGAGCACGTGGTCCGCATCCTCGGACGCACACCGGAAGACCGCCTGCGGCATGCCATCAGTGTGGGGTTCTCGGACGACGACCCCGGCAACGTCAAGGCCGTGGAGGAATATATCCAGACCGAACTCGGCCGCCGCTTCCCCGGCGTGAAGTTCGTCGTCTACGACACCTCCGACCGCGCCCTCGAGAAAGGACGCAAGATCGTAGTCAGCGGGCAGATGGACCTGGGGCTCTAGGAACCTGTCGGTCTTAGGCTCTTGATCGTTCCGGCGCCCTCGTCCGCCCAATCGGCGCCAAGCGCCTCTGCAGATTACCCTTGTGCTGACATGAGAAGCGGCAAGCATCAGTCGAACGGTTTGTGCTTGGCGTGCTCTGCCGGAAGAGAGATGATACAATGCGAACAACGGCTTGGTACTGACCGCTGCCAGCACTTGACCGGTCCGTAGTTGCTGGTCAAAAAAGCAGCGGCCGCACAGGCCTGACTTTATACCTTGAAAGGAGAACGACGATGAAATGGTGTCAATTCGCGTTTGGAACGTTTTTCGCATTAGTCACGCTCGCCTATTCTGCCGAGCCGAAGAATGAACCAATGGAAAAGGATGTCGCCGTGAGATACTTTGCGGCGCTCACGGGAGGGGATGTCGTGAAGGCAAACGAACTCTCCACCACACCGTATTCGTTCGACGGGAAGGAGACCCTGACCAAGAAGGAGCAAGTTGAAGAGAAACACAGGAGTATCATCGCTGATAAAGGCAAGCGGGATGTTCCCAAGTACACCGTGACCGTCCCACCCAACCCAGACAAGCTCGATCTTGCGGTCTTTCCGAAATATGTGGTTTACCGTTTCACCATCGCGGGCGGAGACGAGCATGTTGATATTTATGTGAAGACAGGGGCGGAGCCAAAGGTAATTGGCTTTCGAGACTAACATGCGAGCGTCCGCCCGGACTTGCGCCCACGCCTACTTCTTCTCCGTCCACTTGCCATCCGCGCCCTGCAGCGAAGTCCCGGGCTTGGCCTTGGACGCAATCTCGGCGGCACGCATCTGACCGACTTTTCCGACCTCCGTGCCGTTTCTGGCGGCAATGGCGGCATAGACCGTCTTGCGATCCGCATTCTCCGCCTCCACGGTTTTCGCATCGGCTTCCACAAGCTTGCCGATCGCCTCCAGGAACCCGGCGCTGTTCTCGCCGACAGTCCGGGCCGCCAGCAACTGCTCCACAGCAGGCTTACGCTCCAACATGCTCTTCTTTAGCGCTTCCAGCCCCTGCGCCTGCGCCAGGCAGGCCACGGACAGACACATACCAACCGCCATCGCTAACCAACTGCGTTTCATTTTCATGCTCCTTTTCTGCTGTCGCGGACGAACAGCCCGCATTCCCGCGACCGACTCACTTTTTGTCAATCTCACCGAAGAAGTTGTCCAAGTCCTTCTGGACACGCACATTCACATCAATCGTAATGTGGATCGGCTTGACCTCGACCTGATTGTCAGTCCGGATACTCCCGCTGCAGCCCCCTGCCAACCCGGCCGCCAGACACAGCAGCGCGGACGCAGTCGCCCATTTCGTCAAACGTCTTTCTGTGTGTTTCAACACGCACGCTCCTTTCTGTTCCATGCAGGCAAATGCCCGTGTTCGAAATAGTACCACTTCAGAACCCCATTGGCACAGGCTGATCAAACAGCAGTTCTCGTTATGGCGCCAAAACGCCTTACGGCGCCACTACAAACGGCCTGGAATCGTCAAGAAGCCGTTCGTAGTGTGCCCTAATGGCATTCGCGTCCGTTTACTGAAACATGCCTGCCGCCTTTTCGCCCATCTGAAACAGATCATCCAGCGGCCCGTGCAGATTGACATTCATATCCACACCCTGTCCGGTGGGATCATCGGCCGGACGCCCTTCGATATGCACGCCCATGACGGCACTTGCGCCGCTGCCGGAAAGCTGCAGCCGGAAGACCGAAAGCTTCAGGTTCCGCAGCGCCTTTTGCACCCGCTCGCGCACGCCAGCATCCACTTTGCCTGCAGCCAACGATGCGTCGAGCAGGTCGGTGTTTCCCATCTTCATGACGCCTGTTTCCCCGGACATGGTGTGCAGGTAACTATCCGTCAGATGCAGTTTGCCGTACTTGATGTTGATCGGCATCCGTCCATACAGGCGTCCTTCGCCTGTGCCGTGCAGCGCCCGGGTCTGGGCCATCAGCGCCCCCAAATGGATCTGGTCGGCGTAGACAACAAAATCCAGGTCCGGATCGTGCGGATTGTAAGTCAGCCCGTACACATGCAGAAGCCCTTTGCACCAGCCCACGTCCGCCTGCTCTACCAGCAGCGCCTCGCGGCGATATTGCCACTGCACCGTGCCGGCGTCGAAGTGCAGATTTCCTCTTTTCGCCGAACAAAATGTCAGCATCTGCCCCTGCGACGTACGCCAGCCGCGGGGACCGTCCAATGCCACGTGCGTGGCGATTCCCAACACCTGCCACTGCTCAGCCGAACACCCCACGTCCAGGTTCGTGACCGTTGCCACGATCCGTAGCGTGGGCTGCCTATCCGCGGTCAGCAACGCGCTGGCCGTGGCCGACACCTGCCCCGTGATGCTCAACTCGTATCCGGAAAATTTCCGACTGAGGCGGCGCAGTTCCGCGTTATCAACCAGTGTGGCAGGTGGCACGTCCGCCGTTACCGCCACCTGCCACGCGTGGCTCCAATCGGCGTGCGCCTGCAGAGTTGCGTGCACGCCAACCTCCGGGACGCCCACCCGCATCTGCGCCGTAGCCGTTTGCCCGTTCAAGGTCAGTACAAAACCTTCCGGTACCGCGTGCATACCCTCGTATTCCAGGCTGGTCCAGATCAGGCCCGGCGTGTCGCGCAACGTAAAGGTCCGGTTCGAAAACGCCAGCGGAAAATCCGCCGTCACGCCATCCGCCCGCCATCCGCTACGGTCCTGCATCCAGGCACCACCCAGAGTCAGGTCCAGTCCCAGACCCTGTGGCGTCGCGCGACCGGTTTCCCTACTGCCTGTCAGGCGCAAACTGACACGCGCCACGCCGCCTGTCAGGCCAGGCACGCCGAACGCCACGTTTTCGGAAACGATTGCGACATAGTCCCTGCCTTGCGCTCCATACGCGCCATCTACTCGAATGCCGGCTGTCACGGTCGAACCGTCATCCCATCGCAAGAACATCGGCTCCGCTTCTTTGTCCAAAATTTCGACACCCGTTCTTATCGATCCACCGCTGAAAGGCACATCCAACCCCTTCGGCATCCCCACCTCGACACCTGCCACGCTGGCCTGCCAGGGCAAGATACTCAATCTCGACGGGATCACATCTACATTCGTGCCATCCACTACCAACGATAAGCGCGCTTGTATCTCCAACGGTCTGTCGCCATCGAGTACGACTTTCCCCGCCGGCAACGTCACCGCCTGTACCCGTGTCGTCACAGCCACGTCCACGCGATCGAAAGGCGCGCGCGCGGCAAAGGCCGCCCCTGCCTCTGCCGCACACAAGACGCCGCCGGCCGACGCCAGGAGGCCGGCGGCGTCCACCTGGCCGCGCACGGATACCAGTCTGGAATTATCCACCCGCGCCGTGGCGTGCAGCACCAAGTCATTGCCGGAGAGCGCAACGTCATGGGCCGACAACCGTGGGGACGGCGCCAGCAGCATGGCATTGGCCTCGCCCGCCCAGATCTGCAAGTCCGCACTCGTGAACGTGCCTTCCATCCGGAGCCGCAGCGCGCCGGTTGTCAGACCGGAGGCATCCGGCAGGCAGGCCTGCACCGCCTCGTGCGAGAGCATGGCGCGGACAGCCACCTGGCCTTCCCATTCGGTGCGTTGCGGCGTCAGCTTCAGGGCGATGTTGGCGCGGGCCGGCAGTTCGCTATCGTCGGACCAGGCAAAGGCCGGGCAGGAGGCCATGCGCACGCCGAGCTCAACGTTGGCGGAGAGGGTCGGGCGCAGCGTCTCCGCCTCTTCCCATTGCGCCACGCCATGTATGCGCAGATCGTACGTGAGGCTGGCGTCCGGCAGCAGGCTGGCTGCCCGTAGCGCAAGATCGCCCTGAGCCACCACGGGGCGCCACTGTTCCATGCGGGCCAGAAATGTGGCGCCGCCGTTGCCGGCGCAGAGGTCCGCGCCCCCGAACCGCGGGTCGCGCACATACCACTGCGCGACACGCAGCCACGCCTGCACCTGGCTTTCCGGCAGCGCGGCCACGAGCCAGCCGTCGCCGGATTCCAGGCGCAAGGATCCATTGACGAGCAAGCCGGCGCTCCCGTAATCCGAGATGGACACGCGCGTCTCGCCTTGCGGGTCCGTCACAGCAGAGGCGTGCAGGCAGAGGTCGAATGGCAGACGGTCGCCAGCCTGCGCGGACGCCATCCCATCAGCTCCTGTCGAGGCGTTGGTTGTTATAAGGGAAGGCGAGCGTCCTCGCGAGCCGTCGATTACCTCCGGCGGCAGCAGGCGCAGCGTGACATTGTCCAGCAACCCCTGCCCCACCTGCCACGTCGCAGGAACATCCTCGTCGTCTGCCAGCGGCGAAGCGCCCGGACGCAAGCGCGCCAGATCCGGCGGCAGGCCGCACAGCGTGAAGCCGTTAGTCGTGACAGCCACCTGCAGCAGGCCGCCCATCACCTCTACGCGATCGATGCGCGCGTGCCATAAGCCGCCCGGGGAAAACCGGATGTCGAGGCGATCAATCCGCGAAACCGGAGCGTTCGTTCCGAATTGCAGCGCGGCACGCAGATGCCAGGGGGTCAGCCGTTCAACGCGAACCTGAATGCCGCTGAGGTCCCGCACGCTCAAGTACTCGCGGAGCAGGGCGTTGGCCAAACGCGGCAGCCAGCCGGAAGGGGCTGTGGCTGTGACCGTGACCAGCAGCAGGAGAAAGCACCACCAGCCCCAGCGACGGCGAGGCCACCGCACCCGCGCAGGGACGGGACGAGCGGGATCGGTTGGCGATGTCTGGATCATGGATCAGTAGCCCGGTTATGCACAACCACATGATGCCGTGACGCCACGCGCAGGGCAAGCGCCATCGGAGAATCAATTCACATGCCAACAAATGTGCGTTTTTTGTTGTTGACCCGCAGCCCTCAATATAATACAACAAACGCCATCGGACGCATTGTCGTCGCGACTAAACCATGCGTTTTCGGCTGTTCCGCCTTGCGCGGAATGGCAGAAAACCGTGGCTGTTGTGCGGCAGAACGCCGGAAAACCTCCGCGCGGACGCGTGCGGCGGCAAGGTATAACAACAAAAAGAAGGGGTCCCTAGATGAACGTTACACGTATTGTTGCTGCTCTCGTTGCTGTTGGCTTCGTGGCCGGCTCGGCGATGGCTCAGACGAAGGCTGCGGCGCCTGCTGCAGGCACCGAGGGTGGTTTCCTGAAGCAGGGCACGATTGAGTACGGCGGAAGCTTCGGCTACTCGTCGATGAACGTCGACCAGCGCTCCAGCAGCGTGGGTGGAAACCTGAGCGTGCTCAAGGCTGTTGCGGAAGCCGATTATTTCGTAATCGACAACCTGTCCGTTGGCCTGGCCGCCAATGTTGACTGGGTCCGTGGCGATCTCGGCGGCGTTCCTCTGGTTGGCGGCGGTATTGCCAATGCCACACTGGTGTACGGCGAACTCGTTGGCCGCTACCACTTCCCGCTGTGCAACGACCGTATCATTCCGTACGTTGGCGCCTCGGTTGGCGCAGGCTACGGCATGGCCACGATCAACCTGCCCCTCGCCCTCGGCGGCGGCAAGCTTGAAGCCGACGACACCCTGACGAGCTACGGCGTGCAGGCCGGTTTCCTTGTGCCGCTTAACGCCAATGTGTCGCTGGACACCTGCGTCAAGTACACGAGCTACCAGCTCCCGCGCGCTTGGCACACGGACCTGGACTCCACGCAGGTTCTGATGGGCTTCAAGATGAAGCTGTAATCGAAGACAGCCAATCCTGCGGCAGCGCAGGGTAAAGCGAGAAAGGCGGGGGAAACCCCGCCTTTCTTTTTTTGTGTATGCTTCCCCCGGTTTCGATCCCTGTCATCCGCTGCGCCGCGACCTAGCAGCCTGTCGGACTTAGCGCTATTTTTCAAAGAGAGCGACCAGCCCACGCCTTAAGTTTCAACGTCCAACGCGCAACGCCCAACTTCCAACGCCCAACGGAACTTCGTACAGCCCCGTTTCGTTGACTTGCCTTGCGTAGAGACGGCTTTATGCCGACTCTACGCAATGGACCTGATCATGGACGGCGTAAAGCCGTCCCTACGGTCGTAACAAGGACAATGCTAACGATCCGCAATCTGTGGCGGCCACCGAAACAGGATCAAGGGAGGTCGAAGTCGCAGACCAGCGGCAGGTGGTCGGAAAGCGTCACCGGTGGAACCGCAAAGCGTCGCAGCACCAGCTTCGGACTGTAGCAGATAAAGTCCAGCTCCCGACGCGGTCGCCAGCTGGGGTAGGTCGGCAGATGATCCGCGTTGGCGCTGACCAGTCCGGCGGCCTTCAAAAACAACCGCAATTCGCGCGGGCCGAGAAAGCTGTTAAAGTCTCCGGCCACAATACACGGCTTGTCCGAGTTGCCGATCAGCTCATGCAATTCAGCCAGTTGTCCGTGCCGGACGCGGAACCCCAGCGCGAGGTGCACCAGGAACAGACGCACAGACTCCAATTCGAGTTCGATCACCAGGCGCTTGAACCCGCCGGTGAACTCGTGGAATGTTTCGCGCTGAATCGCATCACGTGTAAGAAATGCATTGGCCTGCTTATTCAGCACCGGCAACCGGCGCCCCACCCCCAGACCGCCCACCTTGCGGTATTTCATCCGGCAGCTGTGATAGTGGCCCAACGCGCCAGCCAGCAACTGGGCCTGGTTCTTCCGTCCGGACCGGTACGATCCGGAATCCACCTCGACCAGGCCGACCACGTCCGGATCCACCTCCCGGACAAATTGCGCAATTTCAGACAGATGGCCGCCGGTAGGCGTAAAGCAATGCAGCCAGGCCCAGCGCGTGCGCCGGCCTGTGCCGTAGCGGATGTTGTAGAGCAGAAAACGCATTGCCAGATTCGGCTACAGAGCGCCCAAAGCGCGAGAAGCTGGTAACGGATAAGTTCGTAATCCAAGTGGTCAACGTTTTCATGATAAACGATTTTTCCGCTCGAAACACGAAGATTCACGCAATCGGCCGCTGGAAGGAGCAGCTGTTTTTCATTTGGAACTCAGCCAACCGCGCGGCTGCGCCGCGAACAAACACTCG
>JBAXVM010000127.1:0-8106 GCA_037129105.1 bacterium
TCGAGTCAGGTCCGTAGTCATGTAATTTGTACCATCAATCGGCGGCCACCGACAAACAGAATGGCAATCTGGTCGTTTTTGCGTTCTCGCAACCCGCTATCCGCGGGTTGCACAACTAGGAACCTGTCGGCCGAAGGTGCTGGAACGATCCAAGGCCTAAATCCGACAGGTTCCTAGGCCAGCTTACGCTCGACATGCAACCATTCCTGCAGCGGCACGCCAGCCTGCCGCGCCATCACAATCAGCGCGTTCTGCCGTTCGTCAGACAGCTTGGCGCAAAGGATAACTTCGTGAATACGGTGCCGCGCAACCAGCATCGGCAGTTCGTCAAGCGGCCCCAGCACCGGATGTCCCATGACCAGCCGCCCGCGAAGATTGATGTTATCGTCCAGCACACCCACCACCACGCGCGTGTTGCTACCAACCTGCGCGCGCCGTGCGCGCAGAAACAGGCGAAAACGCTCACCCCCGCCGCAGATCAGCACGCGCACGGCCTCCGGACGGTCGAGCAAGGTCAACCGCTCCACCACGGCCATGCCTTCCCGGACGGTCTCGCCGAGCAGCCGCACGCCGACCGTGACCAGCGTCGCCAGGAGCAGATACAGAAACGCCGCCCGCGCCCCACCCGCTTCGCGCGCGCCGGTCAACACAACGATGGCGGACCCGAGCAGGACTCCCGCAGTCACCGCTACAGCGATCAGCACATATTCCCGCAGCAGCGCGCGCGACCAGACGCGGGTGTAGCCGCGTACGCTAGCCAGCATGATGAACACCGGCGCCACCTCCAGAGGCAGCAACGTCTTGGCGTCCGCCGTGGTGCAGGGCAGGTCTGCCAGAATCCGGCTCAAAACCCACGCCAGCGAAAGGAGCAGGACGTCCAGGCAGATGTAGGCCGGCACCACCAACAGCTGCGACTGCATGTACCGCGGCCGCGATAACAGCACCCGGCCGGTATCCCAGAGCTCAACACGTGTCAGGTGGCGGACAATCACAAACGTGGCCACAACAAAACCCAGCAGATACACGCCCGGCGCGCGATTGCCGAGCAGCATGGCCAGCAAGCCGACAACGACCAGGATGACATTGACACTATAGAGCAGTATGGCGGCACGCCGCTGGCTCATGGTTTTAGCCAAGCGATGATGCAGATGTTCCGTGTCGCCCTGCATCAACCGGATCCGGCGTGACCCAATCGACACCGGCCCTGGTAGCGCGGCGCGGATCGAGCGGCGCCAAATGGCAATCATGGTGTCGAAGATTGGAATTCCCAACATGAGCAAAGGCACGCCCAGCGAGGCCAGCAGCTCCTGCTTGGATGCCGTCATCAGCGGCAGAACGGCCAGCGTCAGACCTAAAAACATGCTCCCGGTGTCGCCCAGAAATACCGATGCCGGGTTGAAATTATAGCGGATAAACCCGAGACAGGCGCCGGCCAGCACCAGGTAGGGAATCGCGGCGCCGGACATGCCGCGAAACACCATCGTGATGGCCAGCCCCAGCGAGGCGATCAGCGCCAGTCCGGTCGCCAGCCCATCCAGGCCGTCAATCAGATTAAACGCATTAATCACGCCCACAATCCAGATGATCGTCACCGCGCAATTAATCCACGCCGGATACGTGGTACTGAAGAACGCACTAAAGCTGAGTCCATTGGCATATAGGATGGCTGCCACGGCAACCTGCCCGGCCAGCTTGAACCATGGTTTCAGGCTGAACATGTCGTCCAGCAACCCGATCGCCGCCAGCAGCGAGGAGACGCTCAGGAACAAGAGCATCCAGGAAGGCGAAAACATCAGGCTGAAATCGCCCCAGCCCAACCAGACCAGACAACCCAGCGTCAGGTTGAAAGCCGCAAATACCGCCAGGCCGCCGCCGCGAGGTGTGGGCTTCGTGTGGATGCGGCGCTCGTCCGGATGGTCCACCATGCCGATCCGGCGCGCCAGCCAACGCATGGCCGGCGTCAGCGTCAGCGCCAGCAGCGCCGCCAGTCCAAAGGCCAGCGCATAGCGCAACAGGCTGGACGTCAGTGATAACGCGTCCACGCCCGCATTGCTGTCAAGTTGAAGAGGGTAGTTCATGCCAAATGATTAAACCTGTGAAATCCGCACTACCGATATGTTAGCATTTTTTGCTTGGCGGATTCAATGCTGTGAACGCGATACAACACGCCTGTCTTTACAAAAGTAAAGTCGCCATTGAGCAGGCTGTCCGGCACATAACCTGGCACCGGGCTGACCACGTAGAAGGGGCGCGCTGCCACACGGGCCAGAAAGGCCTGCCACGCCTCAGGATCGCCTGTCCACCGGTCGTAATAGGTCACAACCAGTGGATATTCCTGCCGTTCGTATTTTGTCAGATGGGCGACGCTCAGCGGGCCGGCCGTCGTGCTGTCGGCGTAGATGACGTCGTTGCGGCCGCATTGCGCGAGAACAGCCCGGGCAAAATCATCCGCCGAATGCTCGGTCTGTTTCCACGGCAGCAACCAATAGCGCGCCTCGTCCCGGAAGGGGATCACCCGCGCGCGCGGCGGCTCCCACGCGTAAACCCGCGCCAGGGTCGCCAAGCCCACGGGCACCACCAGCAAACAGGCCAGCCCCGCAACAACCAACGCCACCTGCATGCGGGCTGTCCAGCCGGAACGCTCAAACCGCATGGCTAAGCCAACCCCCACCCAAAGACTTGCCAGCCCCAGCGTCGGCAGACAGAACGTAGCCTGATCCGGCACAAAATAGCGTACAAAGAAAAGGACGTGGATAAAGGTCAGGGACGCCAGGCAAATGAAAAAGGGGCGCGGCTGCAGGTGCCGGATCCCGCGCCAGCCGTTGCCCGCCGCCACCCAGAGCGGCGAAGCCAGGCTTAACGCAAACAACGCCAGGTTGGCTTTGATCAGCGTCCAGGACAGCGACGGTGTCAGTCCCAGAACCTGTCCCTGATAGCCGCCGAAGAGCGCATCCCGCAGCGCGGCAGGCAGACCACCCGGTCCACAGTCCGTTCCCGCTGCGAGCGCCAGCAAAGGCGACGCCCCGGCCAGCCAGGCAGCGACAGCCGGCCCGATCGCCCACACCGGCAACGCGCGCCGCCACATCAGCCACCCCGCAGCCATCGCCCACACCGGCAGCGACAGCAGGGCAAAATTGTGCACGGATAGCCCGAGGCCGCTGATCAACGCAAGCCAGCAAAGGGTTCGTGGCTGCGGCCTTGCAATCAACGCATACAGCACCGCCGTTTCCATTAACAATAACGCGAGCGACCAGGTGTAAACTTCGGCCGCGGTGGCCATCCACCAGGCCATGTGCGAGAGTCCCAGGAGCAATCCGGCACCGACCGCTGCGATCGTGTGGCGCGTCATCCGCCACACCAGCCAGACACAGACCGCAGCCGCCACGGCCATGCCCAACCCGCTGAAGGCGCTGATCGCCCAGAGAACCGTGGTCGGCGTAAAGACGCGCGTCAGCGCGTGCAGGCCGGCCACATACAGGGGATGCGCGCACGCATTTCCGGCCGTGCCAGCCAGATCGCCCAGCAGGGCGCGATGCTGAAACTCGCCGGAATCCTGCCAACTGACCCCGCGCTGCGCCGTCAGCGCATACAGCACCAGGAGCCCCAGGAATACTGCGGCAAGAACCCCGCGCATAGTTGTGTGTTCTGGTTTCATCATCAGGCTGAGGAACGCACGAAAAAAGGGATCGAGTACGCGGGTCGAGTAAGTGTAACCGAGTAAGTGTGGGGTTGAAGTGTTGGGATGAAGTGTAGGTGCTCTTAAGCGGACACTTAATCGCCTTCTTAACCGCTACCCTTCATCGGATACCCTTAACCCACCCGCTTAATCGCGGTACTGGCTATGCCGTTGACTCAACCATATCTTGGAATTAATGATTGTGGCTCACGGGTTGGGTGAAAGACAAGGTAGAAAGATGAAGATGAAAGACAATGTAGGGTGCGACAGCCATACTTCGTCTTTCCTCTTCATCTTTCTACTTTGTCTGGACTTCCATAGTGAGAATCGCTGCAGGTTGAGTCAACGGCATAGCCAGTATCGCGGTTAAGGGAGAAGACCGAAGGCTATTTCCGACCCGCTGCCAGCATCCGCGGATACCATTCCGCCAGGAACTGCTCCGCCATCTGCACGGTCGCCGGATCATCTACCGCTTGATTGCTAAACACGGTCACCATGCTCCAGCGGTTGATGCGATTGTGCACGGACCGCGCCCAAACGTCGCTGAAGATCCGCGCCCAGTGCGAAGTCACCTCGCGCCGCGGATTGACGAACCAGTACATGAACCCGATGGGGCGCTCGCCGGTGCGGGCCGCCTGAACCACGGTCACACGCAAACTGCGCCCCTGCCCAAGGTTTAATGTTCGGACCTTCGAAGAAAGGATCTGAAATCCCTGCCCCGGCAGGCACATCTCCGGCCGGTGAATGCTCAGCCTCGACTTGCCGCTAACCACCACGGTCATAGCCAGTCTGCTGCCATCGCCACGGCTGTAGTTGCGCTTCAGGATGCGCGTATCTTCCGGCAACACCGTTTTCTCGCCCAAAGCCAGCCGGGCCAGTTCCCGGCCACATTGCGGACAGACCGGGTTCGTCTGCGCCGCACTTCCGGTAAGTTCGTCCTCGCCAAAACTGGCCAGGCACTGGTCGTTCTGACAAAACCACGGCGTCTGGCCGCGAAACTCCCCCACCTGCTCCGGCTGTGTGGCGGCCATAAAGCTATCCGGTTCGATCTCCAGTGGCGGGCTCAGCCAGATCGCCGACTGGCAGCCGATCGCCAGGAGCAACGCCAACCCGCAGGGGGTCAGCGCACGCAGACGCAGCGCTCTGTCAGGCGCGGGAGGCGTGGCTGGCCTTGCTGACGCGTCCTCATCCCCCGGCGCTGCCGGCGCGCGCCCGATCTTTCCGATCCAAACGCCTGCCTGCATCATCAGCAGCACAGCCACGACAAACACGACGTACCCGGAGTAGTCATGATAGAACCCGATGGCCTGCTCTTGTCCCATCAGGCGCGCCACCAGCCCGATCGAAATGATGCGCACAATATTGCCGATCACCGCCAGCGGCACGGCACAGGCAAAAAGCAGCCACCGGCGCAAAGCCGTCGACTGGGAAAAATAGGCGTACGCGGCTGTCAGCGCAGCCAGCGCAAAAACCGACCGCATGCCGCTGCAGGGATCAGCCACATCCAGCTTGAAGCCAGCCCCGTCGGCGGAGACCATGGCGGTGCCCACCTGCTGCACTGCAATCCCCACCCCGTTCAGCACGCCGCTGGCAACCCAGGCCGCGAGCAATCGCAGGCGGAAGGTCAGCACATCCAAAAACGACGTGGGTATGATCAGGCACAGGTAGACGGCCGCAAAAACCAGCCTCCGTGCCACCCCCTGCCCCCAGAAAACCCACGGCAGCGCCAGCACGCACCCGATCATGCCGAACTGCATCAGGCGCGCCTGTTCGCCGCGGCTGCCCAGCCAGAACAGCAGCAGGCAGCCCAGCAACGCCAAAAGCCCGCCCCAGGCCGGCGCTCCGGCAGCCGCGCGCAACCGCGCGCGGGCCTGCCAGATCACGTATCCGCTCACCAGCGGCACCAGCCAGCCGTGACTCAAATCCTCGTGCGGATCGGAGAACATCGACACGGAAAAACGCACCGTCGGCACGAACAGCACGCTCAGCGCCATCACCGCCAGCGCGAAGCCAATCCAACGTACCCGGTCTATTTCATGCTCAGTCATGTCTTTTTCCACCAAAAAACGCGTCGCCGGCGCCATGCCATTTCCCAGCAATTCGAATTATGGCGTAATCGCGGCGGGTCCGGCGGCCCCGCCCTACCAGAAACGCCACGGATTTGTCAGGTCGGGCGGGGCCGCCGGACCCGCCGGGCGCCATCATGCGAATTGATGTCAATCGGCAACCGACGAATCGCGCATCAACGCCGGGCAAATTTGCTCGGCCGCGGCATTCTGCTCGCAAAGCTCCCGCATTTTTCGCAGCTGCGCATCCACCACCTCGCGCGGCGCCGTTGGAATTTTCCCCACAAAAATACGGCTATGCCGCGTCTTGCCGGCATGCTCTTCATCCGTACTGAGC
This sequence comes from bacterium, assembly GCA_037129105.1. GTDB lineage: Bacteria > Verrucomicrobiota > Kiritimatiellia > RFP12 > CAIWXQ01 > CAIWXQ01. Next base: position 6,080 of record JBAXVM010000127.1, read on the forward strand.
TCCTCAAACAGCTTCTCGCCCGGACGGATGCCAATAAAGGTAATACCAATCTCCTCGTATGGCTTGAACCCCGAAAGCCGGATCATCTCCTCGGCCAGCTCCACGATGCGGACCGGCTGGCCCATGTCCAGGATAAAGATCTCGCCCCCCATGGCCATGGCGGCCGCCTGCAGCACGAGCCGCGCCGCCTCGGGGATGGTCATAAAATAGCGCTGCATGTCCGGGTGCGTCACTGTGACCGGTCCGCCTGCACGGATCTGCTCGCGGAACAGCGGCACCACCGAGCCCGAGGCGCCCAGCACGTTGCCAAAGCGCACGGCCGCAAAGCGTGTGCCGCCGGCCGCATTGAGGTCCTGCAACGCAAGTTCTGCCAGCCGCTTCGTAGCGCCCATAACCGAGGAAGGATTCACCGCCTTGTCCGTGGAAAGCTGGACAAACACCTCTACGCCCGCCGTCACAGCCAGTTCACCCAGCGTGCGCGTGGCCAGCACGTTATTCCGGACCGCCTCGGCGACGTTGCTCTCCAGCATCGGCACATGCTTGTGCGCCGCGGCATGCAGCACAACCTGCGGCCGGTACGTTGCCAGCACGTCACCCATGTGCGCCGCATCGCCAATATCCGCCAGCACCGGAACAACTTTCCGCCCGTCTGCCGTACCGCGCAGCAGGCGATCAATCTCGTAGAGCGCGTTTTCATTACGCTCCACCAGCACCAGCGTTTCGGGACCGAGCCGCGCCACCTGCCGCGCCAGTTCCGAGCCAATAGAGCCGCCCGCGCCCGTGATCAGCACGCGCCGTCCACCCACAAACCGCGCCAGCTCCGCCTCGCCGCCCAGATCCACCTCTTCGCGCCCCAGCAGATCCGCAATGTCCACCTCGCGCAGCTGGCTGACGGTCAGCGAGCCGTTCAATATCTCGAAGTAGCCGGGCGCAATCCGCACCGGCAGGCCGATGGTCTCGCACGCACGCACCACCTGCCGCACCACGTCGCGCGGCACCCGCACCAGGGTGACGATCACCTCCTGCACGTGCAGCTCCTGCGCGATCCGCGACAGGTCCCGGATCTGGCCGCACACCGGAATCCCCTGGATGTTGGTCCCCTGCTTGGACGGATCGTCATCCAGAAACCCAATCACCTCGATGGACGTGGCACCACGGCTCCGGAGTTCGCGCGCCACCGTGTTGCCGGCATTGCCGGCGCCGACCAGCAAGATGCGCCGTGGCCTGTCACCGGTCGCGCCCCGCTCCCTGTTCTCGTGCAAAGCCCGCCACACCACGCGGACCAGCAGCAACCCGCCGAGCACAAAGACACTGTTGATCAGGGCGATACTGATCGGCGGACGTATGTACCGGATCTCGGGCAGCAGGAATCGCAAAACCAGAAGCGCCACCGTGGAGGCGCCAATCGCATACATAAACCTGGGCACATCGCAAACGCTGATGTAGCGCCACAACAGCCGATAACATCCAAAAGCCAGCAGCGCGGAAAATTGCACCACCACCACCGTGACAAAAGCACGCGTCCCTTCGTGCACATGTAGCGCCGGTACATCGAAGTTAAACCGCAGCACATAGGCGGATACGTAAGCCAGCGCCATCACCGCCAGATCGGCTGCAAAAGGCGCCACGCGCGGCGGGAAAGTAATCGCCGGATGATCTGCATTTTTCATGAAGCTTGTCTTTTTCCGTAACGCGGACCCGCCCTCGGGTTCAGCGCAGATAACACCCAACCAACAATAAGCCCACCGCCCTCGGCCCGAGGGCGGGCCGGGGCTACGGCTCACCTCGAAGCACCTGCCGCACTACACGACAGACGCGGCTGACATCATCTGCGCTCATGGCCGTTCCCGAGGGCAGGCATAGCCCGCAGCGAAACAGAGTTTCGCTGACGGTGGAACGGTCGGACGGTGGGACGGTGGGACGGTCGAACGGTTGCTCCTCTGACCTCTGTCCTCTGTCCTCTGACCTCTGGCCTCTGTCCTCTGACCTCTGGCCTCTGTCCTCTGACCTCTGGCCTCTGTCCTCTG
>JBAXVM010000128.1:0-8097 GCA_037129105.1 bacterium
GCCCGTCCGGATCCATCAGCCAGAGCAGGCGCACGGCCACCAACGCGCCATAGACCAGCCCCGCGATGTAAACGGACTGCGGAAATCCGGACAAGCACTGCGCCCCGAACAGCACCGCGAAGCCGGTCAACCAGGCCAGCCTTCGAGGAGCCGGCATGGCACGCGCGCCGGCTCGGTCGCGTGCCACACCCGCGACGGCCCGCTCCAAGCAGAAGATCGCCAGCGGAAAGAACGCAACCGCCCCCAGCACACCCAGGTGGCGCAGCTGACAGACAAAGAAACCTGACCACGCGAATGCAAAACCGGCCAAAAATCCGCCGGCGCGACTGGCACCGTACTGGCGCGCCAGAAGGTACGCGCCCACGGCTGCGACCGAAAGCAGCAGGGCCAGAAAAGCACCCAGAGCAGATGCTGGCGGCAGCGTGGTAAACAAAGCGAGCGCAATCGGATTCACCGTCAGCGGCAAGCCGGTGTAAATCCGCGATGTCCAGACCGGCGCCTCGCCCGCGCGCACCAGCCGCCCCGCCTCAACACAGGAAGGCAACTCGGCATCCGCCAGATCAGAGATGAAAATATCATCCGGTATCGGCACCGCGATCCCGGTCACGACCCGGCTGTACGGCGCCAGCACGCATAACACCAACAGCACCAACGGCAACCCGCGCGCGCGCCCCAGCCATTCCATTAGCAACCGCATGCAGCGCAGTATGTCGCAGCGCTGGAATGAAAAGCAAGGCAGGATTTGGCACAGCACGGGCGTTGGAAACAAAGTCAGCGCCGCAACATGCTGCGCACCCGGTAAAAACCGAGCACGGCCAGATATCCTGCCACGGCAACTTCGACAATCGTGGCGCCGGGCGGCCATTCCGGGGCATAGCTCAAGGCAAGTCCGCCCACAGTCATCGCAAAGCAAAGGGCCGCCGCGGTGACCATCATCGGCGCCAGTCGCCGCACCAGCAACCCGGCGGTCGCCGCCGGCAGTGTCAGCAGCGCCAGCGCCAGCACAATCCCGGCCACCTTCACCAGCAACACCACGGTCAAGGCCGTCAGCACCAGAAAGACGGTCTCGAAACAGGCCACGTTCACACCGCGCAGACGGGCGTGCTCGGCGTTAAAACCGATCGCCACAAGCTGGTTGTAAAAAAGTCCGACCACCCCCAGGACCAGGACATCGAGTCCGGCCATCAGCGCCAGTTCAGCCGGATCAACCAGCAGAATGCTGCCGAACAGATAGCTCATCAGATCATCCTGATATCCGGGCGTCGCCGCAAGAAACGAGACGCCGATGGCCATGCCCGCGGCCCAGACGATGCTGAGCACGGTGTCGGTCCGCTGCCGGTGCTGCACCGTAAGCCAGGCAATCAACAAAGCTGCCGCCACGGCCGCCAGCGCGGCGCCGAGCATGGGCGTGAACCATGTCACGCCGCATCCGCGCTGCAGAAAGCGCGCCAGCCCCAGTCCTGCCAGCACGCAATGCGAAATGGCACCGGCCAGATAGGTGGTGCGCCGCACCACCACCAGGCTCCCCACCACACCTCCGGCCACGGAGGCCAGCGCCGCGACCAGCACAGCATACTGAAGAAACTGAAAGCGCTGGAGATCGCAAAAAAAGGTCATGGGGCCTCTCCCGTAGCACCATGATGGGGCGAATCGAGCACTGCGGATGAATCGATCACGTGACATTCGGGGCCGTGCTGCAGCAGCGCCAAATCGCCACCCGAGGCCTGCCGCACAGTCGCGGTTGCCACGTCGGCAAGCTCCTGCATCTCTGCCGTGCGGTTCACGCATAACACATGCGTGGCATAACCGGTTACAGCGCCGAGATTATGCGAAACCATGACGATCGTGCGGTCGGCCTTGAGCTCGTGAAACAAGGTGTACAACTGGCTGGTGGCGGCCGGGTCCACGCTCGCGGTCGGCTCATCCAGCAGCAGCAGCTCCGGGGCGGAAACCAGCGCCTGTGCAATCAGCACACGCTGTCGCTGGCCGCCGGAGAGTTCCGCAAACTGGCAGGAATCCACCGCCGCCATCCCCACCTGGGCCAGCGCGGCCTGGGCCGCCTGGTGATCGGCCGCGCGGTAGGGACCGATGCGGTGACGGTCCACGCGCCCCATTAACACCACATCATGCACGCTGACCGGAAAGCCCGGATCGAACGGCAGCGCTTGCGGCACATAACCGATGCGGCGCCGCACCTCCCGGGGTGTGCCGCCCAACATGCGCACGTAGCCGAAGCGCGGCAACAATTCGCCCAGCAGTAGCTTCAGCAACGTGGTCTTTCCGCCGCCATTTGGGCCTACCACCGCCACAAACGCACGCGGCGGCACGCGAAAGGAAACATTGTGCAGCACCTCCTGCGCGCCGAAAGCGAAACAGACATCCTGCACTTGAATAACATATTCAGTCATAGGTATAGTTTTGAACCCTCGCGTTCAACCCGTGCGGCCCTGTCTACCGTCGCCCAGATTCCGCCCGCCCGCCCGAAAGCCGGGTTCGGTCAGCGAGCAGCCATTGCGCTGGGAATCATCTCTCTTTCGCCAAAGTACGCCAAGCACAAACTGCGCTGTGCTTTATTGGGTATGCCTACGGAAGTGCAATGCGGTTGACGACTACGGCGACGACTAAGGTGGACGAATACTAAATTCACCTCGTTCTCCGTTGTCGTCGCCGTAGGCGTACTTGGCGACCTGCCGTGAGCCTGGCGAACGGCTTGGCGGTTCGCTACTACAACAATCACAACGGGGTAGATGTGAGAAAAACCTTCTTCCCAATTCAGGTTATAGGAAAACACCAGCAGTTCATTGCACGCCGGTGAGCCAACTGGTACACTTTGTGCTCATTGAGTTTTGCATGTGCGTGTGATTACACAGGACGGAAGTCATGTCGGACGATAAAAGACATATTCGTCGTTTGCAGCAGGTGGCGCCGGCGGAATCCGCCATCACCACTTCTGTGGAGTCTTGCACGTGTACGAATTGCGGCCGTGACATCCATCTTGACGAGACACAGCCGGTCATCCGGTTGATTCATGCGCACTGCCCACACTGTACGCACCGGTATCTGATACCGGGTCGCGTGGATGAATTCGTGTTGCTGGATCGGATCCGAATTGGCGCCACCGGAAATCTCTATCAGGCGCAAAATCTGTCGAACAACAGCCGGGTGGCCATACGCTTTCTTCCGGACAGAAGTATTATCTCGGAGGCGTCACGACGCGAAAACCTGCAAAGGGAACTACTCGTCTTTTTGCAACTGAACAATGTGCATCTACCCCGTGTCTTTGACCTGCGCGTGGTTAATCAACAACCGTTTCTCGTCACGGAACTGGTGCTCGGGGAAACGACGGATGCGCGGCTGAAACAACACACGCGCCTGCCGGAAATTGATGCACTGCGCCTAACGCACGACGTGGCGGACGGCATCAGCGCCTTGCACAAAGCCGGCTTAATCCACGGCAACATTACCCCCAACAGCGTAGTGATGGATGCCCAGGGCATCATCCGTCTGTCAAATCCCGGCTTGCTCGGCATTCCGCGCCGAGACCAGCGCGGGGGCATTTATGGCACACCGCTCTTTATTGCTCCAGAGGTGTTAAAAGGCGGCCCCGACACACCGCGCAGTGATGTCTACAGCCTCGGCGTCATGCTCTATCTGCTGCTCACGGGGGAACATCCGTTTGAAGGCAAGACACTGGACGAGATGCTCAAGGCCCAGATGCTGGCCGTTTCTTTTCCGATTGGCGAACATGTGCCGACACTCAATTCGGCGACGCGTGAAATTGTTCGTCGTGCCATGAAACGGAATCCGGCGGAACGTTACGCGGATGGGCAGGCGATCGGTGATGACATTCGCGCCGCGCTGTGCAAGCTGTCGCCGCCAGCCGCCGCCTTACCGGTCACGCCGTTGCCGGCCAAACGTTTGCCGGTCGCGGCATGGTCTGTACCACTCATCCAAGTCCGGCCCGGCTTCCGGTATGCCGCCCTGGCAACGGTCGCCATATCTTTGCTTTTCTGGTGGCTCAGCATTGATCCGGGGCCTTTGGGCTGCCGCAACGCCAGCGTCGTGCGGCCTTCGACGGGTTTCAGCGCAGTCTCTGCCGGTGCTGTCGCAACTTGCATCTATCCGCTGGAACCCAAATGGCTTGATTTGTGCCTCGGCACAGCTTCCACGCGAGGCACCACCTTCTGGAAGCGTAACGCCCTGATTTTCTCCGGCGTGGGCAATACCATCGGCAATACCTACGACAACTGCCGGTTTATGTGCACGTCTCTGCGCTCACCGTATATTATTTCAATCGCGCTGGATGATCTTACGGCCGAGGATCCTTCCGCCAGGGCCGGCATTCTGGTACACGCCAATCTGACCGCCGACGCGCCGGCCGTATTTTTCGGCTGCACGGCTAATGGCGAACTCCTCTTGATGTGCCGCAGCCAGAAAGGGACCGACATGCAAATCATCCGGTCCCGCGTCCTGCCGAACAGCGCGCTGCGTCCCCTCGGCCTGCGACTGGAATGCAACGCGAACCGATACCGGGCGTGTGTGAAAACGCGCGACGGCGATTGGCTCGTGTTCGGCTATTGCCAGGCGGACATTCTCTGGCGAAGTTCAAAAATCGGCCTGGCGGTCGCTTCCGGATCGGCCGACAAGCTGGCCGCTGCGGAAATCTCCGATATCCGCATCCTGGTGCCGTTCCAGTAATCAGGAGACTGTCGGCACGAGGCTCCAGACCGATCCGAGGCCTAAGTCCGACAGTCTCCTAGCTTCGGGTAACCTGCAAACCGGTCTCGGAAATCGACAGCTTTACAAAACGGGCCCGCGGATTGGGAGGCCGGGCGAGCAACGATTGCTGGATCTGCTGACCGTGCTCGGGGGTCGCGGCCAGAATGATCAGATAACCGCCGCCGCCCGCACCCGACAGCTTGGCGGCTGTGGTCCATGGCGCAATCTGCTTGAGAATGGCCTGCACGGCAGGCGGGTTGACGCCGGAATCGAGCGCCTGGTTCAGCTGCCAGCTTCGCCGGATGGTTTCCGTGATGCCATGCGGGGTTTGTTGTTGGATGGCATCGGCCGCATATGCCGCATTGAGGCCGATCTCCTTAATCAGGTCAAGACATGCGGCGTCGTTCAGGAAAATGCCGCGCACAATCTCGCCGAGGATGTTATGTGCAACGCGTGTCAGGCCGGTGTAATACAAAAGCAGGCGTTGGTCCGAAGCCGCATCCTGCATGGCCTGTGAAGGGAGCCAACGGATAACCGGCTGCTGCACGAGACCGGGTGCGGTTTCGATCAGTTTCAGACCGGGTATGATCCCGCCCACCTGATCCTGCCAGCCGCCGCCGGATGTCAGCAGCTGCTCCAGGACCAGTGTTCGGCTGAAAAGCTCGGTGCGATCCCAGGAAAGGCCGCACAAGTCGCCAAGCGTGCCCAGCAAGGTGGCCGCCAGAATGCTGCTGGTACCGAGTCCTGATCCCTTGGGTACAGCCGCGAGCATGGAGAGTTCGATGCCGCCGCCAAAATCGCGTCGCAGTTGCGTGGCGAGGTCGGCCGCACCGCCGTTGGCATGAAACTTCGGATCGAAACCGGCCAGGCGCAAGGCAGCGCGAGCGATGCCGAACCCCCCTCCCAGCGCAGTTGACTCCGCGATCTGCGCATACGTTGTCAATGTCTCGCCGATGCCAAGATCAATGCTGCGAATGACAATGTGAGGTTCTTCGCAAATCCGCGCAAAGGCCTGAATCGGAGGCTGGCCGTTGAGGTTGACGGCCACATTGACCACATGTCCGCCATGCTCCAGACAGTACGGAGGCGTATCGGTCCATCCGCCAGCCAAATCGAGACGCACCGGGGCGCGGCCCCAGACGATCTGATCGTCCAACAGGTTGCGCCGCGGCGTAACCGGATGCAGCGTCATGCGATTGACCAGGATCTCGCGCAGGCGTTCAAATGCGACGACGTCTTCAGGCGCATGGCCAATCCGGAAACGAAACATGGCATCGTGAACATCCGCCAGTTCCAGCGCCCCGCGTGGCGGCGCAGGCGGAGCGATCTTCACCGCGTGGTTCTGAACAAACTGTGCCGTGGCTTCCAGGTTCAGACGCCCGACCGCCTCCCGCCAGCGGGAACTGTCGAACGACGCGAGTGATTGCGCCAGCAGCCCTACGCGTTGCTTCTGCCTGGCTGTGACATCCGCGCGCTGCAGCAGGTCGCTGGCCGAGACCCGCGGAGCCGTCATCCAGCGCTTGGACAGCGTGGCATCATCCCACGGATGTTGCTCGATCATCCAATGCAGTAGCTTGGGTATGTCCGGCGCATCCGCAGCCACAACCGGAAACAGGGGCGCATCCTGAATATCGAGGTCGCCGGACAAACCGGCTTGCGCCAGCGACAAACCGCGCGCCTCGAACCAGGACACAACGGAATGCCCCATCCAATGCGTCCGTCGATCTTCAAGCTTCCCGCGGCTTTCGTCGTCAAAACCGTACACCCGCAGGGCCACCCCGGGATCGTCGTTTAAGCCAAGCACATCCAGACAGATGCCAGCCGGAAGTCGCAGGCGCCAGTCGTTTATTGGAATACCGGTCAACACATGACGGTCGGACAGGTGCCAGCCTTTGGATATGCATGCGTTTTCGATCCAGATCTGGCGCGCTCCAGCGGGCAGCGGCGCATCCACCTGCGCGTGTAGAACGACGACACCGCCCCCGGTCTCGTCTCCCGCGTAACCAAAGGCCCGGCGGTCTTCCGCCGGCGCGGAAAGCTGCGCCACCGAAGCCAGCACACTTCGATTGGTGCCAAAATGGTAGAACCGCCCCTGCGAGAATGGCAGCACGGCCGCCGAAAGTGCGGACACTTCCGCATCGGCTACCCCCGGCGTACACCCGAGTGCCAGAGCAAAGGTGTCAAAAAGCTCATACCGCTGAATTTCACCTGACGCGCCGGCTGGCGCGTCAGGCGCGACGCCGCACTGGCTGAAAAGCACCCGAATGGCTCGTTCGCTCAGCAGCCACATGCCTGTATCCAGCAAATACCGGTGATCACCTGCCAGTTCGATGACGCGCTCCGACGACGGTTTCTGGAGAAAAAACCGGAGCGTTCCGCTGTCATCCGGAGCACAAAACATGACGCCGTGCCGGCTGGCCTCCTCAGGCGAGGAGTGAATGCCAACAATCAGCACATCCGCCTCCGGATAGATGGGAACCGGTGCTTCGTTGCGAACATGCACATCTCCGCACGCGATCATCAGGCGATAGGATGACGGTGCGTGGCGAAAAACCCGTCGGCAGGTCTGGCATTGAAGGTCCAGCAAGCGCTGATTCGGCGCCTGCCCCGACTCCTGTGGCAACAGAGGCAACGGGAGCAGGGGCTTGCCTTCCGCCGCATAGGACGGCAGCCGCCGACTCTGCCCGCTGCCATGCACAATCAGCTTGCGGCTGCTGGCCAGCCAGTCCGTCAGGGAGGTGCCGGGTGCTGTTTGCGCCCACGCCTGCATCAGCAGATTTACGGTCCCGCCGCCGGAACCGAGCTGACGCCCGGGCGGATCAGATGCCGCAAAGAAAATCGAGTCCGAACCGGCACTGCTGGCCACGGCGCGTACGCCGGCTGGCGGCAGGGAAAGTAGGCAGTCCATGCGTTCAGAATTCATGCGACCAAAATAACAGTAACTGGCGAGCTCGGCAATGAGAAGGCTAAGAAGAAGGCTAAGGGCTGAAGGCTGAAGTGAACCAGAACTTCGCTACGTGAAGCGATCCCATTTTTGCCACAGAGGGAACAGCGTTCACAGAGAGCTTCGTTTGACACCTTGCAGGTTATTTGTCGTCTGGCCGCAATGCAGCTCGAATCTGTTCTGCGATGGCGCGCAGGTTGGTGTCCCAGCTTTCGGCCAGCGGATCGATCGTCACGACCTCAGCGCCAATCTGACGTGCCAGCGTCTGGCAGGGCTTGGGATCGTAGGGGGGCTCTGTGAAAATCCGTCGCACCTTCGCTTCCCGGGCAAGATCAATCATCGCCGCCAACTGCCGTGCGGCAGGAGCGCGTCCTTCGGACTCGATCGACACCATCCGCAACCCGTAGGCGTCGGTCAAGTAACCCCACGAAGCA
>JBAXVM010000129.1:0-8069 GCA_037129105.1 bacterium
CCTCGGCCTCATCGGCACCCGCGACGACCTCCCCCTGATCCAACCCGGCCTCACCAACCGCAACCGCGCCGTTCAAATGGCCGCCAAAGCCGCTATCGCCAGACTATCCCCCCGCGAAAAATCCAATCCGCCCCATTGATGTTCTGCTGTTGGCCGGACTACGAATAGTAGTTGTGATGAAAGAATGAACACAAAATGCATTATTTGCGCCGTGCTTCTGCTTACATGCGGCTACGGCATGAGCAAGCCAACGGATCGACAACCTGGTCCGTTTAAGCTCATGCCAACAGACGGGCATGATCCATCGAACATCGTGTCGGGAACTACGCATGTGCCTATTACAGATGTTCCCTTTCTGGTTATGCCCTCGAACGGAAACTGGCACGTTATGTGTCAGATGTATCCGTTGGATTCTATACCCGTACGGGCACACTATGAGCGGCATTTTGCCATTTCTAGGCCGTTTGTAATGACGCCGTAAAGCGTTTTGGCGCCATAATGAGAACTGCTGGGTAATTGATTTGCGACGTTTCTTTATTCTGCATCTTTTGATACGCTGCCCGTTTTTGTCTGCTCTGGCGATATTGCGTCTTGCCAACGTGATCTGGCTGTGGCCTGGAGAGTAAAGTGATTGCAACGTCGATGCTGACCAAGAGATTCGGGGCGGACATTTTGTTTGAGGATGTCAGTGTGAAATTCACGCCCGGCAACTGCTACGGGTTGGTCGGGGCTAATGGGTCCGGAAAAACGACGTTAATTAAGATATTGGCGGGGATTGAGCCGGCCACCCTGGGCGAAGTGATTGTCGGGCGGGATTGCAGCCTGGGCTACTTGCGTCAGGATCACGCCGCGTTTGATGACATTCCCATCCTGGACACGGTTTTCATGGGCAACCAGAAGCTCTGGCAACTGCATCATGAACGGGAACTCCTCTTTGCGCGCGAAGACCTTTCCGATGCCGAGCAGGCGCGCAGTGGCGAGATCGAGCACGAGTTCGGCGAAGCCGGCGGCTACACCATGGAGGCCGATGCCGCCAAATTGCTGGCCGGGCTGGGTTTTGCGGAGGATCTCTTCAAGAAGAAGATGCGAACCCTGCAGGGCGGGTTCAAGCTCCGGGTCCTGCTGGCGCAGGTCCTGTTTGCGCAGCCTGACGTGCTGCTGCTGGATGAGCCGACCAACCATCTCGACCTGGAATCCATCGAATGGCTGGTGGATTTGCTGAATCGGTACGAGGGAACCGTCATCGTCATTTCACATGACCGCTTCTTTCTGAATCAGGTTTGCACCCATATCGCAGACCTGGATTATCACGAAGTCCGGATGTTCACCGGCAACTACGATGACTTTGCGATCGCAAGCCTCGAAATGCGCGAGCTGCGCGAGAAAGCCAACGCGAAGCTGGAGAAGCAGATCCATGACCTGAAGACCTTTATCACCCGCTTCAGCGCCAATGCCTCCAAGTCCAAGCAGGCTACCTCCCGCAAGAAGCTGCTGGGAAAGATCGAGATCAATGAGATGAAGCCCAGCTCGCGGGTTACGCCCTTCATCCGCTTTGCGAGCAAGCGGCGTCTGGGCGAAAAAGTGATCGCCGCACGCGGGATCTCCAAGCGGTACGACAGCTGTTTGTTCCATGATTTTTCGTGCACAATCGGCCCCCGGGAGCGGGTCGCCATTATTGGCAAAAACGGGGCGGGAAAGACGACGCTCTTGAAAATTCTATGCGGCTTGCTGCCGCCGGACGCCGGCTCCGTGATTCTGGGAGACACCCTTGAGCTCAGCTATTTCCCGCAGGATCCGGGGGAGGTGCTCGACCCGGATTGTCAGGCGCTGGATTGGCTGGGGAAGTTTGCCGAGGTGGAATCCCGGACCGAAACCGAGCTTCGCTCCTTCATGGGCCGCATGCTGTTCAGCAAGGACGACGTGTTCAAGAAGATCCAGGTGCTCAGCGGTGGCGAAAAGGCCCGGATGATCCTCGCTAAGATGATGCTCGAGGGCGGCAATGTGATGGCCCTGGATGAGCCAACCAATCACCTGGACCTGGAGTCGATCGAAGCCCTGAACTTTGCCCTGTCGCAAACCGGTGGCACGGTGATCTTCGTCTCGCACGACCATCGGCTGATTTCATCGCTTGCCACCCGGATCTTCGAGATTGTGGATGGTCAGGTCGTCGAACGCTCCGTTGAGACAGCATGAGCCAGGAGTGGTTTGCCCCCGCAATGGCTAGACCATTGAGGGGCATCCGCGAATCGAAAAAGAAAACAGCAGGCGCGTCAACGCCTGCTGTTTTGCTTGGGCCTGCTATGCAGCAGATCAGCCCGGATCAATCGCCTCGGAAGGGCATTCGCCCGCGCAGGCGCCGCAGTCCACGCACTTCTCCGCGTCGATGGCGAACTTCTTCTCGCCCTTGCTGATTGCTTCCACCGGGCAGGATTCGATGCACTTGCCGCAGGTGGTGCACTTGTCGGTAATCACGTAAGCCATTTTCGGTCTCCTTTGCTTGTTCAGGCCGCCAGCCAGTCCCGCAACAGGCAAGGGACGACAAAGTCAGCCATTCGTTGACGGCAAATATACTATCGCATTTCAGCCGGTGGGTGCAACACATCGGTGAGCGGAAAAACGGAAAGAACGGAAAAACGGAAGACTGGAAGGCTGGAAGAGTGGAAGAGTGGGTGGATATAAAGGCGACAGAACTACGGAAAGGAGTACTAAAAGAAGGAGTCGGTAGTCAGAAGTCAGAATGAATTCCGGATTCCGGATTCCGGATTCCGAATTTTGATACCTGACACCTGACACCTGACTCCTGCCCCCTGACTCACTGATCCTCGGCTTCGCCTGCCAGTCGGAGGTCGTTCAGGGCGTTCACGACCGCCTCCCGGAACTGCTCCGGCGCTTCGACACACCCCCAGCCGAGCGTGGTCTGGAAGACGCCGTCGTAGGCGTTGTCGTGATAGCTGCGGATCAGGTGCGGCACGCCCTGCTGCGTGAGCAGGTCGTCCAGCAACTGCGCTTGCACTTCGCTCTCGAGCGGCGCGATGCGGATGACACGGTCGTTGTTCATAGGTGTTGGCTGCAGGATATCATGTGGACGGTCTTCTGGCACAGGAGGCAGCTGAGATCAGAGGTTTTCTCCGTTGCCTCCTGTTAAAAAAATGAAACCCTGGTTCACTTTAGCAGCAGTTCTCATTATGGCGATACGAATGCCCTTACGGGCACACTACAAACGGCTTTTTGCCGATTCTAGGCCGTTTGTAGTGACGCCGTAAGGCGTTTTGGCACCATAATGAGAACTGCTGTCACTTTAGCCTTCCGCCTTTTCCCGTGTGGCGGCCTGTGGTATTTTTCTGGGACATGTGAGTGGGGCTTCGGTGCAGCGCACCGGCGAGCGTGCGCAGGGTGTCATAACGGCAGCAAGACAACAGGAGACTGGGTATGCAGGCTCGTCCAACAGTGGTCACGGTTTTCGGGATTCTCAATATCGTCTTTGGCGCGATGGGGCTGGTGTGCATGCCGATCAGCTTGCTGATGACATTCGCGATGCCGGTGCAAGGCAACCCGTTTTTACAGGCCATGCGGGACAATCCGCTGTTGCATGTCTGGACGTATGTCAGCGGAGTTCTTGGCCTTTTTGGCTGCAGCGTGCTTCTGGCTGCCGGAATCGGCTTGCTCAAGGTGAAACCGTGGGCGCGGCTGGCCTCCATCGGCTATGGTATTTTTGCCATCGTTGCAGGTCTGATCGGGTTGGTGATTCAGTTGTTGGTAATGGTTCCGCTTTTGCGCGACGCCCCCAGCGGCCCTGCAGGCGCCGCTGTTTTTGGCGGTGTGGTGGGTGGGGTTATTGGCGGATGCGTCGGCCAGATCTATCCGATCCTGCTGATTATTTTCATGATGCGCCCCACGGTTAAAGCCGCCTTTTTGTCGCCAGGGGATCCCGCGGAATCCCTGTAGCGGGGCGGTTTTCATTATGGAGCCAAAACGCCTTACGGCGTCACTACAAACGGCAATAAGCCGTTCGTAGTGTGCCCGTAAGGGCATTCGTGTCGCCATAATGAGAACTGCTGATAGCGAATATTAGAACTCCGCCAGGATCGTCCGCACCTGCGGGTGCGTGAGCTGGCGGTTGAGTTCGAGCAGGGCGGGGTAGATGTCGGCCGGGAGAACCGCGGACTCGATTTGGGTGGTGCGCCTGAAGGTGAGTTGCGTGCGGCCGTCGGGGAGTTTTGCGCGCGTGACGTGGCTGCGCACGTGGCCCAGGCCGTCGGGCAGCGTATGTTCCATTTCCGGCGGTAGCACCGGGAGGTTACGCACGCCAGCGGGGAGGATCACGCGGCAGATCCATTCGTTTTCGCGGGGTTGCGCGACCAGCAGCGGATGGGTGCGCTGGTCCGCGCGCAGGCTGTAGATGGGCGTGCCGGAATCAGGCAGGATCAGGGTCAGGGTTTGTCCGGCGCGCACCGCATAGCGTGGTGCCTGCACGGTAAAGCTGCGATAGCTGGGATAGACATCCGTGGCTGTGACCAGATCGCCAATCGCCTGTGCGGCCTGCGAGATCTCCGCCACCAGTCCCTGGTAGTGACGACGCCGGTCTTCCGGCGGCATCTCCAGGTATTCCTTGCGGAAGCTGCTGCAGTCGCTGCCGAAAAACCAGTTGGTGCTGGTGATGGTGGCCTGTCCGTCTGCAGCTAGCTCAAGGGTCAGCTCCGTCAGGTCGCGGTCGCGGAACTGTGACGCCACGGTCACGCGGCTGGTGCTGCCGTCGAGCGCCAGAAACGGGTGGCGGTCGTGCGGCGTGGATCCGGGCTCGGCATACTGGTCGCTGTCGTTGAGGTAGAGTGTCTGCCGGTCTTCCTTGACCTTTACCAGCACGCGATTGTACAGGGCGCTTTGCGGGGTGGCCACAAATGGATCCAGCAGCGCCGGCACGAGGCGCGGCATGCTGGAGGCCAGCACCGGCTCCGCGTCGAAACCTGCGGCTTGCAGCAGGGAGGCCAGGAGAATGGCGCGGTCAGCGGCATGACCGTAGCCGTCGGCCAGCGTGCGTGCGGCAGGCGTGAGGCAGGTGAGGGGGAGTTCCAGGAAGGAGGGGCCGTCCTCGCGGATGGACTTGGCCACGTCGTCGCGGATGGCCTTGAGGCGCGCGGCTGGCGTGCGCAGGTCGCGCACCAGCGTCTTGGCGTGGTCCTTGACGGTCTTGTCCGCGCGCATGGCGCCATGGAAGGCCTGTTGCAACTGGTTGGCATAGGTGGGCCAGGCACCGGCTGAGGCCAGCACTGCAGGGCAGAAGAGCGGCCACGGCGGCAGATTGTCCTCTGGTTTGATGGCGGCCAGCGCGCCAGCATCCCAGCGCCAGGTAACGGCGGTGCTGTTGGTTGTGCAGGAGAAGCGCAGGGCTTCGCCGTGGCAGGTGTCGGTTAACAGCGGCAGTTGGCGCGGCGCGACAATCTCCAGGGCCATGGCATCGGCCGGATCGAAACCGCCAAAGGCGTGTTCGAGCGAGAAGAACGGTGCGTCCTGAACTGTGCGGCGCACCGTGGTGCGGATGACGCTGCCGACTTCGACGCCGGGGAGGCTGACGACCCGGATCTTGCCGGCCGGATAGCGCGAGGCGCCGGCGACCCACCCGGCGTCCATCAGGTTGATCTCCCGGGGCGACACGGACCGGACCGTGCCGTTGCGGTTGGAGATGGTGGCTTCCTCCAGTTCCGCGGTCTGCCAGGCAGGGTTGAACGGCATCTTGATTTCGGCAAAACGGGTCTTGCCGGCGTAGGTCAACACCTGCCGCACCGTGGTGCGTGTCTGGGTCCAGGCCTGCGGCGAGGTGAGCTCGATGCGGGTGGTGTCCGCAAGGATGCGTGTGTCGGGTTGCGCCGCACTGGCTGCCGCGAACAGCGGACGGTGGCGCGCGGCATATTCGATGTCGCGGAGCGACTGCTTCAGATCCGTGTATTCAGCCGGTGTGAACTCCGGCTGCGTGAGCAGGTAGCGGAAGCGACCGGTTAGCGTCTGGTTGGTCATGCGGGTGGAGAGAAGGAACTCGACACCGGAGCGCTGGATGCGCGTCTCGGGTGGCAGCTGCAGCGGCGCGCCGATGGCACGTCCACAGTTGATCTCGATGTTCTCCTCCACGCCGCAGGCCAGCTCCGTGACATACGGATAGAGGCGCTTCTCGAGGGAGGCGTTGTCCACCAGCATGTTCACGTAGCCGACCGACGCGCCGAGCCATGGCAGATCCAGGAGGGTCACGCCGTCGCCGTTGACCGGGTAGTTTTTGACGCGGCAGGAGAGCGTGGCGACCAGCGGTTCCGCGGTGTTCTGGAGCTGTTCCGGTGTGAGGCGGAAGGAGGTAATCTCTGCGCCGGCCAGGCGGGATTTCAGCAGCCCCTCGAAGTAGCGCCGGCGCTCGTCGGGTTTCGAACGCAGGAATTTGCCGCGGTAGGCGGTGTCGTTGATCCCCTCGAAGGCGAGGGTGAGGTCAAGCGTGAGCGTGCCGGCCTCGTCCAGCGTGCCGCGTGTGCGGATGCGCACAAGCTGCTGTTCGGCGGGCGGCACTTCGGAGACGCGCAGCACGTCACCGGTGGGGTTGGCCACGAGATAGCTGCGGTTGCAGAGGTAGGCAGGGAAAAGGTCGCGCGTGTTCTCATTGGTCGGGTCCATCAGCAGGTAGCCGCCTTCGGGTTTGACCACGCCGACGATGGCATGGTTGAAGTACGGCACCGGCGCCTCGGGATCCATCCTGGCGCCGACGTTGATCAGCACCGGGTAGGCCTCGAACCCGGCCAGCCGGAGCATCGCGACCAGCAGGGCGGCTTTGTCGCGGCAGACGCCGTAGCGGTTGCTGAAGGTCATGCAGACGTCGTGCGGCTCGTACCCCGGCGCCACGTTTTCCGTGGTGATCCCCATGTAGCGGATGTCCTGCGAGACGAACTTAAACAGCGCGCGGATCTGTCCGTCGCGCTCCGGGATGCCGGCCACGAGGTTGGAGACCGTGATGCGCATCTCCGGGGTGACGGTATCGAGTCGCGGCTGGCAGAGTTTGTCGTACCAGCGCGAGAGCGTGGGCCAGTCCGGGGCGGTGCTCAGCAGGATGCGCTGGGCCACGGTGTGCAGCGCGGGCATGTCCGGCTCGGGAAACATCTGCGGTACGTCGCGGATGGTCCAGCGGTGGAGCAGGCGGCCGTCTGGCAGCGCGTTGGTCGCATAGGTGATGGTGTTGGAGACCGGTGCGCGCAGCAGGCAATGGCTGATCGGGAGTCCGGCCGGCGCCGCGATCTCATACGTGCAGGACTGGATCGGCGAATCGCCCTCGAATGCGTTGTGGTCGGCCCAGGTGTTTGGCACGCGTGCCTTGTAGACGGTGTGCAGCGCGACCAGGTGGAGGACGTCGCCGATTTCAATGCCCGGGATGGAGAGCTGGAAGACCTTGTTGTTGGGGTCGTAGATGTTGGAGCCCATCTGTCCCGGATCCACCATGACCCGTCCGTTGCGCGCGGGGTCAATGTCGATGCGGGTGCCGTCCGGCCTGATGATCTCCGCGCGCAGCACGGTGGCGGTGCCGTAGGCGGTCGGCAGGTAGAGCGAACGCACGGAACATTCGCGACGCCCCTTTTCGGTCAGGACCTTGGTGTAGTCATCGTCGATCAATACGGAGGTGCCGTCAGCCCGGTAGGCTTCGCGCATCAGGTTCTCCACGAGCACCGTGTCGGCATCGGGGAAACGGGCTGAGGTGGTTTCGGCGGCCCGGCGCATGACCTGTGCGGCATCAGGAAGTGGGCCAAAGGAGAGCTCCGGCGGCAGGTCATTGGTGCTGGCCAGGAGCGGTGTGAGGCTGGCGAAAACAACGCAAAGCAGGGCAAGTGGAGAGACGCAATTTTTCATGACGTGTCCAGTGGTTGAAAGTGTAGCCGTCGTCAAGTGTAGTTAACGCCTTGCGGTTTGTCTATCATGCGAATGGCTATGTCGAATGGCCATGGCCGCCGGGCGCATTCGGGCTTTATTGACCTTGCATGAGGTACTGTAGGCATGGCCGTCTTATGCTCGCGTGGAAGCGGCTGGAGGGAAGGCGGTTAACACGA
>JBAXVM010000013.1:0-26493 GCA_037129105.1 bacterium
AACAGCGATTCCGAATAGGGGCTGCCGGAGGGCAGCCCCTATTCGGAATCGCTGACAAATGCCGAACTAAATTGCATTACGAGGACGCCTGGGATACAGTCTCGCCGACGGAAGTGCGGTCACGGCCCCGCATGCCGTGCAGAACAATGGCCGGCCTTACCGCTCACTGCGAGACAAAACATGCATGCGAGATACGACCGAGTTCTGGACAAGCGCCTGATACCGTTTATTTTGCCTGGAGGGGCTTTTCATTTTCTGGTTCGTGAGTATCCGGTGGACGATCCGTTCGCGCTGGACGTTCAGCTGCGCGAGCGCAACAAGATCATGTACTACCATGGGACAACCCGCGTCCTTACGGTTCAGCTCAGGATCGGCGTCCATGGCGTTGAGGCTAAGGCCCACGCCGCCGAGGCCTACGGCGAATATCCCGGGAGCCGTCAGCCGTACGTTACGTTAATGCGGTGGTGGGGCGTCGGTGATGCCCATGCGTTTCGCGCTGCATTTCTGGCCTACCTGCCCAGCGCGGTGGAGGCGACCGACGCCGGGTTTTACCGGAATCAGCAAGAGGGGTATTGGCAGAATCGGCTGTGCGTGCGTTACGGCCGGCGATGGACGCGTGCCGACGAATTGCTGATCATTGACCGCGAATGCGTGGTTGGATTCAACCACGGAAAAGAGCGGGATGCATTCTACCGGGGGATCGCAGGAGTCTACCAAGGCGTAAAAAGCCGGCTGCAGAACGATGACAAACAGCAATGGGGGCAGCCGGACGACACGGGCTTTGGCGATGAACTGGACATGCTTGCGATCAACCGGAGTGGCGACCTTGTTGCCCTTGAGCTCAAGCATGGCTCAAACAGCAGCGGCATCTATTGGGGACCGTTACAAGTTGCCGTATATCAGGATGCGTTTTTTAAGACGTTAGGATCCATACGAGGGCAGATCCGGGGGCTCGTGGCGCAGAAGATTGAACTCGGGCTTTTGCCGCCGGACGCTGGTCGTTTGCTTGAAGCCAGTCCGCTTACGCGGGTTGAGCCGATGCTGGCCGTGGCTGAGCCGAACGACAGCAGCCAAGCCTGGAATATGATGAAAAGTGTCCTGGCGGCAATGTCGCGAGCCGGCACGCCGCGGCCTTCGTTGCCGCTGCGGCTCGCCAGGATCAGGGACGTAAGCGGAGAACCGGGTGTTGAGATCTCGCAACCCGCTATCCGCGGGTTGCACAACTAGGAACCTGTCGGCAGAAGGTGATGGAACGATCCAAGGTCTAAGTCCGACAGGTTCCTAGCTGGCGCGCCTGGCCGCCGTTGGCTTGCGCGCCCCGTGCGCGGTCGAGTGCGCGTGGGCCACGCAGCCGCAACTCGTGGCCGAAGTGCGGCGCGTCATCCTGCAGGTGACTAACGCGACGGCGTTGTGCGTCGCCTGGTTGCCTGGAGCGCCGAATCCCACGGCGCCGCCTGGGCTCTCCTGGAAGTATTCGTTGGCTTTTGAGCTCCTGGGACGGTGTGAAAATTCCAAGGCCATTCAATTCGGCGGTGCTGCCGACGCCATCATGTCCGGCCCGGACACCCTTACGGGCGCACAGCAAACATAATGCTCATGCAGCGGTCCCGCAGGTCCCGCTGTACTTTCATTTACCAGCCACAAGCACGCGCTCCACGAACGGCAAGATGGTAAGTCGGGATTCATCCTGGTTGCGTACGGGACAGCCATTGACACGCAGGTTTTCGATCGTGATGTCCCGCACCATGTGTTCTGCATCAAGTCCGGCCAGGTAAATTTCCGGCATGGCCCAGGCCGCTACGGCAAGATCTTGAAAACGGATCTGCTCCGTGCGACCGCGGAGGGTGTCATGGCTCCACATGTTCTTGCCGATGACCGCCACGATCAATTGGGAAATGTGCCTTCCGGCGGCCTGGTAGACCTGTCCTTTGGCCGTCTGGTACATGGGCTGGGTCTGGTCATCGTCCAGTTCCACCCGGATGTTTTTAAAGAGCAGGTTGTGGCAGTGCGCCCGGTCGCCGTTCTGTAGGTCCATGGCCACGTCCAGGCTGTGGATGATGTCGCAATCCTCAAACAGCAGATGGCTGATTTCACTTGCCATGGTCTCGGCGCCGATCTCCAGCGCGCGGCCCCAGTCGCACCACAGGACGCAGCGCCGCACCTGGATCTCCGTGACCGGTTCGAAGTTGCACTTCGCGCTGGACCACCCCTGCAGCCCTTTGAATACGATGCAGTCGTCATAGGAGCGCACAAACGTGTCTTCCAGGCTGCAGTTGCGGCTGTTGACAAAATCGATGCCGTCGGCATTGTAGCGCCACAGGCCGATCAGCTTGATGTTGCGGATCTGCACGTGCCGGCAGAGAACCGGGACGACGGTCCAGCCGCACGGGTCGCGCAGGGTGAGACCCTCGATCACCACCTGATTGCAGTTGATCGTGTTGATTAGTGCGGAGACGGCGCCGCGCTCCATCTGGCTGCCGTCCAGAATGCCGCGGCCGCGAATCGCGATGTTGTCGGCCTTCTCCGCGAGGATGGCCCCATGGACGAGGGCGCCCGCGGCCAGGTAAACCGTCTGGCCGCTGGTCATGCGGATGACGCCGGGGGCATGCTCGCCAGGCCCGAAGTAACGAACGGCCGGATCTTTCGGGTCCGGGAGGTCAGTCTCCAACGGATTGGCAAACAGGTGCAGGGCCTGGTGCATGCCATTGACTTCCACGGTCAGCTGACCCGGGCGGTCCAGCGTGAACCGGAGCGTCTGGCCGTCCTGCGCCGGTTGGAGGCCCCGCGCGGACGGGCGGACCTTCACGTTGTGGATCGGGCGAGTGCATACGACCGAGACCTCGACCGGTCCGGACATGTCCCACGCGGCGAAGGCTGCGATTTCGGTTTGCTCCAGCGGTCGCTGATAGCCCGGCCAGACCTGGTTGATGGGTTGCGCGGAGACACGGGCCTGGTGCACAAAGACCGGCTGTCCGTTGATGGCTACCGTGTAATCCGGCGACGCCGGTTCGGCTACTGGGGTGGGGTGAATCACGAATGGGACCTTGATGTTCATGGGTTTCTCCGGCTGCAAAGCGGTCCAGAACATACGGTAATCTGTGTAACAGCGCAAGCAACGAGGGCGTAACGGAGCAGTATGTCGAGACATCCGGCATTACTGGCCGGATTTTCCGACATCCAGTTATATGGAGCGTAAAGAGGCGCGGCTGGAGAAAGCGCGCCTGCAGAACCGCGAGACCGAGAAGCACCAGGCCGATCCGGTGCCTACCGTAGTTAATTCATAATGCGTATTGCTGGCGGGCGTAAGTCAGCGTTGACGGTTTGTGCGTTACGGTTGTTTTAAAAGGTGGCCCGGGCGTTCCGCGCGCGGGCGGTTGCTGGCCAGATGTTGTTCGGCATCACGCTTGACAAGCGCCCATTTTTTTTGGCAATTTCGTCGGCATGCAAACACAAGTTCACGCAATACGAGGTCAATGGCGTAAACTCGGTACGGCTTGCGTGTGCCTGCTGCTATCCGGGCCGGTCTTCGGCGACATGATTGAACTCAAGGATGGCGACCATTTCTCGGGCAAGATCGAAAGCTTTTCGACAGATAAAGTCGTGCTCGCCACCGCGCATGCCGGCAAGATTACGATTGAACGTCAAGCCGTGTTGCGGATGGTGACGGACCAGCCCGTGAATGTGGCCATGGCCAATGGCGATCGCGTGGCCGGCAAACTGGGTGTTTCGCCGGATGGCGCGCTTACCATAGACACGTCCTACGGCAAACTGCAGGTGACTAACGCGACGGCGCTGTGCGTCGCCTGGCTGCCTGGAGCGCCGGATCCCACGGCGCCGCCTGGGCTCTCCTGGAAGTATTCGATGGCCTTCGATCTCCTGGGTAGAAACGGCAATTCCAAGGCCATTCAATTCGGTGGTGCTGCCGATGCAATCATGTCCGGCCCGGACACGGACTTGAAATTCTACGCCAAAGTCGCGTACGGTAAGTCCGACGGCAATGTCTCGGACAACCGGATGCTTGGTGGTGTCGACTTTGAGCGGCGTTTTTCAGGCGCGAACGCCTGGTATGTGCGGGATGAACTGCTGAAGGACGAAGTGCAGGGGGTCCGCTTCCACAACACGTTGGCCGGCGGCTACGGTTACTATTTATATAAGCAGGACGACCGTGATCTCCGCTTACGGGCAGGTATTGGTCACACCTACACGGCATACGAGGATCCGCTGCGGGTCGATGACTCCAGCATTTCACTGGATGCCGGACTGCACTATCGCGAAAAGCTGGGCGCGCATGCCACGTGGCTCACGGATCTCACGTTTCAGCCGTTGGTTGGCGATTTCTCCAACTACTACGTGACGCATGAGAGCAAGCTGTCGATTCCGTTGGCGATCCCGAATCTTTCGCAAGAATTCGGCCTCGGAAACCAGTTTATCAGCCAGCCGGGGGCGGGCATGAAAAAGCTGGACACCACCTATTTTGCGCGCACGCGGCTGGCGTGGTAGGTGCATTGCCGGATGCCCTTACGGGCGATCGACAAACGAAATACCCATGCAGCGGTCCCGCAGGTCCTGCTGTACTTTCATTTGCCTTCCACAAGCACGCGCTCCACGAACGGCAGGATGGTAAGGCTGGATTCATACCGGTTGCATACGGGACAGCCATTGACGCGCAGGGTTTCGATTGTGATGTCCTGCACCATGTGTTCCGCATCCAGTCCGGCCAGGTAAATTTCCGGCGTGGTCCAGGCCGCTACGGCCAGATCCTGAAAACAGATCTGCTCCGTGCGACCCCAGTCGCACCACAGGACGCAGTGCCGCACCTGGATCTCCGTGACCGGTTGGAAGTTGCACTTTGAATCGTGTGTTCCCTTGAGCCGTGCAGTTTCGAACTCACGTCGCAACCTTACGATCTTTCGTTTCCTTGCGCATGGTTGACGTCATGCCCGTAGGGCGTTATCTTTCACGTTTTCCATCTAACCAACCGTGAAGGAGTGTGCACGAAGATGAGCGAGCAAAAAGCAGACATTGGCCTGGTGGGCCTGGCCGTGATGGGTGAGAACCTGGTGCTGAACATGGAGAGCAAGGGGTTCACGGTGGCGTGCTTCAACCGCACGGTGGATAAAGTGGATGCCTTTGTGCACGGCCGCGGGCAGGGGAAGAAGATCATCGGCTGCCACACGGTTCAAGAACTGGTCGCGGCGCTCAAGCCGCCGCGCCGCATCATGCTTATGGTCAAGGCCGGCAAGGCCGTCGACGAGACCATGGATACAATCCTGCCGTTTCTTTCGCCTGGCGACATCCTGATTGACGGAGGCAACAGCCACTACCCGGACACCATCCGCCGCACCCGGGCGCTGGCAGCCAAGGGGTTGCGGTTTATTGGCACAGGCGTTTCCGGTGGCGAGGAAGGCGCGCTCAAGGGACCGGCCATCATGCCCGGCGGCGACCCTTTGGCCTGGCCCTTCGTGAAGGACATCTTCCAAGCCATTGCCGCCAAGGTGGACGATGGGTCGCCCTGCTGCGCCTGGATGGGCAGCGACGGCGCCGGGCACTTTGTGAAGATGGTTCACAACGGCATTGAGTATGGCGACATGCAGCTCATCTGCGAGGCCTACGACCTGATGTCGCGCGGGCTTGGCATGACTGCGCCGGAGATGCAGCAGGTCTTTGCCGAGTGGAGCAAGGGCGAGCTGAGCAGCTACCTGATCGACATCACGGCCGACATTCTAGGCAAGATGGATGACCTGGGCACGGGGCAGCCTGTGGTGGATCTGATTCTGGATACGGCCGGACAGAAGGGGACCGGCAAGTGGACTTCACAGGCCGGGCTCGATCTGGGCATCGCCATTCCGCAGATTGCTGAGGCGGTCTTTGCGCGCTGTCTCTCGTCGATTAAGGATGAGCGGGTGGCTGCTGCCAAGAAGCTGCGCGGCCCCAAGGCCAAATTTCGCGGCGACCGCACGGTGTTCCTCGCGCATTTGCAGGCCGCGGTGTATGCCGCCAAGATCTGCTCTTACGCGCAAGGCTACCAGTTGCTGCGCGCGGCTTCCGCGGAATACAAATGGAATCTCAACTACGGCGAGATCGCGCTGGTCTGGCGTAATGGCTGCATTATTCGCGCGCAATTCCTAGGTCAGATCAAGGAGGCGTTCGACACCAAGCCCAAGCTGGCCAATCTGCTGCTTGACCCGTACTTCCGCAAGGTGGTCGGCAAGTCGCAGCGTTCATGGCGGGCGGTGATCCGGCAGTCGGTGGCCATGGGCATCCCGATGCCGGCCATGGGCACCGCGCTGAATTATTACGACTCGTACCGCAGCGCCCGTCTGCCAGCCAACCTGCTGCAGGCACAGCGCGACTACTTCGGCGCGCATACGTACGAGCGCCTGGACAAGCCGCGCGGCCAGTTCTTCCACTACATCTGGACCGAGAGCGGCGGCACCACGGCAGCCTCAACCTACACGGTGTAAGCCATGTCCTATGAGCCAGCGAGGGGCCGCTATGACGGCATGACCTATAACCGGTGCGGACGCAGCGGGCTGCGTTTGCCAGCCCTTTCGCTCGGGTTGTGGCATAGCTTTGGCGCAGCGCAGGATGTCCGGGTCTGTCGCGACCTGCTGGCTGCGGCTTTCGATCTGGGCATTACGCACTTTGATTTGGCCAACAACTATGGGCCGCCGCCGGGCGCCGCGGAAACGCAGTTCGGTCAGTTGCTGGCGCGCGAGTTCGCGCCGTGGCGCGACGAGATGGTGATTTCGACCAAGGCCGGTTACTGGATGTGGCCGGGTCCGTACGGTGAGTGGGGGTCGCGCAAATATCTGCTGGCGAGTCTGGACCAGAGCCTGCGGCGCATGCAATTGGATTATGTGGATATCTTCTATCACCATCGGCCGGATCCGGATACGCCGCTGGAGGAGACGATGGCTGCGCTGCACGCCGCCGTGCAGCAGGGGAAGGCGCTGTATGCCGGCATCTCCAACTACCCGGCGGAAAAAGCCCGCGAGGCCGCGCGGATGCTGCGCGCGCTGGGAACGCCCTGCCTGATTCATCAGCCGCGCTATAACCTGTTTGACCGGGCCATTGAACAGGGATTGCTGGATGTGGCGGCTGAGGAAGGGTTCGGCGTGATTCCATTTTCGCCGCTGGCGCAGGGGTTGCTTAGCGGCAAGTATGCCGGCGGCATACCGTCGGACTCCCGCGCCGGGAGCGGCAGTCCGTTCCTGACGCCGGAGCGGGTGGCTGCGAAGACCGTGGCGCAGGTGGCGAAGCTGGAGCCGATCGCCCGGGCGCGCGGCCAGTCGATGGCGCAACTGGCTCTGGCGTGGGTCTTGCGCGACCCGCGCATCACCTCTGCCCTGATCGGCGTGAGTCGGGTCGAGCAATTGCGCGAGAATATCGGCGCGCTGAATAAGCGCATCTTTACGGAAGCGGAACTGGCTGCAATAAATTCGGTTACGGGGTGAATGGCCCGGTTTGGAGAATGCGTTTATTAGCAAATCTCGCAGCGTAACGCCGACAAATCATGGTCTTTTCCTGAATCGCCACTTTGGCGGATTCCACCACGAAGATTTGAAGAACACGAAGATTCACGTAAGCGGACGCTGAAAATAGTTGAACCGATCGAATTTGTGTTTACAGTAGCCAGCAGAAAGATAAACTGAGTGCGTGTTTTGGGTCATTGTGACGAAAGGAAAAGACTGACATGGGTATGCCGAAAGCCGTGCGCGTAATTCTGAAAGTTCTGGCCGTGCTGGCTGTTTTGCTGGTCGTGCTGGTGGTGGTTTTGGTGCTCTTCCTCGGGCCGATCATCAAGACGGCGGCGGAAACGATCGGGCCCAAGGTGCTGGGCGTTCCGGTTGCCGTTGAGAAAGTTTCGGTCCACGTCTTTTCCGGCAGTTTCGGGTTGAAGAATGTGCGTGTGGGGAACCCCCCGGGGTATTCTGCAGATCCGGCGTTTACGCTGGGCGAACTGCGCGTGGCGGTAAAACTGGGTTCGCTGCCTGGCAAAGGCCCCATCGAGGTGAGGGAAGTCGCCATTCTGGATCCCAAGGTGTCATACGAAATGGTTGGCGACGTGAGTAACATTGACGCCATGATGAAGAATGTGCATGGGGGGGCGTCGGTAGAAGGTGCCAAGGCACAGCCGAAACCGGAAAAATCGGAAAAGCCTGAGGTAAAGCCTGCGGAGAAGAAAGAATCGCGCAAGGTGATCATTGACCGCTTCGAACTTCGCAACGGCGAGCTGTCATACCGGGCAGGCTGGACGCTGCATAAGGCGATCAAGGTGCCGTTGCCTCCGATTGTGGCGACGGATATTGGAAAAAGCAGCAACGGCACATCCACCGAGGATGCTGTTGGTCGGATGTTTGGGGAGATCTATAGCAGCATTGGAAAAGCTGTGATCAGCGCTGCCGGCATGCTTGGTGATGGCGTCAAGGCCGGCGCGGATGCAGTTAAGGACGGCGCCAAGGGCGTAAAGAATGCGCTCAAGGGGTTGTTCTAACGTGGTTCAATACCGCGGCTTCGCCGCCCATGACGGTTTCGATGCAACCCAATGACGAATGACTATCCGGCCACCGGCCTATGAAAATTTGCTTCCAGCGTCTGCATCCTGCGGCGGTGTTGCCGCAGTACGCGCATCCCGGTGATGCCGGAATGGATCTGTGCGCCTGTGAGTCCTGTGAGATTTTGCCGGGCGCGCGCCGGCTGGTGCGCACCGGGCTGGTGATGGAGTTGCCAGCCGGCACCGAGGCGCAGGTTCGGCCGCGCAGCGGTTTGGCGATCAAACATGGCATCACACTGCTCAATACGCCCGGCACGATTGACGAAGGGTATCGCGGCGAGATTGGCGTCATCCTGATCAACCTTGGCAGCGAAATCTTTCATATCACTCCGGGCATGCGCATTGCGCAGATGGTGGTGGCGCCGGTCCTGCGCGCGACCGTCGAGGAGGTCGCGGAGGTCTCGACCACGGCGCGCGGTAGCGGGGGGTTCGGCTCAACCGGTCGCTAGCAGCCGGATCGGCAGACGGCACCGGATCGATCCAGGGCCTAAGTCCGACAGGTTCCTAGCGTCAAGATTACGCAAGTGGCGGCGGGCAGTTCCGTGCCCGCCGCACGACGCGCAACCGACGACACGCCAATGCTGCCCAATCTGCCGCCGGCATGGGACTGCCGACGGCTACTATCGCCTGTACATCCGCCGGCAGACCTTCTTCGTCGAGGGCGTCCTGCGGTCGGTCGGCAATCTGTTCGAAGCTTCGCTCCGCGACATGACCCGGTCGCCCCGATTGAAAGAATTCATGAAAGCGCGACCTTCGTTCTGTTACGGTTGTGCGCTTGAAAACCGGTGTCTCGGAGGGTGTAAGGCTGCCGCCGAGGTGTGCTGCGGCTCATTGATCGCTTGCGATCCGTTCCTTGAACTCAACAAGGTCAATGCTAGAAAGCTGGCAGTCGTTCCTGCCAGTCTCACACTTCTGAAAGTGTGAGACTATGCGGGAGAACACAGACCGGCCCGGAGCAGGAGAGCAACGTTGGTGTTTTGGCATGCAGGAAGGCTGGCGTCTTATATTTCCGCTTTCCTGTGTCCCAAATTTAAAATCTCACCCCGTCGTCCGTCGAAAGTTGGATGTTGAATGTTCGGCGCGGAACGGTGAATATATTCGGCATGTCTTCTGCACCTCCTGCACCTTTGCGTGTCCATGTCCTAGCCTGCGGTGTGCTGGCGGCGGATCTGCGCGCGTTGGCGCCGCGGATCGCTGCGTCGCTGACGCTGGATCTTTTGCCCGGCAAACTGCACAACACGCCACATGATCTGCGGCACCGGCTGCAGGAGCGCATAGACGCAGTTTCTGCGAGTGGCCATGCGGACCTCATCGCCATTGCCTATGGCGTGTGCGGTCGCGGCACGGTCGGCCTCACGGCGCGCGGCATTCCGCTGTGCATTCCGCGCGTGCACGACTGCATTGCGCTCTTCCTTGGCTCCGACGCCGCCTACCGTGAACAGTTTGGCCGTTTTCCCGGCACGTACTATGTCTCCGCCGGCTGGGTGGAGGAGGGGATGGGCACCGGGAGCGCCTGCGCCCCGGCGGAGCGTTCCGCATGGGAGGCGCAGCACGGGGAAGAGAACGCCACGGCCATTGCGGATTTTTTTGCGAGCTGGAAAAAGAACTACCAACGGGCAGCTTTCATTGACACCGGGATTGGCAACTGCCACTGTGCGGATATCGCCCGCCGGATGGCGGACGAAAACGGCTGGCGTTATGAAGAGCTGAAGGGGTCGCATGAGCTTTTGACTGCGCTGCTGACCGGGGTTGGGGACGATCGGATCCTGCAGGTTTCGCCGGGGTTCACCACGCAGTTTGACGCGGCGTCACGCTGCCTGACGGCGCGACCGCCAAAGGCACGAGTTGCAGCTGCCGCACCCGTAGCGCCGGCTCGCCCCGAGCCCGGCGCAGATGCAACTGGCGCGAGCGATCTGGCCCGCGGCCCGAGGCGGGCCGGGGCTACTGTGGCGCGTGTGCCGGCCAAGCAACGTTCTTCGCGAGCCGCTTGCCGATCCGGCATCGGTCTCGGCATTGATGCCGGCGGCACGTACACGGATGCCGCCATTTTTGACTGGGGCGCCAACCGCGTGCTGGCCAAGGCCAAGGCGCCCACGTCGCATTGGGACTATGCCATCGGCATTGATGAGGCGCTCGCCCGGTTGCCGGAAGCGTTGCTGCGGCAGGTGAGCCTGGTGTCTGTCTCCACGACACTTGCCACCAACGCGATTGTCGAGGGGAAGGGGCAGAAAGTCGGGCTGCTGCTCCTGCCGCCCGTGGATGGCGATGATTACGAGGCGCATATACATCACCGGCCGGTGCGCACCGTGCGGGGGCGCATGGGCATTGACGGCGTGCCACTGCAGGATGTGGATCCGGACGAGATCTGCCGTGTGGCCAGAGCGCTGGTGGATGACGAGGATGTGCGCGCCTTTGCCGTGACCGGCTACGCCAGCCACGTCAACCCCGCGCACGAACTGCAGATCATGGCGCTGTTGCGCACGACCACGGGGCTGCCGGTGACCGGGGGCCATGAGGTTTCCACCATCCGCAACTACCGGGTGCGCGCTGAGACTGCGGCGCTGAATGCCCGCATCATCCCCTGCCTGCAGGCCTTGATGGAACGGCTGCGGGATTGTCTGGCAGCCCGCAACATCCGGGCGCCGATGATGGTGGTGCGCAGCGATGGCACGCTGATGAATCTGGCAACGGCGCTGTTGCGTCCGGTGGAGACGCTGCTTTCCGGCCCGGCGGCCAGCGTGGCAGGTGCCCGCTTTCTATGCGAACTGCCGGATGCACTGATCATGGATATTGGCGGCACCACCTCCGACACGGCCGTGCTCCACGATGGCATGGTGCGTACGGATCCGGATGGCGCCACGGTCGGGCACTGGCGCACGCATGTGAAGGCCCTGGCCGTACGCACGCTGGGGTTGGGCGGTGACAGCGAGATCCGTCAGGAGCGACAGGCGTGGCACGTGGGTCCCCGCCGGGTGACGCCCATTTGCCGGCTGGGTGAGAATGCCAGCGCGACGGAGATCGATAACTGCATGTGCTGGATGGAGACGCATCGCGCGGAGCTGTCCGAATATGCCTCGTTCGGGGTGTATGCTCGCCTGCCGACACCGGCCCCGGCACGGCTGACGCCGCGGCAGCATGAGATTCTGGCCGTGCTGGATCGCAGGCCGGCCTGTGCGGCTCAACTCGTGCAGGCGACCGGGTGTCACAAGCCGGGCTTTCTCGAGATGGAGTCGCTGCTCGAAAACCAGCTGGTGCGCGTGTTCGGGTTCACGCCCACGGACGCGTTGCACCTGCTGGGGCGCATGGCGTTCTGGGATGCCGGCCTGGCGCGTCGATTTGCCGTGCTGATGGGGGAGCAGTTCGGTGTGGCGGCGGACGAGCTCGCGCAGGTGGCGGAGAAGCTGGTGGTGCGGCGCGTGGCGCAGGAATTGCTCATGACCCGCCTGGTGGATCTGACTGGCACGCGCAGCCTGGAAGGCGACCACGGGTTTGTTGCCAAGGCGTTGTTGGAGCGCGGGTTGGGGGAGAGGCGCGACGCCTTGGGCGTGGATTTGCGGCTCGGCATCCCGGTGGTTGGCATCGGCGCTCCGGCGGCGCACTTTCTCCCCGGGGCGGCGCAGTTGCTGCACACCGAGACGGTCATTCCGACTGACGGCGACGTGGCCAACGCCATTGGCGCGATTACCAGCGGGATTCGCGTCGAGCGACGGGTCGAGATTCATCCGGACGAGCGCGGCGAATTTCATGTTACAGGCTTGGCCGGTGCGCCGGTCTTTTCGGATCTTGCCGTAGCACAGGCATTTGCCGAGAGCGCCTTGCGGACACTGGTGCAGGAACTGGCTTGCCAGACCGGCGCGAAGGAGCCTCGCGTGGAGATCCGGGTCCGTGACCGCGTGGTGGTCGTGACTTCCGGCGAAGAGCTCTTCCTTGGGCGCACGATTCAGGCTGTGGCCAGTGGCGAGCCGGGCTAAGCGACTATCCGAAAACCCTACCTCGCGCATTTTCTTACGGACGCCCCGGAGGTGCGTCCCTACCGATTCTGCGACAATTGCAGTGGGCGGGGCCGGCGTCCCGTGAGCCGAACGGCCGGACCCGCCGCAAGCGCGAGGCGAGGTTTTCGGATAGGCGCTAAGTCCAACGAGCAGCCTGGTCGGCAGAAGGTTTGTACTTCCAGAAGGCTAAGTCTGACAGGCTGCTAGTGCCACCAAGAAACGATAATAACAGCGACGAGAATGCCAACCACCATGCCGACGAACACTTCGAGGCGGGTGTGGCCGAGGAGTTCCTTGAGACGCCGCTCGGAGATGCGTTGCCCCTTGAAAAGCTGGTCCACCATTTCGTTCAAAATCGTGGCCTGGTGACCGGCTGCACGGCGTACAACCGCGGCGTCGAACATGGTAATGGCGGCGAAGGCCCCGGCCAGCATGGTAACCGCCTGATCGAACCCCTCGGTAAGACCAATGGCGGTGGTCAGGGCGCAAACCATGGCGGAGTGGGCGCTGGGCATGCCGCCTGTGCTGACAAAATAGTGCAGATCAATCCGCTTCGTGCGGAGACAGGCAAGGAGCATCTTGACGATTTGGGACAATGTCCAGGCGCCAAACGCCGACCAAAACCATGGTGTGGTGAACAGATAAGCCGGATTGTTTTGCATGGTGAATGCGGATAGCGATGGCGGTTTTTCAGGAAATGGCGGCTACACGTGCAGCGAAGGGCAACAGTATGTCAGGTTCGGAGGGCGCGGTAAACACGAGAAACTATTCCCGACGGGGGCTTCCCGGGTCGGGTCGGGGTGATCCGCCGTTCGGCGGATCACCGGATGATGGGCGCAGGTGAAAGCATCGCTGGAACAGCCATGCCCCCCGGGATGATTTACCATGATCTTTTCCTGAAGCGGTCGGGAATTCTCACCAGGAAGGACACGCAGAGCACGAAGTTCAAAAAATCCGGCAGTTTCGGCTGTTTCACGCGTCCGATTACGTGCATCTTCGTATTCTTCGAATCTTCGTGGTGGCAGCCGCCAAAGTGGCGCTTCAGGAAAAGACCATATGGAGGATTTGCGGGGCGGTTTTTTCTGGCATTGAGTTGTCATTATTGCGAATATACAGCTTGGGTTAATTGTGTGCACCAGTTCTGTGCTGGCAATTACGCTTTGTATTACGTTTGGGAGTAATCATGAAAAATGTCATGCCGGGTTGGAGACTGCGGTTTCGGTTAATCAGCGCAGTCGTGCTGAATGGTCTGTTTGCGGCATGGCCTGTGGTAACGCAGGCCGCGCCGGTGACCGCCGGACAGGCCGCGGCGACTGTAAGCGCCTGGCTGGCTGCGGATAGTAATCCGATGAATGCGGGATTGTCGCATGCCATTGGCGAGACGATGGCTTACCCCGGCCTGAACGGTACGAACGCGTTTTACGTTGTTTCCTTGAAACCCACCGGGTATGTGGTGGTTGCGGCGGACGATGTGGCTGGATCCGTGATCGCCTTTTCTGCCACCGGTGGGTTTGACGCTTCGTCCAGAAGCGTTTTGTACGCCATGCTGCGGGCGGACTTGGCGCAGCGTGTGGTGAATGCCAAGGCTGTTCAGGCGCAGACCACACCGTCGAAAACTTTGCCCCCCGCGCAAGCGTCGGCGGTGTCCGGAAAGTCTGGCGCCGGTCCGGTGTTGGCGGGTACGGTCGTGCATCCAAGTCCGTTTGAAACGATTGCCCGCGTGCGTGTGCCGCCGTTGCTTCCCAGTCACTGGGGCGAAACCACGGCGCGGGGCGAGCCATGCTACAACTATTACACGCCCAGCAACTGTCCGGCGGGATCCGCGGCCATTGCACTGTCACAGATCATCCACTTGTATCGGCAGGAACTGCCCGGCGGCATCGGGCTTTATTTTTTGCCGGGATACGTCAATGAGGAGCCTGCCATTCTGCGAACGCGCGGCGGCAATGAGTCGGGTGGACCATACAATTGGGATTCAATGGTGGATGATCCGGCTAACGCTGCAAGTCTGTCGCTGGCGAACCGGCAGGCCATTGGCGCGCTTTGTTCCGACGTAGGCGTGACCCTGACGGACGCATCGTACGATTACATGTGGAACGCCACCCTGGATCGGCTTCCGGGTGATCTGGCAAGCCGGCTGACCTTGTACTATGGCTTTCGCGAGGGCGGTCATGTCGGCTTGTACACGGGCGAGGATCCGATTTTGAGCGGCAACGAAGTGGATGCGCCTGCCACAACGCCGGATCTGAACATGATCAACGCCAATCTGGATGCAGGTTTTCCGGTTATGCTCAGGTTTTTCTATGACAACACCGAGGCCGTGCGTTATGTCTCGCCGCCGATTGATTGTGACGGCTACGGATATTCATGGGACCCAAACACGACGGGCGCAAATTGGATGTTCCACCATCTGAATGTGGGTAACAATGGCAACGGTGACATCTGGTATACGCTGCCGGAGTACCCCAACGGCGGATTTACCAACATCCTGACGGTGAATTACAACATCATGGCGACAACCAATGGCGAAATCGTCAGCGGTCGCGTGACGGATGAGACTTTTCTGGGGCTTGGCGAAACGGGCTTTTCCATGCCGGGCGTCACGATGGTGATCTCGAACCAGTCGACACATGTGTGCCGGACTACGGTGACAGGCTCTCGGGGAATCTACTCGTTTGTCGTCGAACCCAACGCCAATTATACGGTGTTTGTTCAGCCGCCGGTGGGCTCTCCGTCCCTGCCGCTCAGCAAGGATATTTGGGTTGACGAATCCGTGGATGGCCTTTCATGCGGCAACGTCTGGGGGGTAAACTTCCTGGTGCCGTCCTATTTGATTGCCGGGCAAGTCACTAACGCGGCAACTGGCGCGGCCATGGCTTCGATGCCGGTGCTCTTTGTCAATGCGGATCAGGCCTTTACAAATATTTTGACAACCGACGAAGGCGGTTTCTTTGCGGCGCCAATGCCTGCAAACTGGTCTGGCACGGTGACGCCGCTGATGAACGGCGGCGGTTCGTTCGCGCCACCATCTTTTTTCACCAACAGCCTTGTAAATAACAACACCAACGTCAACTTTGCCTGGCTGGCGCCTACGATGGTCGCGATTTCCGGCACGGTTTTTCGCTCCGATCAGCCGTCGCTGAACGTGGCGGGGGTGTTGATTTCTCTGTCTAATGAGACGATCACGGTCTCCTCCAATGTGACCTACGCAAAAGGGGAGTATGTTGTCTCTAACGCGGTGACTTTTTCCAACGGCATCCTTTTTTCGATTACAACCCTGACGTTCTCCAACACGGTCTTGCTGGCCTCTCCGCCAGTCTCGTATGACGCCTATGGGAATTTGACAAGCGACAACGGCGTGACATTTTCGGCTGCGGACATCACGTTCGCCAGCGTTTTGACGGCGACGAACTTCAGCAGCGCGGGCACGGCAGTCAGCGACGCCAGCGGTAATTATGTTGCCTGGGTTCCCATCCACTGGTATGGCACGGCCACGCCAACCTATGCAACGGCGCCCAACGGCACGTTTTATCCTGCCGGGCGCACCTATACGAATCTGACCCAGGACACGGGGTTTCAGTACTACTACTGGTTGCCACCGGCCAACATCACAATATCCGGCACGATCCGACGCCGCGATAATGGCGCCACGGTGCCGAACGTCACGTTTGCGACGAGCGCCGGACAGTCCTGCACAACGGATTCATCCGGAGATTACCAGCTGAAAGTTCCCTATCTCTTTAATGGAACGATATCGCCGTCGATTTCGCGTGCCGGGGTGTTTTTGCCGGAAGTACGGACTTATTCGCTTGTTCAGTCGGATATCTACGGCGAGAACTACTTCTGGACGCCGGCTTCACCGCAGGTTTCGGGGCGGGTTGTGGATAGCTCGGGCAATGGTGTGTCAGGCATGGTTGTGACGCTCTCCGACATTGCGGCGTCCGCAACCACGGATGTTCACGGCGCCTATGCCCTGGTTCTGCCAAACATGGGGTGGAGCGGATGGCTGATTCCATCGGGGCCGCCGGGTGATTACGGGCACCAGTTTATCGCGTCGTCAAACTATCTCAGCCTGGTGATTACGGACATGGTTGTGGCGGTGTTTACGGATGTTCCGCCCTGTGTGATTTCCGGAACCATTGCGCTCAACGGCACGACGATCCGGCCGACTGTGACCCTGACGCTGGACGGGGTTGTGGGCGCCACGCATGCGCATTATGGCGTGACCGTCACAACAGCCGGCGACGGGAGTTATCGTGCGCCGGTGCCCAATGGATGGACTGGCGTCGTGACATCGCTGACCACTGACTTCGCGGGTTCATTTTCGCCTTCCGGCTATGACTATTTGACGCCGGTAACCGTTTCGGTGCCAGATCAGAACTACACATGGACGCCGGTGCCGCTGAGCATTTCCGGCACGGTTCGGGATGTGAGTTCCAACCCGAAGACGAATGTCACGCTTTCGCGGTGTTTGCCGGACGGCACCGTGGTGGAGCAGACGATCTCAGGCACAAACGGCGGTTACACCTTCACAAATCTGGCGTTTGGGTGGTCCGGTGTGGTATCTGCCAGAGCCCTCAACGGCGCGCTCTATTCCCGTGGCAACATCACAAACAGTTATGCCTATTCTGCCATCACATCGAACCAGGTTGCACAGGACTTCACCTGGATACAAAGCATGGTTACTGTTGCCGGTACGTTCCTGCGCGATGATGGTGTGGCCGTGCCGGTGGCCGGCGCCTCCATCCGGTTTGTCGGCGGCGTGAGCGGCGTTCCGTACGCGAGTGCTTCGCCGGTTGCGGCGGATGCGGACGGAAATTATACGGCCTTGGTTCCCGTCGGGTGGACGGGTGTCACGGTTGTTTCGCACGCGGATGCCGGCGGAGTGTTTCGTCCTTCCAGCCGCAGCTACGCCAGTCCGGTGTCGAGCAGCACCAATTTCCAGAACTATTACTGGATGCCGCCGCTGAATCTTACCGTATCCGGTACGGTGCGCTATCGCGACAATGGCGAAAATGCTCCCGGCGTTACGGTGTCGGCCAACGGTGTTGAGATTGTTACCGGGGCAGGTGGCCAGTACAGCATACCGGTGCCGTATCTCTGGAGCGGCAGCATTTCTGTCTCCAGCCCGCGCGGCGGCGTGTTCCTGCCAACTTCGTATGCGGTGCCGACGGTGCATGCCAGCGTTTCCAATCAGGACTTCTTGTGGACGCCGCCGTCGCCGCAGGTCAGCGGTCGCATCTTGAACGCGGACAATGGGGTCGGCGTGGCGGGTGTGGTGCTGACGTTTCTGGACAGCTACTCGGGGCTCTCGTATGCCCGGACGACGGATGTAACCGGCGCGTATGCGATGATCCTGCCGTACAAGATCTGGACCGGTAGCATTTCCCCGGCGTACATTCCGGGTGGCGTTTTCAACCCGGCAACGATGCTGCTTTCCAACGTGGTTTTTGACACGGTGCTGACCAACTGGCTCTGGACGCCGCCCAAGACCGTATCGGGCTGTGTGGTGCGGAACGACTCATACAGGCCTGTCGAAGGCGTGACGATCCGTTTCGTTAGTGACAATGCAGTATTTACAAACAGCACCACGACGGCCGTAGACGGCACGTACACCCTCACACTGCCGCGCGCCATGGGCGGCACGAACAGGCCTGCCTACCTGCCGGGCAGCGTATTTAGTCCGACCCAGCGCGTTTACTTAGCCTCCGTGACGAACAATCTCGTCAATCAGGACTATTTGTGGTGGCCGTCGGGCATAACCATTTCCGGCACGGTCACGGACAATAACGGGTCGCCGCTGCCGGGGGCGGTGCTCACGCTGGCAAACGCCACCAACGCTGCTCCGTCCATCAGCAATGCGCCGCTGACCGTGACATCCGGCGCGCTCGGCACGTACTCCTTCACGGTTCCTCCCGGATGGTCCGGCAGCGTGACGCCGGCCTACTCCAACGGCAACTTCTTCCTGCCGCCAATCATCCGCTTTGCAGCCGTTACCAACGACCAGACGGCGCAAAACTTCCAGTGGTTCCCGCCTTCTTACGTGGCGATTTCCGGCTTCGTGCTGCGCGCGGACAACAGTATTTTGCCGGCGCCCGGCGCGGCGGTCTTGTTCTACGGCACGGTCGGCCCGGTCCCTTCCTTCTCCGTCGCCTATGCGGATGTGGCAGGATTCTATATCGTGTATGTGCCGCGTGGCTGGAGTGGTTCGAGTTTCCTTTCGCACCCGGATGGCGGCACCTTTTACCCGTCGAGCAAGACCTACACAGCCATCGGCGCCGCTGCGGGTCCCGACTTCTATTTCTGGTTGCCGCCGCCGAATCTGAGCGTCTCTGGGCGCGTGATCTTCCGCGACACCGGGCTGCCGGCTGCCGGCGTCACGCTGACAACGTCTGACAGCCGCTCCACGCTGACCGATACGAATGGTGTTTACGCCTTCACCAACGTGCCGTATCTCTGGAGTGCCACTCTTACGCCATCCCATTTGCGCGGCGGCGCCTTCCAGCCCGGATCATTCAGCATTCCGCCGGTGCACGGGAGCGTGACCGGCATCAACTTCGACTGGCTGACGTCGGTCCCGCAACTTTCCGGACGTGTCCTGAACGGCAATACCGGCCTGGGTGTGTCCGGTGTGACCGTGTCGCTTTCCGATGGTTCGGCCACGGCCACTACGGATACCAACGGCAGCTACCGCCTGATTCTTCCCTGGCGCGGCTGGAGCGGACTGGTCACGCCTTTCATTGCCGGCGGCACGTTCACGCCGGTCAGCACTTCGGTAACGAATGTGAT
The DNA here is from genome assembly GCA_037129105.1 of bacterium. Classification (GTDB taxonomy): domain Bacteria; phylum Verrucomicrobiota; class Kiritimatiellia; order RFP12; family CAIWXQ01; genus CAIWXQ01. The sequence continues at coordinate 19,339 of JBAXVM010000013.1, forward strand.
TTTCGACGCCACAGTATCTGATTTTGTATGGCTGCCGGCGACGGTTCTCGCCGGGCACGTGACGCGCACGGACACGCTAGGTCCGGTCGCTGGCGCAACCCTCACGCTTTCCGGAGGTCTCGGTTCGGTCCTGACCGACACCAACGGCGCCTACACCCTGCTGGTGCCGCGCCATTGGACGGGGAACGTCACGCCTTCGCATGCAGCGGGCGGTTCGTTTAGTCCGATTTCTTCTCCCGCGTATTCGGATGTCGGCGCCGGGCCCTACGTGCAGGACTATCAATGGACGCCGCCGCTCATGACGCTTTCCGGCCGCGTCACCCGTGCGGTCTCGGGGGCGGCTGTGGCAGGTGTGTCGCTGACATTCACCAACAGTGCAACCAGTTCGCCATATGCCCCGCTCCTGGTGCCTGGCGGAGGGACGCGGACGGTGCTCAGCGACACCAATGGATATTATGGCCTGCCTGTGCCGTTTGGCTGGTCTGGCACCGTGATGCCATACATAGCGCGGGGCGGCGTGTTTAATCCGCTGGCGTACACCTATTCGGCGTTGTCCACCAGCCTGACGAACGCAGACTTTGTCTGGCTCCCTCCGGGACCACAGATTTCCGGGCGCGTGCTGCGATTCGATTCTCTGGCGGGCGTGGCTGACGTCGTTATGATTTTTTCTAACGATGCCTCACTGCTCATGCCCAACCCGCTGACCGTGGTGGTTACCGATTCGAATGGCAACTACCAGGTTACGGTTCCAAACAACTGGTTGGGAACGATCACGCCGGTCATTACGCAGTACACGGGGGCTGTCTTCGCGCCGTCACAGCGTGCCTTTACGAATGTGCAGGACGATGTGAGCGACACCAATCGTACGCAATTCATTTTGCGACCGCCCGCGGCATTGCTGGTTACGCTGCCTTCGCCGGTTTCCCGCGGTTCGATCGCCGGAGCCACCAGTGGCTGGTACACGGTGGGCGCGATGCTGTCCATCACTGCCAGTCCGAATTCCGTGTCAAAGTTTACGAAGTGGCTGGAAGATGGATCGACCAACGCGGCTCGCACGGTGGTGTTGCGTCCGGGAACCAACACGTACACGGCGACGTTTGTCGACCTCGGACCTGCCTTCACCTTTATTGGTTTGGATCCATCCGTCGGTCTCGATTTCGGCAACGTGATCGTGGGCAAGTTGGCGACTCGCTCGTTCGTGATTAAGAACACGGGCACTTCCCCCAGCACGATCATGGGCACAGCTCCGCCCAGCACTTTTACAGCACTGCCCAACACGTACACGCTCAATCCGGGTGCTACCCAGTTAGTTACCATGACCTTTGCGCCGGTCGCAGCGCTGACCTTTACCGGCACGGTTGCCTGGGCGACCTACCCGGCGCCGTCGTCTGGCTCGCCGAAGTTTTTTGTTCAGGGCACGGGACAGGTGCTGTCGGATGTGCTGCTCTATACCAACGGTGTTGATTTTGGCACCATGCTGGTGGGGCAAACCGCAACACGCACGGTACGGCTGTTTAACCGGTCTTCGGTTCCGCTCACGCTGAGTGGTAAATGGTCGAATGGCACGGATTTCTCCTTGTCCGGGTTGCCCGTCACGATTCCGGCTGGCAAGTCGAATGTGGTTACAATCAGCTTTGCCCCCAAGACCATCAAGGATTACGGCGGCGCCCTGCTCGTCATCACGGCCTCGGGTGTTTATTCGACGATCTCGATGGTGCCGGTGAGCCGGGTGGTAGCTAATGTGGGTGGAACGTGGACATCGACAATGAGCGCACGGAACTACACGCTCTACCTACGGCAGACTAATTCCATCGTGGATGGCATCATGATCTGCACACAGAACAAGGCCATGACCAATCAGTATGTGGCCGGGATCAGCATCGGTTCGCTGAGTGGCGCGCTCTACCGTGCCTCCGCCAGCGTCGGCAGCCTCGCGCTGACTGCCGCAGCGAGTTCGCTTGCCGGTAAAATTACTTGCGCCGGAATTGCCACCAACCTGTCGACCACGTGGACGAGAACCAGCACGACGGTTCCATCCAGTATCCGTTTCCTGGCACGTCCGGCGATTGTTTCCAAGCCTGCAGCCGCCGTAACCCGGACGGCGGTTTCGCCTGCCGGTGTGGTTGCCGTGGCGGCGCCGTTGGCCACGGACGTACTGCCGGTGGACGCACTGCGTCTCACCCTGCTTGACCTGCTGCCTGCCGAGCTGCTTCAAGATGATGCGGAGCTGGTGGTTGTTGTCATGCAGAATGGTCGTCCGGTGGCGATTTCGCCCGCGCTGGATCGTTATCATCTCTCCTGGTTGCTGCAAACACGCATCGAAACCGAAGGCGCAGATGAGAATGCGAACGGGGTGCCGGATTTGCTTGAGGCGGCCCTGGGCATGCCGCTGCAGGATGGCAGGGAACTTTTGATTGTGCGCAAGCATAACGGCTGCGCTGTGCCGGAAGCTCCCTTTACGGGTACGGCTGTGGATGGTGCGGCTGTGCCGCTCAGCACGCTGCCAGCCACGTGGACGTTGAAGCCCGCAAAGCACTAGGAGACTGTCGGCATGAGGCGCCCGGAACAGATCCCTGCACCGGGGTCGCAGCTGCTGGCTTGTGCCGGTGATATGCTGGAAATCACGCTGCGCATCGGGGAGCATCGACCCGGCGAGGCGCTTTTCCGCACCAATCTCGGCCAGGCCGCCATGCGACGCCAGGAAATTGTGGCGCACACCGAGTCCGACATTCCGCCGCTGGCCAGGGACTGGCATGACATTCCCTTGCTGCCCCTGCGGCATGGTTTTTTTTCCGCCCGCATTCCGCTGTTGGATGTTGGCTGGTTCTCCGGCAAGGCCTGTTTTCTGCCTCGCGGCAGCAACGTGCCGGAGTGGCCGGAAGGCGACAATCTGGTCATCAAGGTTGGGCCCGCCCATGCCGCCTGTGCCAATACGGTCTATACCGCTTTCGTGCGTCAGTTTGGTGCCTCGCGCAAGCAGGATCCGCGCGATGCTGCCTGTCGAAAGCTGGAGCAGCAGCTTGATGCCCGCGGGTATGCCGTCATTCCCCCCTCCGGCACGTTTCGCGACCTGATCCGGAGCTTGGACACGATTCTGGGTGTCATGCGCTTTCGCATTCTTCAGCTTCTGCCGATTCACCCGGCGCCCACCACGTTTGCGCGCATGGGTCGCTACGGGTGCCCGTTTGCCGGTCTTGATTTCCTGGCTGTCGATCCATCGCTGGCTGAGTTCGACCGGCAGGCTACGCCCATGGACCAGTTTCACGAACTGGTGGATGCCGTGCATGCGCACGGCGGCAGACTTTTTCTCGACATGCCCGCTAATCACACCGGCTGGGCCTCGACCCTGCAGAACCACCACCCGGAATGGTTTCGCCGGGCGCCGGACGGCGCCTTTATATCTCCGGGCGCGTGGGGGAACACATGGGCCGACCTCGTCGAATTGGACTACCGATTTTCCGAACTGCGGGCCTTCATGGCGGACGTGTTTCTCTTCTGGGCGCGGCAGGGCGTGGATGGATTCCGCTGCGACGCCGGCTACATGATACCCGTTGAGACGTGGAACTATATTGTGGCGCGGGTGCGTGCCGAATTTCCGGATACGGTCTTTCTGCTTGAGGGATTGGGCGGAAAGCTCGAAGTGACGGAGCAACTGCTTTCGCATGCCAATCTTGACTGGGCCTATTCGGAGCTGTTTCAAACGGCTGACCGCGGCGCCTTTGAGCAGTACCTGCCCGGGGCGATGGCGTTAAGTGCGCGTACCGGTCCTTTGATTCATTATGCTGAAACGCATGACAACAACCGGCTGGCCGAGCAGGGAGAGGTGTACGCGCGGATGCGTACGGCGCTTGCGGCCATGGTCTCGCAGCAGGGAGCCTTTGGCATTGCCAACGGTGTCGAGTGGTTTGCCGCCGAGAAGATTGACGTACACGGCGCCTCGGCGCTCAACTGGGGCGCGCCGCATCATCAGCTCCACGAGCTGGCGCGCCTGAACATGCTGCTGGCGCAGCATCCCGCGTTTGCAGCCGGTGCCGGCGTGCGGCTCGTGCAGGAAGGGCAGGGGAATGTCCTGGCTCTCGTGCGCACATTTGCGCGTCCGGAAGACGCTGCCACTCGGGCATCGCTGCTGGTCCTCGTCAACCTCAACGTGCATCAGCGGCAACCCGTGCAGTGGCCGGAATCGGCTTTTGGCGCGTGGCAGGCCTGGGACCTGCTTTCGGGCGCCGCGTTTCATCCGGGTGTCGCGCATCGGCTTGAGCTTGAGCCGGGGCAGGTGCTCTGTCTTTCCGACAAGGCAGACGATCTTTTGCTGCTGGACCGCGCGTCACACCTCGCCGCTCGTGAGCCAGAGGCCATACAGCGGCGGCGGCGCAATCTGCTGGCCTTGCGTGTGCGCCACTGGCTGACTGGCGCGGATACGCTTGGCGCCGAAGATGCCGACACGCTGGGCGCCGCGCTTGCGCATGACCCGCTGGCCTATAGCGCGGCGGTATGCGCGGGTTCCATGCCGCGCGTAACAGTCTGGGACTGGCCGGAGGATGCGCGCCGGCAGGTGTTGGTGCCGCCAGGTTTTCTGCTGCTGATCCGTGCGCCACAACCCTTTCGCGCGCGGTTGTGGAGTGGCAGCCGCGTGGTGGCGGGCGAGGAGAGTCTGGCGCTGTCGGACAAACGTCACATCGCGATGCTCCCGGTCCCGGTCGCAGCGCAGGAGCATGTGCGCCTGACGCTGGCGCTGCGCGTGTTCCTGCGGGACCGCGTGGCCTCCACTGTTTCCGACGTGCTGGCGCTCGTGCCGGGTGCCGCTGCCCAGGCCGTTACACGGTTCAGCGGCACGGAAATACGCGCCGGCGCAGGCTGCTACGCCGTGCTCGGCAACGGCCGCGGCGCCACCGCGCAGGTGCGGGCCCAGTGGGGTGAAATCCGCAGCCAGTACGATGCGCTGCTGGCCGTCAACCCCGATCCTCACGTGCCAGTGGACCGCCGCATCTTCTTTACGCGGTGTCGCGCGTGGTTGCGGCACAACGGCTACTCACACGCCATTGACGCCACCTGCCTCGATCGCTTTGAGGCCGACCCGGGCGGGCGCTTTGCCAGTTGGCAGTTCAAGGTTCCGACCGGGTTGGGGTGCTGGGTTGTACTAGTTTTTCGCTTGGTCATGACGCGCGGGCGCAACCGGGTGCATTTGGAAATTTCCAGACAGCAAGCCGTTGACGGCCTGGCCGATGACAGTGCCGTAACCGTGGTGCTGCGTCCGGATGTGGAATGGCGCAGCTTTCATGCGAAAACCAAGGCTTACGCCGGCCCTGAAGCCCACTGGCCCGCAGCGCTCAAGGCCGAAGCGCATGGCTTTGTTTTCTGCCCTGAGCCAGGCGAAACCTGTTCCATTCGCATCCGGCCTGGACAGTTTCATCCCGAAAACCAGTGGACCTACATGGTCGGACATCCGGACGATGCGGAGCGGGGTTTGGATGGCTCGTCGGATCTCTTCAGCCCCGGCTGGTTCAACCTTGATCTGCTGGGCGGCGAACAGGCTGTTTTGACTGCGGAGCGCGAGGATGCGTGGTCGGTTTCAGCCGAGAAGCGGCAGGCATCTTTGGCGGCAGCTTTGCCGCCGTCTGCCGGATTCTGTCCGCTGCCGGAGGCCATCCGGCAGGCCATGGACGTCTATGTGGTTCAGCGCGATGACCTGCTGACTGTTCTGGCCGGGTACCCCTGGTTCCTGGACTGGGGGCGTGACACCCTGATTGTGTTGCGCGGCCTGGTGGCCGACGGCCGCACGGCGGAATCGCTGCGGATTCTGCGCGAATTCGGCCGGTTTGAAAAGAACGGCACGTTGCCGAACATGATTCGCGGCAATGACGACTCCAACCGTGACACCTCGGATGCACCTCTCTGGTTCGGTGTGGCTGCCGCCGACCTGATGGCCATACTTGGCCCGCAGATTGTGCTCGATGCGCCCTGCGGTCGTCGGCCCTTGCGCGACGTGCTGGTCTCTATTGCGACGCACTATCGCGAGGGCACGCCCAACGGCATTCGCATGGACCGGGCGAGCGGGCTGATCTATAGTCCGCCGCACTTTACCTGGATGGATACAAACTTCCCGGCTGCCACGCCACGCGAAGGATACCCGGTTGAAATCCAAGCGCTCTGGATCGCGTTTCTCGATTTACTGGGACAACACGTCGACCCATCCTGGCGGGAGGTGGCGGTGCTGGCGCGAAAGTCGCTGGCTGGTCTTTTCTGGTTGCGCGATGAGGGGTGGCTGGCGGACAACCTGAGTGCTAGAGCCGGTGTTCCAGCCGCGCAGGCCGTGGCGGATGACGCCCTGAGGCCGAATCAGTTGCTCGCGATCACGCTGGGCGCGTACGACGGTGAACGGGCCCGCGTCGCCCGCGTGTTACAGGCCTGTGAAACGCTGCTGGTTCCAGGTGGCATTCGAAGCCTGGCAGATCGACCGGTGCGTCATCCACTGCCGGTATGGCGCGACGGGGTACTGCTCAACGATCCGCATCACCCGTATTGCGGCAGGTATAGTGGCGACGAGGACACCTGCCGCAAGCCGGCCTACCATAACGGGACAGCCTGGACCTGGCAGTTTCCGCTTTATGCCGAAGCGCTGGTGCGGTTGTACGGCGACGAGGCGCGGCCGGCTGCGCTGGCGCTGCTCGGTTCCGCAACGGTCCCGCTTAATTCCGGCTGTATCGGCCAGATGCCGGAGGTTCTGGATGGTGACGCGCCCCATCTGCTGCGCGGCTGTGGCGCCCAGGCCTGGGGCGTCTCAGAACTGCTGCGCGTGTGGAAACGGGTGCTGGGGCAAACGGCAGACCATCGGAACGTGGAGCAGAAGTCATGAAACGCAACACCATGCTCAAGGTTCTGAATCCCATTCTGGCGCTGCTGGTCGTGAGTCAGGTCACGACCGGCATTTTTCAGGAAGATATACCGAAGGAAACCTTCGAGTGGGTGCATGCCACAGGCGGGTTTGGCGTGGCCATCTGTTCCCTGCTGCATCTGGTGCTGAACTGGAACTGGGTGAAGATTAACTTCTTTCCAGGGCGCACCGGCGCACAAACATAGCCTAGGAGACTGTCGGCCTTAGGCCTTGGATCGCTCTGAAGCCTCTTGCCGACAGTCTCCTAGTTGGCAACCCGCGGA
>JBAXVM010000130.1:0-7980 GCA_037129105.1 bacterium
AGCCTGTCGGCAGAAGGTTTGTACCCCCAGAAGGCTAAGTCCGACAGGCTGCTAGTTCTCGGAAGCCCGCCGCCATACGCCAGATATACGCGCAAGAGGTATCGCAACCCGCTATCCGCGGGTTGCCAACTAGCAGCCTGGTCGGCAGAAGGTTTGTACTTCCAGAAGGCTAAGCCCGACAGGCTGCTAGGACGGCTCCCCCCATTCGACCACGAAGTCGCGCAGGCACTTTTCGCAGCGGTTGGTGCCATCCTTCAGGTTCCGGATCCGAATGGCAATCTGGCAGTGCGGGCAGGACACTTGCGTGTCGGATGCGGCGGTCCCCGGAATGCTGACGGTTGTGGATAACGGGCTGTCGCCGGTCACCACCATGGGCACCGTCATGGCCAGATTTTTTCTGTTGTTCGGGGACCGGATCATGGCCTGCGCCACGACGTGTTCCAGTTCGCCGCGCACCGAACGGCTCACGGCCACAGATACGCCGCCGAGCGGCACCCACCCCTCGTCCAGTCGTATGCCAACCCGCTTCTGCACATCTCCGACTGTACCTTCCAGAATTACGTATTCAACGACCCCGTCTTTCATGCGCTTTCCCCATGTTATGCCGTACGTTTTAACCGCATACGAAACCCGATCTTACCCGTCATCCCCTGTGCTTGACCACGACCACCGGAATGGTCAGCGCATGACGCACGCCATGCACCGTCTCGCCGAACACCAGGTCCCGCCACCCCGTGTGCCCGTGTGCACCCATCACGAGCAGATCCAGACCCAGTTCGTGCGACAGCGCTACCAGGGTTTCAACTGTTGCGCCGCTGCGCACCACCACGTCCACCGGCAGGCTGGGCGTTTCGATTTCCCGGGCGATCCCCTCGACGTAAACCTGATCCTGCCGGCCATGTAGACTGTCGGATGTGGCACCGTAAACCATGCCGCCCGGGGACTCCACCACATGGATCAGCGCGAGCCGCGCGCCATGCTTCCTGGCCAGCATCACGGCCATGGAGAGCGCCTCGGCGTCGCCCGGGCCGTGGTCCAGCGCCACGCCCAGCCGGCGCAAGGGCGGTGTCTGCAGTCGCGCCACCACGGCATTGCCGTTCGCGATCACACCGCTCTCCCACACCTGCCGCGTGCTGCGCCACGGCGACAGGAACAGATAGACCAGCAGGGACGCCAGGGCACCTGTCACCAGCATGGCCGCGTAGCGCACGGCCGGTGGCTGCGTCGCCAGGGAGCCGCCAAGGGACTGCACGATCAGCCAGCCGTTCAGGAAGACAATCACACCGGCCACGCACCAAGCCAGCAACTGCAGCCATCGCGGACTAACAAAGACGCCCATTTTTTCGCGCTGCGACGTGAAATGAATCAGCGGAATCACGGCAAACGGCAGCTGCAGGCTCAGGATCACCTGTGACAGAATTAACAGCTGGTAGATCCCCCCATTGCCGGATATGGCAATGACCGCCACCGCCGGCACCAGCGCGACACACCGTGTGAGCATCCGCCGTACCCACGGCTGCAGCCGGATGTTCAGGAACCCCTCCATGACCACCTGTCCAGAGATGGTGCCCGTGAGCGTGGAGCTCTGCCCTGCAGCTAATAGCGCAATGCCGAAGACCATCGGCGCCACCGAGCCTCCCAGCAGCCGGTCGAGCATCTCATGCGCCTGCTGGATCTCCGTGACTGCAATCCCCCGGCTGTGAAAGTTTGCGGCGCTCATGATTAGAATGGCCGCATTCACCAGGAAGGCGCCATTCAGCGCCACCAGCGAGTCGATCAGGTTAAACCGGCAGGCTTCCGAGCGCCCCGTGAACGTGCGGTCGATCGCGCGGGTCTGCACCAGCGAGGAGTGCAAAAACAAATTGTGCGGCATGACCGTGGCGCCAATGATGCCAATGGCAATATACAGCGCCCCGTGCGGCAGCGACGGCCGCAGCCCGGCGGCCACCGCGCCCCAGTCCGGCCTGGCCAGAAACACCTCGATCACAAAGCAAGCCGCAATGGTGCCGACCAGCATGAGAATAAACGCCTCCATGCGCCGCACACCCAGCCGCTGGATCGCCAGCAGCAGGAACGTGTCGAACACGCAGACTGCGCACCCCCACAGCAGCGGTAATCCGAAGAGCAGGTTCAACCCGATCACCGTGCCGATGATCTCGGCCAGGTCCGTGGCGGCAATCGCAATCTCGGTCAGCCCCCAAAGCGCCAGCGACACCAGCCGTGGGTATTCACGCCGGCACCCCTGCGCCAGGTCGTATCCGGTCACGATCCCCAGCCGCGCCGCAAGTGTTTGCAGCAGCACCGCCATGAGGCTCGAGAACAGCAGGACCCAGAGCAGGGCGTAACCAAACTGCGCGCCGCCCGCAATGTCCGTGGCCCAGTTCCCGGGGTCCATGTAGCCAATGCTGATCAGGTAGGCCGGTCCCATGAATGCCAGGAGCCGCCGGAAGGAATTGCGCTTCTTGACTTCGACCGTCTGCATGGATGTGCATTACAATAACACAGATTGGCGGATTGTCACAGACGGCGGCGATCAAAATCATGACCGGAGCGTTACTCCGGATCCGCCTCGTCGAACTCCGGCGTTTCTATCGGCGGTTCGATGCGCGGGATGGTGGAGGGGTCGATGCCGGCGCTGCGCAGCTTCTCTGCGACCGCTGTTTGTGCGGGATCCAGGGCGTAGCTGCGGCTCCAGTAGGCGGCCGCCTCGGGCGTGCGCTGCAAACGGGCCAGCGCATCGCCGACATGGTCGAGGATGGTCGGGTCGTCCGGCAGGCGTTCCCGCGCGCGCAGCAGCAGGTCGAGCGCTTCTTCCAGCCGCTGCTGGCGATAGCGGACCCAGCCGAGTGTGTCGAGGTAGGCGCCGCTGCGGGGGCGCTGCTTCACGGCCTGCTGCGCCCATGTGGAGGCCTCGTCCAGCTGCACGTTCGCCACGGCCAGCATGTAGGCCAGGTAGTTCATGATCATGTCCGCACGCGGATGGTGCTGCAGGGCTTCCTGAAAAACGGCAGCCGCATCGTTCGTGCGTCCCAGTTCGTCGAGCGTGGCGCCGTGCTGGAGATAGATGTCGACGGAGGGTGTCAGCCCCTGCGCCTGCAGGGCATCGTGCACGCGGTCCAGGACCGTTACGGCCCGTGTGCGATCTTTGGCGGTCAGGTGGAGTGCGGCCAGGGTCAGGAGCGCCGGCACGTGGGTCGGGGTGTCGCGGGTGAGCTGCGTTTGCGCTGCGATGGCGGCCGGGCCGTCGCGCTGGACGAGCGTCCGGGCCAGGGTCATGGCAGCGCGCAGGTGCATGGGACTCTGCGTGAGCGTCTGCTGAAAGGCAGCGATGGCCTCGTTGGTGTGGCCGGCGGCCAGTGCGGCTTCGCCGTAGAAGAATCGCAGTTCGACGCGCTGGGTGGCGCCGGTGGTTACGTCGACAGCCAGATCGAGGCAGGGAAGTGCACGTGCGGCAGCGTGCTGGCGGCGGGCAAATTGGACAGCCCAAAAGACCGGCAGGTTGCGCGTGTCCGTACAGGGTTGTTCGCGGATCAGCTTGCGCATTGCCGCTACGGCTTCGGCGTCGCGCAGGCTTGAAAACAGCGAGCGGATATGGGCGAAGGCCAGGGTCAGATCGGCGGGCTGCAGGTGATACGCTTCGTCATAGTAGCGTGCGGCACGCACGAAGTCGTCGTTCAGCTCTGCAATTCTTGCCAGGTCATTGCGCACGACCACATCGTTGGGATGCGCGCGGCTGTACGACTCCAGCTGGTCCATGGCTTCGCGGACGCGTCCGTCTTGAAGCAGGCGCATCACCAGCGCTTCTACAGGGCGGCGACTGTTGGGGTCGAACCGGTGTGCGGCCGAGAAGGCTTGCTGCACGTCGGTGGTCCGACCGCGTTCCGCATCCAGCAGCATGCCCACGGCATAGTGAGCAAAGGCCTTGGCCTGGCTGGCATCATCCAGCGCAGGCTGCGCCCCGGGTGTCCGGGAAGACGCAGCGCCGGTGCTGGTGCGGCAGCCCGCTCCGGCGAACGACATCACACAAAGCAACAACGTAACCATGCAGCGCAGAACGCCACACAGTCCCCTGCCTGCCAAATGGAGATCTGTCAGCATGGCGGATGCTGCGTTCAAAACGGCGGCTGCGGAGGCAGCCGCGCCTGTTTGCCGGAGGAAGGCTACTTGTTCTTGTGGCGATTGGCCTTCAGGCGTTTCTTATACTTGTGCTTGGACATCTTCTGGCGGCGCTTCTTTTTGATGGATCCCACGGTTCTTCTCCTCGTCTGGGTGTGTTGCGTCCGTTGCGGACCTACAGCACCACTTTGTTCAACGGCAATTCGATAATACCTTCTGCACCTGCTTTGCGCAACTGCGGGACGATTTCGCGTACCACGCGCTCCTCAACCACGGATTCGACGGCATGCCAGCCGGCGTCATTAAGCGGGTTGACCGTCGGGGTGTGCAGAGCCGGCAGATTGGCCACGACTGCCTTGAGATTGGCGGACGACACATTCATCTTCAGCAGCACGCGTGTCTCAGCCGCCAGCGCTCCAGCCAGCAGTAGGGCGAGCTGTTCCACCTTGGCGCGCTTGGCCGGATCCTGCCAGGCTTTCTTGTTGATGATCAGGCGGGTGGTGGACTGCAGCACCACGTCCAGGATGCGCAGGTTGTTGGCGCGCAGGGAAGAGCCGCTCTCAGTCAACTCCACGATGGCATCCACCAGCTCCGGTGCCTTCACCTCGGTGGCGCCCCAGGAAAACTCGACCTCGGCTGTGATGTTGTGTTGCGCCAGATAGCGCTTGGTCAGGCCGACGGCTTCGGTGGCAATGCGCTTGCCGTTCAGGTCTTGCACGGTCTTGATCGGGGAGTCGTTCGGCACCGCCACCACCCAGCGCACCGGCCGCAGACCGACCTTGGCATAAAGCAGCTCCGCCACTTCGATCACGTCCGAGTTGTTTTCGTAGATCCAGTCGTAGCCGGTGATCCCCGCGTCCAGCACGCCGAGCTCCACATAGCGGCTGATTTCCTGCGCACGGATCAGGCGGCACTGCAGTTCCGGGTCATCCACGCTCGGGATATAGGAGCGGGAGCCGACTTGCAGCGTAAAGCCGGCCTTCTTCATCATGTTGAAGGTGGCGTCCTGCAGGCTTCCTTTGGGGAGACCGAGTATGAGGGACATGCGGCTGTTCTCCGTGGCTGGTAAATGGGTAAACCAATAAAATACCAAATCATCGGTCACGTGGCAAACGGGAACGATGGAGAAGCAACAATTCTCATTTGGACTTTTAAGACTTCCTTTTCTTGGCAAAATACGGGAACCTTTTACTCCTGACAGTTGTCTATACCAGCAGAAGTGAATAAGGAGTTATGCCATGAAGGTGCAAAAGCAGCGAGCCGTGACCGAACCGGGGTATCCCAGTCGGCGGCAATGGTCGCAGTACGGTCGTCACCTGGCAGGCGTGGCAACCATTGGACTGGGTGCGGCCGTCGGTCGGAGTGGGGAGGATATGCGTCTGCGTGGGGATATCGCCGTGGAACCGCGCGCACCGGTCAAGCCGGCGCAGCCCCTGGGTATACCGCGCATCGAATCTTGCCCTTCCGGCACCAGCACGAACCTGCCGGTGGCAGCGACCAACCATCCACCGGTCACAGCAGCCAGCACGAATAAGCCTATGGCGTCGCCGCAGGCGCCGGTGCAGAAAAAGGGCAATATGCCGGCTGAGCCGCGTTGAGGTATGGGCTGCAGACGGCAGCGGTCCCGCAGGTCCCGCTGTACTGTGCGGGTCGTCAGTAGTACAGCGGGACCTGCGGGACCGCTGATAGGCGGTATAGCAGGAGGAAAGTAAATGAAGGTGCAAAAGCGTATTGACGTGTCTGATCCCGGGTATCCCAGCCGGGTGCAGTTTTCCCAGTACGGCAGGCTCCTGGCGGGCGTGGCAGCCATTGGCCTGGGCGCGGCAGTTGGCCGGGGCGGGGATGAGGGGAAGCTGAGGGGCGAGATTGCAGTAGAGCCGCGCGCACCTGCGGCTTCTTCGATGCCGGTGCCGCCGCCGGGCTTAATTCGTTCTGGTCCGCTCCCTTCCGGCACCAGCACGAACCTACCGGTGGCTGCGACCAACCTGCCACCGGTCACAGCAGCCAGCACGAATAAGCCTATGGCGTCGCCGCAGGCGCCGGTGCAGATAAAGGGCAGGATGCCGGCTGAGCCGCGTTGAGGTACGGGCTGCAGACGGCAGCGGTCCCGCAGGTCCCGCTGTACTGTGAGGGACCGTTGATACGCGAGGCAAGGAATTCGGAATCCGAAAAGGCCCGCCTCTTCCTGATTTCCTGAGTTCAAAATAAGAAAACCGAACCCCCATGGACTTCACCCTCTGCCTGACACATGCCTGCAACCTGCGCTGCGCCTATTGCTACGCCGGGGACAAGAGCAACCGGCGCATGTCGTGGCAGGTGGCGCAGCGGGCTGTGGATTTCTGCCTGGATCGCGCCGTCAGCCGGTCGCGACTGCTGAATCAGCCGGCAATGGCGCAGTTGGGGTTCTTCGGCGGCGAACCGCTGCTGGAGTGGGAACTGCTCCAGCGCGCCTCGGACTATACCACGGCCGAGGCGGAGCGCCTGGGCGTTCTACTGCGGCGAACGGTCACCACAAACCTGTCGCTGCTGGATGAATCCCGCGCGATCTGGTTGCGCGCGCAGGGGTTCCATGTCGGACTCTCCCTGGACGGCCATGCCGCCATGCACGATACGCTGCGCCGGTTCCCGGACGGGCGCGGTTCGCATGCGGCTTGTGCGCCGGCGCTGCGTTTCTTCCGCGGCGCAGATGCCGCGGCCGAGGTGATCGTGGTGGTTGACCCGCGCAACGTCGTGCATTTGGCCGAATCTGTGGCGTGGCTGGTGTCCGAGGAGATACACCACATTTCCCTGAACCCAAACTTCTATTGTGACTGGCCGGATGAGGCGCTGGCGATCTGGGAGCAGGCTTGCGGACAGATCGGCGATCTGTATATTGAGAGCTACCGCCGCGGAACGCCCGTGCGCATCAATGTGATTGACGGCAAGATTCGCACACGTCTTCAGGATGGCTACCACGCCTGCGACCGCTGCGGCTTTGGCGAACACGAGATCGCTATCGCAGCCAGCGGCAACATCTACCCGTGCGAGCGGATCGTGGCCGATGATGAGGTTAACCAGGCGCTCTGCCTGGGCAACGTCTTTACGGGTTTTGATGCGGCGCGGCGCACGCAGGTGCTGGCCGCGCGCGGCAACTCGGTGAGCGAATGCGATGCCTGTGATCTGCGGTCGCGCTGCATGAACTGGTGCTCGTGCATCAACTATGCCACCACGGGCGCCATCAACCAGGTGGCCGGCATTGTCTGCCATCACGAGAAGATGGTGATCGCTCTGGCCGACCGGGTCGGCGCCACGCTGTATGCAGAGTCCAACCCGGCCTTTCTGGCGAAATTCTACACGGCGTAGTACAGCGGGGGCTGCGCACCCGCTGAGAATGGCGGTCTGTCGGGCTTAGCGCTTTTCCGAAAACCGGCTCGCGAGGACGCTCGCCCTCCCGTACTTTTTCGGATGGCGTGCATGCCCAAGGGAGGGCGAGCGTCCTCGCGAGCCGCTCAGCCTGTCGGACTTAGAGCCTTTCCGAAAACCCTACCTCGCGCATTTTCTTACGGACGCCCCGGAGGTGCGTCCCTACCGATTCTGCAGCAATTGCAGTGGTAGGGCGGGGCCGGCGTCTCGTGAGCCTAGTCAAGGGGCGTCCCCCTCCAAGCAGCAGTTCTCATTATGGCTCCAAAACGCCTTACGGCGTCACTACAAACGGCCCAGAAACGGCAAAAAGCCGTTCGTAGTGTGCCCGTAAGGGCATTCGTGTCGCCATAATGAGAACTGCTGCCCTTCAAGCACTGGACATCAGCAAATATACAACCAACAGGCAGGAAAAGCGCAGTCATTTTGCCTGTTTTATGAGGTATCGCAACCCGCTATCCGCGG
>JBAXVM010000131.1:0-7941 GCA_037129105.1 bacterium
TGCTAGCAACACCCGGGCGGAATCGCAAGCGCGATTTGCAGAATGGCCGAATTTGCCATGGTCTTTTCCTGAAGCACCACTTTGGCCATTTTTCACCACGAAGATTCGAAGAACACGAAGATTCACGTAATCGGACGCTGGAAATAGCAGAAACTGTCGGATTTGTTGACCTTCGTGCGCTTCGTGTCCTTCGTGGTGAGAATTCCAGACAGCTTCAGGAAAAGACCATGGAGTTTGCGGAATTGGTTTCTTTTTTCCGGCGATTCTGCTACAACCTTTGGCATTTGTCGTTTGTAAGGTGGTGTGGTTCGGGAACGAAAAGGGACTGTCCGCATGAACAATTGCATGCCCCGGCTTACGGTTGCTATCTTCGCGTGGATCCTGGCATGCGGCCTGACGTTTGCTCAGAGCAACCCGGTCGCGGCGGTGGCTGGTCCTGACATTGCCGCAGATCGCATGGAGGTGTCGTCCAACGGCTGGCTGCGCGCGATCGGAAACGTCTTTATCCGCTATGCCGATCACGATTTGCGCGCCGACATGGTGGATCTTAACAAGGAGACGGGCATGGTTCATGCCCGCGGGCACATCGATTTGTTCCGCCAGGCGCAGGGGCGCTGGTCTGGAGATTCGCTGGACTACAACTACATCACACGGGAGGGACTTACCGGTGCGAGTGAGACCAAGGCCGGAACCTTCACTGTGCTGGGTGACGAAACATCCATGGCGTCGAACGGCATGAAGCGCCTCGTGCATGGCCGCCTGACCACCTGCGCCATCACCAATGCCCCCGACTGGCACTACTGGCTTGCGGCCAGCGAAATCGAGTTTCGGGAGCACGATCGCATCACGCTGTACAATGCGGTGCCGTATTTCATGGGCGTGCCGTTCTTTTATGTGCCGTACGCCACGCGCGATTTGAATCACCCCCTGGGGCCGCGTCTGATTCCCGGCTATCGCTCCGACTGGGGTCCGTTCCTGCTTTCAACCTATACGTACCCGCTTTATGCGCCGCCCGGCAAAGACGCACTGATCGGCAACGCACTGCTCGACTACCGCGGCACGCGCGGTCTGGCCTATGGCCATGAGGCCGACTGGTTCAGTCAGGCAATCGGCAATGGAAGGTTCGGGTTTTACCTGACGGACGACCAGCGCCCGGACAGTCCGGATGCGCCTACCGCCATGCCGGTTGATCCCAGTCGCTATCGTGTCTATCTGCGCCACGAGGCCAATCCCACGCCTGTTGACCAGGTGCTCGTGCAGGGCGACATTCTCAGCGATCCGCGCGTGATGGAAGACTTCTTCCCGGAGCTCTACCGCGGCCAGAATCAGCCCGACAACTTCGTTTCCTATACCCATCGCGGCCTTACGTACGCGGCCGGAGCTGGCGCATCGGGTCCGCTCAATGGTTCCTTTAATGGCGTGGGGCGCGCGCCGGAAGGCTGGTTGCAGAGCATGCCGCAGGAGCTGTTTGAGGATTCCGGGCTCTATTACGAGAGCGATTCCAGCGCCGGGTATCTGGTGCAGCAGTGGGCCAACACCGGCATTTTATCGGGCGCTTTTGAGCCCGACACGGTGCGCATCCACAGCAAGCAGAAGCTGACCTATCCCTTTCATATGTTTGATGTTGTCAGCATCGTGCCGCGCGCCGCCTACGACTACACGTTTTACTCCCAGCCGGGCGATGGACGGACCAACGAGCTCCGCAGCCGGTTCGAGGTGGGCACGGAAGCCTCATGCAAGTGGTTCGCTAATTACGGCAGCTATCGGCACATCGTGGAGCCCTACCTGGACCTCGCCGTCATCACAGCGCCCAACAATGTGCGATCGAACTACTTTTTTGATCGCGTGGACGGGCCGCGCGAATGGAGTGACCAGTTTGGCCTGGATGGCAACTATGCGCCGCGCCAGTGGCGCGGCATCCGTCCGGGTGTGCGCAACACCGTTCAAGAAAAGGAAGCTGACGGCACCAGCCGCACGGTCTTTGAATGGGACGTGTTTGTAGCCTACCGGTTTGGCGGTCAGGATCAAACCAACCGCGGCATGCGTCTGGCCGGCTGGGACATGACCTACCGTCCCACTCAGGACGTCAAGTTTCATACCGAGGGGCTCTACGATCCCAAGGATGGCGGTCGGCTGGACATGTCCGACACCAGTATCGTGGTGGGGGAAGGACGCGACTGGACCTACGAACTCGGTTTCTTTACGAGCGACCCGTCCGATCCGGACACGCTCAACTGGCCGGCCGACCCCTTGCTCATCGGCTATAACCATCTCTCCTATGCAAAACTGGCGCGCGCCTCTGTCACGCACCGCTTCAATTCTTACTGGTCCGCCAACATGTTTATGCGCTACAACATGCAGGATTCGGGGCTGGATGAGGTCGGCGGCTATGTCCAGTACGACCTGGACTGTCTCGCCTTCCGCATGTCGTCCGGCTATCTTCCGTCCATCACCCGCGAAGACGGCACGCAACGTGCCGCCGACTACCGCGTGGCCTTCTTTGTCTGGGTCAAGGCCCTGGAGGTTGACTACGTTGAGAAGATGCGCGGCTGGTAGCGTGTGCCAATCCTTTGGCGCTGGTCGGACGTTGTCATGCCTTCGCTCGAATCCATCATGAACCTCTTGAATGGCACCCATGGGGCTGCCATTCTTGCGGGGTTGCGTCAGGCGTTTCTTTTCTGCCTGGCGCTGGTGGTGCTCGGCTTGCTGCTGGCGCCGCATTCCGGGCGGAGGCAGTTCTGGATGCTGGCCGCCGGATTGTGGCTGGCGCTGCTGGGTGTGCTGGCGTACCAGGGCGTCTGGCAGCTGGCCGGCTTTCGCCGCCCGGAGTTTGTGCGCTTCATGCACTTTCACGACCCGCGCCCGGACACGCCTTTCAAGCAGGTGCGGCGCGGCACGATCTACGACTGGCGCGGCACGGTGCTGGCCGAGACGGACCCGGCCGACCTGACGCGGCGCAGCTATCCGCTCGGGCCGGCGGCCTGTCATGTGGTCGGCTACGTGCATCCGCGTTACGGTGCCGCCGGCATCGAGCGTGCCGCGGATGCCACGCTGGCAGGATACAGCTTCCAGAGCCTGAATGATCTGGACCGGTTCGGACGCAATCTGTTTGACCATCGTGCGGCCGCCGGGGTTGATATCCATCTCACCCTGGATGCGGAATTGCAGCGCAAGGCGTATGCGCTGCTGGCGAACCGCAAGGGTGCGGTGGTGGCGTTGCGGCCGCAGGACGGTGCGATCCTCTGTCTGGTGAGCACGCCCGGGTATGACCTGCGTGACCTGTCCCGGGTGTTGCAGGACACGGAGAATGCGCCGCTGCTGAACCGCGCCGTGCAGGGGCTGTATCCTCCCGGCTCCACGATCAAGGTTCTGCTGGCCGGGTTGGCCCTGGAACGGCGCTTCGCGCCGCTGCTCCGCTGTCCCGGCGAGGGGTTTGTGGCTGAGAAAGGCGGCCGTGCCATCCGCGACAGCGAGTACTATATCTGCCTGCGTGAAGGACGCGAATGGGCCGGGCACGGGAAGATTGGGCTGCAGTATGGCTTCATCCATTCTTCCAACGTGTATTTTGCACAATTGGGCCTGGCAATCGGCGCGGAACCGTTCAACGCGCTCATGGCGGCCAGTCACACGGGCGATCGCGTAGTATACTATGATGGTCCGGTGGGCGCCTTGTCCAGCGAAGCCGGTCGCGTTCCCCGTGTCACCTCTTCGGACCGGCAAACACTGGCCCAGCTTGCGATTGGGCAGGGGAAGATGCTGGTCACGCCGCTGCACGTGGCCATGTGGACGGCGGCCGTGGCTGCGGAGGGCGAGCTGTGGCGGCCGCGCCTGCGGGCGGATGCCAGGCCGGAACGGCTGGGGCGTGTGCTGACCCCGGAGGCGGCTGCGGAAGTCAAGGCGCTGATGCGGGAGGCGGTGATGCGGGGCACCGGGCGCACGGCGAATGTTCCCCGGTTGCAGGTCTGCGGCAAGACCGGTACGGCGGAGGCGCCTGGCGGGAATGACCATGCCTGGTTTACTTGCCTGGCGCCACGCAGTCGCCCGGAAATTGTGGTGACCGTGCTGGTAGAGAATGGCGGCTATGGCTCGCAGGCGGCTGCGCCGGTGGCGCGCGCCTTGCTGGAGGAGGCGGTCCAACTCGGGCTGCTGGGCGAGCATCCCGGCGAACAGGAACCGGCGGAGTAGCTGGCAGGACACGGGGCATGGAAAGCAGCAGGACAGGCTTTTTGCGGTGGGTGTTCGTCACAGGTGTTGAGGCATGAGCGGAAAAACCGAAAATAAACCGAAGCCGGCGGACCGACCGCAGGTTACCAAGCCGCCGAAGACCTCCGCGCCGCGCACGTCTTCGTCGGCCGGACTGGACCTGCTGTTGGCGCTGGTCTTTCTGACGGTGCTGGCGGCCTATGGCTCCGTGCTGGCCGTGAAGGTTTGCAATGTGCCGGACCTGCCGTGGGTGCATGTGGCGCCGCTTGGTCTGTTTGCGCTGTCGCTGCTGATGGTACGCCTGGTGCTTGGGGTTACGCACTATCGCGGCGACGCGGGCATTGTGGCCGGAGTCATGCTGCTGGCCGGTATCGGCATGGTGGCGCAGTTGCGCATGGGCGCCTACGTCGACGGCATTCCGGATCTGGTGCCGTTTGCGGTGGGCATGGGGTCTTTCCTGCTGGCGCTGATGCTGGCCGGCAAGGGGCGCGCCGGGTTGTGGGAGATGCTGAAGTGGCCGGCCTATCTGCTGGCGCTGGGGCTGCTGGCTTTTGTGATCGCCTTCGGGCAGCGGTTTCGCGGCGGTCTGTTCCTGCCGGGAAATTATAACCCGACGGAAATCGCCAAGCCTCTGCTGGTATTGTTTCTGGCCGCGTTTCTCGGTGGACGCAAGGCGGAGTTTTCGGCCACACAGGCTGGCATTCCCACGCCGCCCGGGGCGTCGCTGCTGGTGCTGGGCCTGCTGTGGGGCGTGCCGCTGGCGCTGTTTGTGGTCATGGGCGATCTGGGGCAGGCCATGCTGATGGGTGGCGTGCTGGTGTTCATGCTGTACGCGGCCACGCGCAAGCTGGGGTGGTTGGTGGCAGGTGTCGTGGCGCTGGTGGGTCTGGGCCTGCTGGGCGGCTATTTGTCGGCGCATGCGCAAGTGCGTATCGCCATCTGGCGTGATCCGTTTGTTGATCCGACGGGTCGGGGGTGGCAGGTGCTGCAGGGGCTCTCGGCGCTGTATGCTGGCGGCATGTGGGGGTGCGGCTTTGGTTCCGGTGCGCCCGGCACGGTTCCGATTGTGTCGTCGGACTTCATCTACGCGGCGCTGGGCGAGGAGATCGGCTGGGCAGGTTGCGCGCTGGTACTTGCGGCGTTCGGCGCACTTTGCAGCCGCAGCTGGCGTGCGGCTGCCAGTGCGGCAACGCCGTTTGTCGTGATTTTCGGGGCCGGCCTGACGGCCTGCCTGGCGACGCAGGCGCTGCTGAATGTGGCGGGTGTGGTCAAGGCACTGCCGCTGACCGGCATCACGCTGCCGTTCATCAGCCACGGCGGCAGCAGTCTGGTGACTTCGTTTTTGATCGCCGGGCTGCTGGCAGGCATTTCGGAGCGCAAGTAGTGCCGCAATACAGCGAAGCAGCAAACCCGAGTTTGTTGTCCGGAGTTGAGGGGTCGATCTTTGACGGCGTATACAGGGAGAAAATGCATGACGCAGTTTGCCGGTAAAGTCGGGATTGTCACGGGTGGCGCACAGGGGATCGGGCGCGGGATTGCGCGGCGGTTGCTGGCGGACGGCATGGCCGTGGTGATTGCCGACCCGGACGCCGGGGCCGCCGCCGAGTGGGCAGCGGAGATGGGGCAGCCCGCACGGCTGTTGGCTCTGACGGCGGATGTGTCGTGTGAGGAGGATGTCCGGCGTCTGGTCGAGCAGACGGCCCAGCGTTTCGGGCGCATTGATGCATTGATCAATAATGCGGGCATCGGGATCAACAAGCCGGTGGAGGAGCTGGAGCTGGCGGAATGGAACCGGGTCCTGGCGGTGAACCTGACGGCCATGTTCCTGACGGTCAAGTACGCGGCGCCGCACTTGCGCCGGGCGCACGGAGGGATCGTGAATATCTCCTCTACGCGCGCGTGGCAGTCAGAGAAGAACACCGAAGCCTACAGTGCTTCCAAGGGCGGTGTGGTGGCGCTCACGCACGCACTGGCCGTGAGTCTCGGGCCCGACATCCGCGTCAACGGCATCTGCCCCGGCTGGATCGAGGTGTGCGACTGGCAGAAGCTGTCGCGCCGGCAGCCGCCGCAGCACAGCGAAGCGGACCGGATGCAACACCCGGCAGGGCGCGTGGGCACGCCGGACGATATTGCGGCCCTGGTCGCCTTCCTGCTCTCAGACGAGGCAGGTTTCATCACCGGACACTGCCTCCCAGTGGACGGCGGCATGACACGCAAGATGATCTACACCGCGTGATCACGGCACTTCCGCTGGTAGCCTGTCGGACTTAGCTCTTGAACAGCACGGATTTTGTGCCGACCAGGCTGCTGAACCGCAGAATATCGAACAAGGAATCATAAATCATGAAGTGAAGATCTTTTGCCGGCCTCTTACCTTCATGATCTATGATTCCTTATTTGATATTCGATATTTCTCCCGGAAGTCCGACAGCCTGCTAGTCATGGGGCAAGCGTACGCCAAGCATCGGATTCCAGTGTCAGACGCAAACAATTGACAAACAGAATGGCATTCTGTTCGTTTTCCGAGGTATCGCAACCCGCTATCCGCGGGTTGCCAACTAGCAGCCTGGCCGGCAGACGGTTTGTGACTCCAGGGAGCTAAGTCCGGCCAGGCTGCTAGTCCAGGTACACGGTCCGGTAGGAGAGGTGGCTGTCCTTCCAGGTGTAGACGCGGAAGCTGGCCTGCCGGCCATAATAGCCGGCGAGTGGCGCGGCCACGTAGAGCGGCACACTGCCCAGCCAGTGCAGTTCGTCGCGGTGGAGATGGCCGGTAATTTCCGCGCGCACGTGGTGGCGATTGAGCAGCTCGATCCAGCGCTGGCGCATGGGTTGCGGCCACCCCGGGTAGTACGCGTTGTTGTGAAAATCCTCCACGCATGGACGGTGGTTCACGACAATCACCGGCTGGTTGCTGGCGACCTGCAGCTGCCGCTCCAGCCATCCGAGTGGATCGCAGTCCGGATGTGCGGCTGCCAGATGTTCATCCCGCAGGGTTTCGTCGCACAGCGTGAGGAACACGACGCCGTGGCAGGTGAAGTTGGTTTGCAGCGGGCCAAAGGCCCGGATGTAGGCGTTGGTGGTCTCGGTCCAGCGGGCGGCCAGAATATCGTGGTTGCCGGGCACCACGTGCACCGGCGCATGAATCCGGTCCAGCAGGCGGGTCGCGCGCGCCACGGCATTCGTGTCCCAGAGGTTATCGCGCACGAGGTCGCCGGTGACGAGGACAAACGCCGCGGGATCAGGCAGCGCGTTGATGGCCTCGATCGCCGCCGCGACTCGCTGCACGTGGTCCGTGCCGCCCCCCACGTGCAGATCGGTGATCTGAACAAAACAAAAGGCTTCGTCCGCGCATCCGGCGAGCGGCGCTGCCAGAAGCCCGAGCCATACCGTGAGGAGGATTGACCGCTGCATGCCCGCACGGTAGCAACACGCCGCATGCGTCGTCAACTGCACATCCGGCCGGGTCAGCAGTTCTCATTATGGCGACACGAATGCCCTTACGGGCACACTACGAACGGCTTTTTTCCATTTCCAGGCCGTTTGTAGTGACGCCGTAAGGCGTTTTTTGCGCCATAATGAGAACTGCTGCGGCTGGATGCCAAGTGCCCCGACGGGGCGTATTCTCGTTTTCACGGAATCGCCTTGGGTAGAGACGGCTTTATGCCGTCTGCCTGCAAATGGACAGGCAGTGGACGGCGTCAACGCCGACCTAAACACAGAGATTTGTCTTGGCGCTAG
>JBAXVM010000132.1:0-7923 GCA_037129105.1 bacterium
AGTTCTCGATCACCTACGCCGCCGCGCCGGGCGAGAAGGTGGTGCTCAGCGGCGGGCGGACGATCACGGGGTGGAAGAAAGGCACGAACGAGATCTGGACCGCCGAGATTCCAGAGGCAAAAGAAGGTAGATGGTTCTTCCGCCAGTTGACTGTCAACGACCGGCGCGCGACCCGTGCCCGGTGGCCCGATGCGGAAGGCGTCCTGCGCATCGCCGGTGTGTCCGATGGCGTCACGCAATTTACCTTCAATCAGAACATCCCGGGCGGCAACCTTGCCGGACAAGGCGCGGAGTTGGTTGTTTTGGAGAACTGGTCTGTTACTCGTGGGCTGGTGGCGTCAAACAATGTCACCCGTCTGGCGACCGTCACCCCGATGGGCGTGATCGGCCACGAATGGACAACGGCCAGTTCCGGAAGGGCGGCCTTCATCGAAGGCGGGCGCGCATTTCTCGACAAGCCCGGCGAGTGGTTTCTCGATCGCGCCGCGGGCGTGCTGCATTACATCCCGCTCGCCAGCGAGGATCCGTCGACCGCTGTGGTTGTGGCGCCGCTGCTGACGCGCCTGGTGGCCATTGTCGGCGAGAAGGGGCATCCTGTACGCAACTTGCGCTTCATGGGCATCCGCTTCGAGCATGCCGACTTTCCGCTCCCCGCTTTTGGCTACAGCGAGATCCAGGCGGCACACTATCAGCCGGCCGTGACCGCGCCCGCGCACGTCCAATCCGTGGCCGTCGCATGCGACTGGGCCGAAGGCTGCCGGTTTGAGGGATGTCGCTTCGCGCACCTGAATGGCTCCGGAATTGGATTGGGCCCCGGTTGCCGGAAGAACGCCATCGAGGGGTGCACGATCGAGGATATTGGAGGCAACGGCGTGATGATTGGCTGGCGGGGGACCGGCAAGTTATCCGCGTCGGGAGGTTTGGATGCCGACTGGGCCGATCCGGCGGATGCGCCCGCCTCCAATGAGGTGGCCAACTGCCATATCCGGCGTTGCGCTGCCGACAGTCGCGGCGGCGTCGGCATTTGGACCGCCTTCTCGACGGATACGCGCATCGCCCACAACCTGGTTCACGATCTGCCGTACACGGGGATCTCGGTCGGTTTCAAGTGGAATTCGAATCCGACGACCCAGGCGCGATGCGTTGTGGAATACAACCACATCTACGACGTAATGAAGCAACTCGCCGACGGCGGCGGCATCTACACGCTCGGGTTTCAGCCCGGCACGACACTTCGCGGCAACCGTATCCACGACGTGCTTCGCAGCGAATACGCCCACGGCGGCGCCGCGAACAACGGATTCTTTGTTGACGAAGGCAGCAAGGGCTTCCTGTTCGTATCGAACCTCGTGTACAGGACGTCGGGAGGCGCCGTGCGGTTCAACCAGTGCAATCGCGAGTGGCATACGTGGACGGACAACGTCTTCCAGGACGGGCAGCCGGCGATGTTGGAGGTTGCGCATGCCGCGTCCCTGGAACCCGAGCAGTTGACGATCGAGGCATGGGTTCAGCTCAGCGAGTTTCCCGGCGGCAAGGATACGCGCCGCTGGATCGCGGGCAAGAACGGTAACGAGTGGATCGAAGGACACTACGCGCTCATCATCGATGGAAAACGGGTCGGAGCCTACCTCAACATTGGCGGCGGGCAGGCCAATGCGTTCGCCGCGTTAGGCGACAAGGAGGTGCTCAAGGCCGGCCGGAGGCAGCATCTGGCGATGACGTTCGACGGAGCCGTGCTCAAGGCATACTGCGACGGCGTGCTGGCGGCTTCGCTGGCCGTGAACCGGAAACGCGTGCCGGGCAATGGCCCATTTGCCGTCGGGCGGCGTCCGGATGGTTTCCTGCCGATCGAAGGCGCTACGATTGGGGATGTCCGTCTTTATAATCGGGCGCTTTCGCCCGAAGAAATAGCCGCCCGCATCCGCGGCGGCGATGCCCCGGCGGGATGCGTGGGAACGTGGCTTGGCGGCGGGAAGCCGCAAGGGACCGGCGGCGGCGTCGAGGTCGAAGCCGGATTGGAACCCGCTTTTCGCGCGCGAATGACGCCCCAGGTTGACGATCCGCCGGTGACAAACGCGGCGGGCAAAGAGTAACACAAGTGAGCGGACGGGGCGGCGGGAGACGTGCCAGCCGGAACCGGCCGCCACCGAAGAACGGAACGGTCGTTCCGGTAGGGCGGGGCCGCCGGACCCGCCGTTACGTGGCGCCAGCCAGTAGCCCCGGCCCGCCCCCGGGCCGAGGGCTGATTGCTGTATGCGGTTGGCATGAGCTTTGTGTGCGCTGGGCTCGGGGCGAGCCCGCGCTACCGGGCGAACCGCAAAGAGAGTCACACGCGCGAGGTGCGTTCGTGCCGGTGATTCCTCGCGCTCTTCTGTTGTGAGCTATATTTCATACCCTACGTCTGGCTGGCGGACCCTCGTACGCTCCGGCGGCGCAAGGCCGCCGGGGGCGGCGCGGCACCACGTGTTCACGCCACCCGCGACGCCGCCGTCAGGACACGCACATGACACCGCCAGACCGGAAATGAGGCGCGCATTATTGTTGCTGCTAACTGTCATATTATGACAGTATGTAGCACATGCAGACCATCACCGAGATTGCCTTGGAGAAGGCCGGTAGCGGCATTTTCACCCGGCGGGAGGCTGCCTGCTGGGTGAACAATGAAGGCGCGCGACTGGAAGCCTTGCTGAAGCGTAGTGTCGCAGCAGGTGAAGTCCTGCACATCCGGCGCGGTCTGTTTTGCCTCGTGGCCAAGTATGTAAAGCCGCCGATCCACGCCTTCGAGTTGGCGCAAAGAATTTCAGGCCCCAGCTACATCAGTCTTGAATCCGCTCTCGCGCATCATGGTTGGATCCCGGAAGCGGTATACACGGTCACCAGCGTATCGTTGTTACGCTCGCGCACCTTCCAGACTCCGCTGGGACTTTTCAGCTATACGCGCATCCCGCAGGAGATTCTATTTGCCGGTGTGCACCGGGAAGAACGCGATGGCGGCAGCTACTTTGTGGCCGAACCGCTAAAGGCGTTGGCCGATTACGTCTACGCACATGCCTGCGACTGGCACAGCGCCGCCCCAGTCCTGGAGAGCCTACGCGTGGATGAGGCCGAACTGGCCACACTAACGGCCGAGTCGTTCGCACGTCTGGAAGGGGTTTACCGTTCCGCCCGTGTGTGCCGCTTTCTCGAGGCGCTGCGAAAGGAATTGAAACCATGAGCGTCGAAATGATCCAGGAGCGACTCGCCTCGTATAGTTGCGAATCGGCGCTGGAAGAGGACCAGGCTCTGCGCGAGATTTCGCAGGAAATCATCCTGGCCGGACTGGGCCGGACCGATTTCTTTAACCGGGCCGGCTTCCAGGGTGGCACATGCCTTCGCATCTTTCACAGTCTGAACCGGTTCTCCGAAGATCTGGACTTCGCGCTGCGGCAACCCCATGCGGCCTTCAAACTGGTCCCGTACCTGGCGGAAGTGTGCCAGGAACTGACCGCCTACGGCTACAAGCTGGAAATTGACGACCGTTCCAGCGCAGACCAGGCCGTCAAGAAAGCCTTCCTGAAAGATGATTCGCTGGGCACACTGCTGCACCTGAAGTATCGTCCACGCTCAGGCCCCCTGCGCAAGCTGCGCGTCAAACTGGAAGTCGACACCCACCCACCCGCCGGCGCCTCGTATCAGATGCCGGTACTGGATTACCCCTTCCCATCCGCCGTGCGCATCTTCGATCTACCCAGTCTCTTTGCCGGCAAACTACATGCGCTGCTTTGCCGCAATTACCTGAAAGGCCGCGACTGGTACGATTTCATCTGGTATACGGCGCGGCGCACCCCGATCAACCACGACCTGCTCTCCGCGGCCCTGGCGCAGCAGGGACCGTGGGCAGGCACAACCCTGACCACCACGAACGCGTGGTGCCAAGAGCAACTCGCCCGTACCATCGAAAGCGTCGACTGGCCCCGGGCAAAAGCAGACGTCCAGCGCTTTGTCAAACCGCGCGAACTGCCCTCCTTGGACCTCTGGACGGCCGAATTCTTCCTGGCCCAGTGTCACAAACTGTGAGACGCCAGGGGCGCTAGCATGGGCATCACCCCTGCACAATCTCGATCCCCTCGGACGCTTCGACCGCGATGCCGGGCGGTGCCACGACCTTGCCGCCTGCCTTGGCGTCCACTTCGATCCGGATCTCGCCGTGGGGGGTCGGGACTACGCCATGCGCCCAGGCGAGGTCGCCCAACTGAGGGCGTATCGCGACACGTGAGAAACCCGGCGCGGTCGGCTGAACCCCCAGCACGTAGCGGGGGAGCAGGTAGCTCGCGGTTCCGCCCCAGCCGTGACATCGGCTAATGATCGGTTTGCGCCAGCCGCCGTCGGGTTTCAAGTCGCAGGATTCCCAGCCGGTGCTTGAGCCGTGGTCGAGCATGAACCCCCAGAACCTGCGGATCCCTTGCAAAGCCAGGGTCGCCAGGCCGACCTCAAACTCGCCCGCATGCTGCCACATGCGCATGCCGCTCCACTCCGCCTGGCGCGCGCCGGCGGCCAGCGCCCGGTCGAGCAAAGGCCGGCTGGCTTTGCGGTCAACCGCGCTAGCGAGGATGGCAAAGGTGTTGACGTGCATGCTGCCGCTGCCATTGGCCTGGGCCGCCGGCTCGTCCGTGAAGAAGCCGCGCGCGGCATCCCAGTGCTCCGCCTGAACGCGCTGCTGGATCCGGGCCGCAAGGGCTTGGCAGCGCGCGCGGATGGCGTCATCGCCCCGCAGGGCGGCCAACCGTTCGCCGTTGCGCAGGCCGGCGATGACCTGCATGAGCATGGTGCCGAGGGAGTTCCAACCGTTCCATTCCGTGCCGTATCCGGTTCCCGCGGGGTAGTCATGCGTCTCGTGCGCGGCGACCAGGCGCTGGACCGTGGGCCAGAGCAGATCCAGCAAGGCCTTGTCGCCGGTGTGCATGACGTAATCCAGCAGACAGCTCAGGTAATCGGTGGAGTAGTGGATCAGCAGCATCTTGTACGTGCCGTAGGTGAAGGGGATGTTGGGCATGTAGCTGATCCCCTCGGGCGCGACATAACCGGCATCCGTGTGCTGGTGCGCGCCGGCCGCGGCCGCGCATGCCGGGATGAAGCCGCTGGCCATCTGCGAGGCGGCAAACAGGATCAGCGAACGGCGCGCCAGCGCGGCGTCGCCGAACGGCGTCCAGTTGGCCAGGAACTGCTGGCGGTAGTCACTGACCCACAGGATTCCGTCGCGCTTGATCCCGTCCTCGTAGAACCGCTGCATGCAGAGCATCGTCGTGTAGCGGTTGAGCTCCCAGATGCGGTTGATCAGCGGGTCCGAGGACGAGAACGATCCGCGCTCCACCACGGGATAATGGACGAGCGTCATGGCCAGGCTGTGCAGCCGGATGGAAGCATCCGGTGATGCCGTGCGGATATGGACAAACTGGAAGGCGCGCCGCCCCTCATGGCGGTACGCCCGGGCCGGACCGGCCACGCGGTGTTTGTCCTCCGGCAGGTGGAACCACGAGCAGTTGTCGCAGCTGCCATCCGTATCGCACGCCTCCTCCGCGGACTCGCCGTAGGTCACGATCATCTCCGCGGAGTGGTCCGAGGAGGCCACGATGTCCAGAAAGCCGACCAGCTCGCGGCCGAAGTCGACAATAATGTGCGCGACGCCCTGCAGGACCGCGGGGGTCTGGCCCGTGATGAGGCCCTGGGGATCGGCTGCGCCGCTGGCCCGCAGAATGGCCACAGGTGGCACAACGGTACGCTGAAGTGTCGGGGCTGGCCCCGCTTGGGCGGCGAGAGCCAAATGAGGGAAATCTTGTTCCAGATGCATGTCGATTCCTTTCATGACCTGTCAAAACCTGTCGCCGGGGCAGAAAGAGTTTTTGATCTTCTCATTTTCATTGCCCAACAGCAAAACCTGTTGCGCCACAGCTGCACGGGGAAGTGCCGTCCGCATCCGCCCGCTCGTAATCCATCCAGACGGCCCCGCGCAGTACAGCGGGGGCTGCGCACCCGCTGATCCATGGCGCCTCCTGCCGACCATGCTGCTGGTTCTAGAAACCTGTCAAACTTAGCACTTTCAACGCCCAACGCCCAACTTCCAAGGGAAATACGCCGAAACAGTCTGTAAGAAGTTCCGTTGGGCGGTGGACGTTGCGCCAGTTCTATTGCGGGTATGCGCGGTGTATGAGGAAGAGGAAGAAAGCAGCGCTTGTCATTCCGAACAGAGTGAGGAATCTCCCGGTGCGGCGGCAGGGAGAAGGGAGATTCCCTTCGGCGAGCTCAGGACAGGCTCTCGCGTTGCTCGTAATGACAAGAGGAACCAACGCAAGTTCTTCACGGTTAGTGCCATTCGCCAACCGTTTACGGCGGGTTTCCCCAACTAGGAGACTGTCGGCAGGAGGCGCCAGACCGATCCAAGGCGCTAAGTCCGACAGGTTCCTAGCCGCTTACTGTCAGGCCTCGCCGGCGTGCAGCTTAATCGTCTTCTGCCCGTGCGCCCATTTCACGATCAGGGTGAGATCGGTGGTGGCGTTGGCCTGGATCTTTGGCTCCTCGTCGGGCGACTGGCGCTGCGCGCACTGCAAGTCCAATTGCCCGCCGCGCCCGAACGGATAGCGCTGCACGCCATGCTCCTCCAGCAGCCGCACATCCCAGAGCAGCGTGCGCGCGCCCACGTCCGGACGCAGCCCGAACACGTATTCGAACAGCACGGTAATCGGCGGAACGCCGGTCCAGCCGACGAAATTGGGCGTGCACTTGCCTTCCGCCTTCTCTGGCGCGTAGTTCTCGAACAGCGTACCCTGCTTGACGAACGCCGCGACGACATTCCCGACATGATTGCACGCAATCTCATGGGCCAGTTCATCCTGCCCCACTTTGGTAAGCCCGCGCAGCACCATGTAGTTGGTCGGCGCCCAGATCGCGCCGTTCCAGTAGCCGCCGTCTGGATTATAGTCCGGATGGTCCGCCGAAAGGGTCGGTACGCGGTGCGGCCGGTTGAACTCCCGCTTGTTGCGCAGGTGCGCCACAAAGGAGTCCAGCCGCTCCGCGGGTATGATATCCGCCAGCAACGCCCAGTAGGCCCCAATGGTCTTCACATCGGAAAGCGCGCCATCCCGGAACCGATCAAAATAGAACTTCTTCCTCCGGCTCCACATCTTCGTGTTCACGTGCGCCTTCAGCTGTTCCGTTTCCGTTGCCAGGTCGGCGACATCGTTTTCGCGCCCCAGCTCCCTGGCCATCTCGATCAGGCAGCGGTTGGCGAGGATCTGCTGACAGGTGGTGTCGATCCACGACATGTAGCCGTGCTCCCAGGCGTCCTTGCAGCCCGGCGGCAGGCGCGGCTGGTTATCCATGCCGCACCCCCAGCCGCTGGAGAAGTAGGAGCCGTCCGGCCAACTGCGCCACTTGCAAAACCATGTGGTGTAGGCGAGCAGCGGCGGAAAGACCGCGGCGAGACGCTCCTTGTCGCCGGTGTTCAGGTAGTATTCCCATTCGGACCACGGCATCAGGTTGGGGCCCGTGCTGGAGACATCGTTGCGCTCGAAGCGCTCTGACCCGTCCGACCAGCTGATTTCGCGGCAGATAAAGCCGTCCTTGTGCTGGCGGGCGTAGAAGTTGTCCAGCGTCTGCTGGAAGTTGAAGACTGCGGAACCGTAGCGCCCGAAGTGGAGCATGAAGACTGAGTCCCACATGAAGATACAGCCGTTGAAGGCGGTATCGATGTAGGGGCTTACGAAGCCGATGTTCTCCTCCGGGATCCGGAGATTGCCGAAGGCCAGCTCCCACGCCTTCCAGTAGCAGGCGATCGTGTCAGCATGCCCTTCCCACTGCGGGGCCGGCAGCCGCTCGCGGATCTCCGCGAATTTCGGCGGCGGCGTGCGGTCCAACGGCTTGCGCGGGAACACGCTCTCCTCGGCCCAG
>JBAXVM010000133.1:0-7826 GCA_037129105.1 bacterium
TGGACGCCCTGCTCAAGCAACCCGACCGCCTGGCGGCGGGGTTGACCGGTGCCGACAGTGGATACCTGACGCGGCACCTTACGGTCATGGGGCTTCTGGGCATGGCCGCCTATGGTGTGGTCGTGGGGTTATTCCCAGGCAAAATGCAGATTGCGGTGGTGCCAATTAAACTGGCTGGCGGTCTGCTGGCGTCGGCTGTCATCTGCTGGCCCAGTCTCTACATTCTGCTCTGTCTGTCCGGCGGCCGGCAGTCGGCGCGCGATCTGACCGGGCTGCTGGCTGCTTCGCTGGCCCTGCTGGTGGTTTTGATGGCAGGCTTTGCGCCGGTCGCGTGGATTTTCACGCAGTCTACGCACTCCGCCATGTTTATGGGCGGGATGCATCTGGTGCTTTGGCTGATCGCATGTTTGTTTGCGCTACGGCGATTAGAGGGCTGGCTGACAGCGCTGAATGACAGGTCCATGCAGGCTCTTCCAGTCTGGTGCATCATATTCATGGTCGTGTGCCTGCAGATGACCACTACGTTGCGACCTTTGATGGGGGACTTCGCGGGGTGGGATCTGGCGGACCGGGATTTTTTCCTGCATGCCTGGTTTAACTGACAACCGGTCCGCAAAGCCCTTCCAGCTCCGGCGGCTCGCGAGGACGCTCGCCCTCCCGCTGGAAACGCAAGGCTTACGTAGAAAGTACGGGAGGGCGAGCGTCCTCGCGAGCCGGTATTTGGAGCGGCGTTAAGGAGCAGCAGCCATGGGCGGTGTGCGAAACAATACAGGCGGGGATCTACGCAGGGCCATGGACCCTGTGCGGCTTTGCCGCATGGATAAATCTTTGGTCGATGCGTTGCGTGAAGATCGAAGCACGGAGCCGTTCTCCCTCGGCTGGAGCCTGCTGATTTTCATGGGCATGGCTGCGTTTGGCGCGGCATTTGGCTGTTGGCACTCGCCACGGCAGGCGCTGTATGGTGCCATCAAAATGCCGCTGATGCTGCATGCTGTGGTCTGGTTGAGTGTGGCGGCTAATACCATGCTGAACTGGTTGCTGGGCGGCGGGCTCTCGGTGCGGCAGGTGCGGCGCTGCGTCCTGGGGGCGTTGTCCATCACTGCGGTTCTGCTGGCGTCGCTGTCGCCGGTGGTGGCTTTTTTTGCCACGCAGGCACCGTCACCCAACGCGCCAGCTGGTTTGGCTACCTATCGCGTGTTGTTGTCGTCGCTGGTGATCTGTGTTGGTTGTGCCGGAGTGATTGGCTACGCGCGCTTGTTTCGTCTGCTGTGCGCGCTGACGCCGGACCGGGGGGCGGCGTGGCGGGTGTTGGTTGCCTGGGTGCTGACCACGGGGTTGGTCGGCACGCAGTGTTCGTGGCTGCTGAGTCCGTTTATACAGCGCCCCGATCTGGCGCGCACGTTCTGGAACCCGGATGCCTTTTCCAGTAACTTCTTTGAGCATCTCTGGTTTCAGGTGTTGAGCCCATGGCTGGGAACCACGGTGATTCAATGATCGTGAGGAGCATACAACCATGTGGATCAAACTTATCTCGCCGGCTGTGACGCGGCGTCCGATGGATTCGGACTGGAAAACGCACATGGCGCCGCCGCTGGCTTTGCTGGTGCTGGGCCATTTGGTCGGCATGCGTAATCTGGCGCGCCTGGCCAAGCGGGTGGCCTACGGTGGCGAACCAGCACATTCAGCAGGTCGGCCGCTACGAGGCCGGCAGGATTCATACGGCGGGCTCGTAGCGCCCGCCCTACTGGAATAATACGGAGATTCAGGCATGAACAACGTAATGCGATCCTTCACCCGATGTGTGGCGTCGGTGAAATGGCTATGGTTGACGGTGGTGCTGGTGACGGCGCTGGCAGATCTGACATTCTACCGGCAGCCCTACGGCTGGCTATGCGGCGTGTTTCTGCTGCTGGTCGGGGTGTTGCTGGCGTTGCGGCCGGCGCCGGCGTCCCGTGTTTGGGTTGTGGCGCTGCTGGTGCTGGCGATTGCTGCGGGTGCAATCATTTATCGCGGAGGCGTTCTGGCGCCCTGTCTGGCGCTGCTGGCGCTGGTGGCCATTGCAGGTGCGCGTGTGGATGCCGGGGTGCGGCATGCCGGCGCGTGGGCATATGCGGTGCTGCAGGTTCCACTACGGCTGGCGGGCGGGCTGGTGCGGGACCTGCGACTGTTGCGGCGGCGGCGTAGTGCGTCCCGACGCGCCGGTGCATCGGTGAGTCGGGTGGTTCTCGCCTGGATCGTGCCGCTGGTACTCGGGCTTGTCTTTCTGTATCTGTTCTGTCTGGCGAATCCAGTGATCGAACGCGGGGTCGACAAGATTCTGGGTACGGTTGCCGATTTCATAAAATGGATGAAATTGCCGGAAGTGGTACGCATGTTCTTCTGGCTGGTCGTGGCGGCCGGGTTATGGGGGTTCTGGCGGATCCGGCAGGGGCGTGCCGCACAACAAGCGGTTCCGCCGCCGCTGCCGCTGTTGGCGCGTCCGCCCGAGGGCGAGCCCGCGCTGGTCTGGCGCTGTCTGGGGGTTTTCAACGTACTGTTTGCTTTGGAAACCGTGACGGATCTCATCTATCTCTGGGGCGGGTGTGCGCTGCCGGAAGGGATGTCCTATGCCTCCTATGCGCACCGTGGCGCTTATCCGCTGGTTGTGACGGCGCTGTTGTCGGCCGGGTTGACGTTATACTTCTTCCCTCCTGGGCGCCGGGCGGAGCGCGATCCTGTGGCGCGCCTGCTGGTGCTGGCTTGGCTGGCGCAGAATGTGTTGTTGACGGCTTCGGCGATCTGGCGTTTGCACCTGTATGTGGATGTTTACACACTCACCCGTTTGCGCGTAGCGGCTTTTGTCTGGATGGGGCTGGTGGGGTTTGGCTTGCTGGCCATGGGCTGGCGTATTGCGCGAGCCCGCGACAACCGGTGGCTGCTGGATGTCAATGCCGTGGCGCTGATCACGGTGCTGCTGGGGTGCGCCTGGTGGCCGATGGACGGATTTATCGCGCGGCACAATGTGAAGTTTTGCCAGGAAGCAGGCGGACCTGGACGGCGGCTGGATATTACCTATTTACAGCAACTCGGCCCGGAGGCGATTCCGGCTTTGCGCACGTATGCGTGCTGGCCTGCCGGGCGTAGCAAGGAAGCCGGTCATGCGGCAGATCAGTTAACGGAGAAACTGCGACAGGAGTTGGTGAACCCGCGTGCGTGGACGATGCGGCGCGGGGAGCTGGCGCGAGTAGGGGCTTTGTCTTCGAGCAGCGCTGGGTTGGATAACACGCACGGCGGGTCCGGCGGCCCCGCCCTACCGGGAATGCAGCCATAAACGTCGGATTGAGGCAGGTAGGGCGGGGCCGCCGGACCCGCCGGGCCCCGTAATGCGAAATGCTTTATAAGGAGGGTGTGTCATGATCCCTTGCCTGATCGTGTTTGGTGTGCCAGTGCTGATAGCAGCCGGGCTGTCGGTTCCGGTCTGGATTCGCACTCACCGGTGGCAAGCCGGACTGCGGGCGTTTGCGGTGTCGATTTTTGGCCTCGTGGTGCCGTTTGTGGTCTTCGTGTTGGCGTCGTTTCTGCAACCGGAATGGAAGGGGGCCTGTCATTTCGGGTGGGTAGACTGTTTTCATCAGGGGAAGCTAATTCTGCTGCCGCTCGTATTATGGGCTTCGGCGGGGTTGTACGTGACGGATGTTTTGCGAAGGGATTGTGCAGCAACGAAGGGCTGGGTGCGTTGGGGGGTGTGGAACGGGACGGTGGTCAGCACGGTGTGTCTGGTGCAGGGTTTGGTGTTTGGGCTAACGACGGTGGCGAGCGAATGGCGTTCATGGCCAGCTTGGCTTTGGTATCTGATTCCGGCATACACAGCAGGCTGGTATGGCTATCGCGCGTGGAAGTTGTGGCTTGGCGGTTGTCTATCGCCGGCACAGGCCGGTTATGCGCTTCTGCCGGGTGTGCCGTTTTGGATCGGAAGCGTGCTGGCGAGTCAGCGGCTTTATCAGGCGCTTCCGGATGTAGCGCCTTCGTGCTTTGTCGTAACCGCAGCCAGCCGTGGTCATCCGTGGGTGGTGGGCACTATGAGGGTGAAAGATGGCGCTGGGGTTTGTCGGCAGGTCAACCAGCAACTGCTGGTCTTCCGGGAATTTGAGGTCTGCTGGCAGCGGCGGGCGCCAGCGACGCACGCGGTATTCCGGCGGTTCTACAATGTCTGGGGATACCGTGCGTCGCGGTGGATTCAGAATCGATGGATGGCCGATGGCGTGTACTTGTTGTTGAAGCCGGCGGAGTGGGTGGTGGCATGGCTGCATCGGGTGCGCAGCAACCGCTGTACGGGGCTGCAAAAAACGATGGAATGGGGGAGGTTTTTTGGACGGTCCGACGGCGAGTCAGAAATTCCACACGTTCGAACGTGTGGAAATGAGACTGCCCGCCGAATTCCACACGTTCGAACGTGTGGAAATAATACAGGGAGCTGGCGCGGGTGGTTGCGGCAGGGGTATGCGGGGGTGCTGGCGGCGGGGGCAATATATCTCTTTCTCGTGCCGGGGGTGATGGTCTGCGTCAACCTGTGCGATCCGGCGCTGCGCGAGCCGGGGATCCCGCAGCAGGCCTGGCGGTTGCATCGCACGCTGGTGCCGCGCTTCACGGCGTGGGCACAGGAACGGATCGCTTCGGGACGCGCCGGTCGCCTGCCGCTGCACGATGTGCCCAGCACGGAATGGCCGATCTTCGGTTCGGTTTTCTATCTGTGGAGCACGGAGGCACTGCAGGCTGAATGGGAAAAACAGGATCCGGCCCGGCGCGGACCGGCGCCGGTGGTCTATGCGCGGCCGGCGATCGATGCGGCCATGGCCGTGATCCTCGACCCCGTGCATCACACCTGGGTGCGGCAGCACTGGGGAGATGACTACCTGCACAAGCCGAACTGCTTCTTCCGCTCATTATTGATCGCGGGTGTGACCAGCTACACGCATCTCACAGGCGACCGCCAACACCTCCCCCTGTTGCGTGACCAGGTGGTGACGCTGTGTGCCGCGCTCGATGCGTCACCGACCGGCCTGCTCGAGGATTACCCGGGCGAGTGCTACCCGATTGACGTCATTTGCAGCTTGGCCTGCCTGCAACGGGCGGCCGCGCTGCTTGACCTGGATGTTCGCGATTTTATGACTCGCGCCCGGCGCGCCTTTACCGGCCCCATGCTCGATTCGCACGGTCTGCCACCCTACGTGGCCGATTATCGCACAGGTCAGGTCTTTGAATGCAGCCGCGGCACGGGCAATTCGCACACGCTGATCTTTGCGCCGGAGCTCTGGCCAGACCTGGCGCGCGACTGGTATACCGCGTATGAAAAACAGTTCTGGCAGGATAAGGGGTGGGCCGCCGGATTTCGCGAATATCCGCGCGATGCGGGGAAACCGGAAACGTTCTTTGAAATCGATGCCGGTCCGATCATCCGCGGATTCAGTCCGGCGGCCAATGCCTTCGGGCTGGCAGCCACGCGCCGCAATGGCCGCTTCGACCACGCCTACACGCTGGCTGCACAGGTCATCACCTCCTCCTGGCCGTTGCCAAACGGCACGCTGCTGGGGTGCCGCATTCTGTCGTCGGTCGGCGGCAGCCATGCGCCCTATCTGGGCGAAACCGCATTGCTGTTCCACCTGACACAAAACCCGATCGCCGGCGTGTCCGTCACGCGCGGCGGCCATCTGCCGCTGCTGGTTTGGATCGGCCTGGCCTTCTATTTTGGCGTCGGCGGTCTGTGGTTATACCGCGCGTGGCAGGTGTGGCGGCGGACACGCGTATAACCGGCATGGCATTCCCAAGTACAACGGGACCTGCGGGAGCGTTGGGGTAACGCGCCATTCTGTAAAGGAGCGGCAGAAGAGACAGATATGTTTTACACCTGGAAGTCCCGGAGCTTGGCGAATTCGCCGCCGGCACGGACGAGATCGTCGTGGCGTCCGGACTCCACCAGCGTGCCGTCGCGCAGCACGAGCACCCGGGAGGCGTTGCGGATGGTGGACAGGCGATGGGCCACAATAAACGTGGTGCGGCCACGAATCAGCTCCGTGATCGCTTCCTGGACCAGCTTTTCGGAGATGACATCCAGAGCGGAGGTGGCTTCATCGAGGATGATGACATGCGGATCGCGGATCAGTGCGCGGGCAATGGCAATGCGTTGCCGCTGCCCACCGGAGAGCTTGCTGCCATGCTCTCCGATCTCAGTGTCCAGTCCATCCGGCAGATCGTCAAGAAATTCATTAACCCGTGCCATGCGCAAGACATCCTGAAGCTTGGCCTCCGGCACCTCCGGCAAGCCGTAGGTAATGTTGTCCCGGATGCTGCCGGAAAAGAGCACGGTCTGCTGCGGCACCACGGCCAGCTGGCGCCGGTACTGGCGCAGGTCCAGCGTCTCCATGTCGCGCCCATCCAGCAGGATCTGCCCGCGATCAGGCCGGCGAAAGCCGATGACCAGGCTCATCAGTGTCGTCTTGCCCGAGCCGGACTCCCCGACCACGGCCACGGTCTGCCCGGCCTCCACAACCAGGGAGAAATCGCGTAGCGACGGCTGTGAGCTGTTGGGATAGGAGAACGTCACGTCCCGGAACTCGAAACGTCCCTGCACCTCGCTCACCGCGGCCTTGCCCTCGTTGCGTTCAATGTCTGGATTTTCCAGAATTTCGCCGATGGAGCGCACGGACTCAAACCCGCGGGTCATGGCTGGCAGGCCGTCGACAATGCCGTTGACGGAGCCGACGATCATGGAGAAGAAGCTATTGTACAGCACCACATCGCCGGGACGAATTTGTCCCTGCCACGCCATGTAGCCGGTCACCATCAAGCAGATCAACTGCATGAGTTGCGAGAAGACCCAGGTGCAGGCGCCAAAAAGGGCGTTCAGTATGTCGAGGCGCAGACCGTGCTGGCGGACCTGGGTGAGTTGCCCTTCCATCTGGTCGATTTCCACCGCCTCCAGCCCGTGCGCCCGCGTGACCGGCAGCAGGTTGATCATTTCCATGAAACGCGCGGACATGCGCTCGATCTGTTCGCGGTAGTCGCGATTGCGGTCGATCATGGGACCGCGGAAGGCGCGAATCAGGGCGACGGCGATGGGGGCGGCCACCAGGTAGAACAGCAGCAGCCGCGGCTCCTTGCGGGCGGTCATGCCCACCGCAAGGAGGATGGAGATGGAGCCGCAGAAAAAGAGGTTGATGATCTGGCTGCACAATCCCTGCACCGCCTCCACGTCGCGCAGCAGCTTGGCCTGCAGGGCACCGCTATGGGCGTTCTGGATAAACCCCATGGATAGCTGTTGAAGCCGGCGGATCAGGGCGCAACGCAGTTCGGCTTCGACACGCCGTACGCTCTCGCTCATCAGCCGGATGTGTGCCATGTGCGTGGGCACATTCTGCAACAGCAGCAGGAAGAGGATCAGCCCGTCGATCCACAATCGATGCAGCGGCGTGGAACTGCGCTCGGTCACGATATTGATGACATCAGCGAAGATGATGGGGGTGGCCCATAAAGGGGCGTTCTTAATAACAAAGAAGAGCGCGGATCCGGCCAGACGCCAGCGGTGGGGCGCGAACAGGTAGCGCAGCGTGGCCAGCGGGTGGTGGCCACGATAGTGATGTTCCAGGAGAAGCAAGGGTTGTCGTGGCATGGTGGTAAAACTCGCCTAGGAATGCGCTATGTGCGCTAAAACTGCCCTGAAGTAGCGATGGCAGACTAAAAGCGTGTCAGAAACGGGTGTTTAAGTCAAGATCACCGCCGGCAACTCAACGGGGGCGGGGCGCATCCCTGTTTCCTTGACTTGCATTGGGTAGAGACGGCTTTATGCCGTC
>JBAXVM010000134.1:0-7806 GCA_037129105.1 bacterium
CAGGTCCCTCCCGTCCCTCACCGTCCCTCCCGTCCCTCCCGTCCCTCACCGTCCCTCCCGTCCCTCCCGTCCCTCACCGCCCCTCCCGTCCCTCCCGTCCCTCCCGTCTGCTCCCGAACTTTCGGGCTTTCACTCCGCTGCTGTTCGTGTACTATCTCGCATCGCACGGCGGCTACTCTGCCGGCGCCTGTATTGCCCATGCCACGCACAACTGTCAAACGCTACGAGCGCTTCGAACGCTTCCTGCTGCGCCTGATCCAGCATCCCGGCGCGGACCAGGGGCACCCCTGGCCGATCCGACTGCTCCTGCTGGCGCTAAAAGGCGCGGCTTGTATTTTCCAGGCTGTCGTGCAATCCCGACTCTTTTTATACGACATGGGCATCCTCCAGCGTTATCCGCTGGGATGCCAGGTGATCAGCGTCGGCAACATCACGGTCGGCGGCACCGGCAAGACGCCCGTGGTGGAGGCCTTTGCACGCGAACTGCAGCGGGCAGGCCGCAAGGTCGCCATTCTCAGCCGTGGGTACCGCAAGAAAGAGCTGCCGTGGTGGGAGCGCCTGTTTCGCGAGCAGCTCGACCCGCCGCGCGTCGTGAGCGATGGACACCACGTGCTGCTCGACAGTGAGATGGGCGGTGACGAGCCTTACATGCTCGCGGTCAACCTGCCAGGCGTCGTCGTGCTGGTGGACCGCAACCGCGTCAAGAGCGGGCGCTACGCCATACGGAAGTTAGGCTGCGACACGCTGATTCTCGACGATGGCTTCCAGTACCAGAAGCTCAAGCACCGGCTGGAACTGGTGCTGGTGGACTGCACCAACCCGTTTGGCAACAACCAGCTTCTGCCGCGCGGCATTCTACGCGAACCCGTGCACAATCTGCGGCGCGCCAATTTCATCTTTCTCACAAAGTCCGACGGGCGCAACGAGGAACTGCGCCAGCGGATCGGCGAACTCTGCCCAGGCGCGGAGATCATCGCCTGCCGCCACGAGCCGCGCTGCTTGCGCGACGCCTTCTCGGCCGAGGAAAAACCGCTCGCGTTCCTGCAGGGCCTGCCAGTCATGGCGCTGTCCGGTATCGCCGTCCCCCAGAGTTTTGAAGCTTCGCTGCGCAACATGGGCGCGCGGATCCTGGAGTCCGAACGCTTTGCCGACCACCACCGCTTTGTCGCGCAGGAGATCATTGACGCGGTCA
Organism: bacterium; assembly: GCA_037129105.1. Taxonomy (GTDB): domain Bacteria; phylum Verrucomicrobiota; class Kiritimatiellia; order RFP12; family CAIWXQ01; genus CAIWXQ01. The sequence continues at coordinate 1,193 of JBAXVM010000134.1, forward strand.
ACCGTGCCGACGAGATCGGCGCCAAGGCTGTCATCTGCACCGAAAAGGACGCCGTGCGCCTGCCGCGTCTGGAACACCCCGCGGTGCCAATCCTCTATTTACGCGTAGACATCGCCATTCTCGAGGGCGCGGACAGCTTTGCCCAGGCAGTGACGCACATCTGCCTCCACAACGGGCGGACGGAAAAACAGGTTGCCGCCAACGCGTGACACGAAGAGAATGAAGGGTTCAGTGTTCAGTGTTCAGGTTTCAGGGTTCAGGTTGCAGGGGTAAAAATGACAACCCGGCGCCTTCAAAATTATTCGTGACAGCTGCACAACCGCCCAATGACAAATGACCAATGACTCTCCACCCTCGCCTGCCGCATCGCCGGCGCCTGTCCTACGCTCCGCCGCTCTGGTTGGCGCCATGACAGCCATCAGCCGGATCGCCGGCCTGCTGCGCGAGCAGCTGATGGCCTATGCCTTCGGCACGGGACTGGCGAAATCCGCATTCGTGGTGGCCTTCACAATTCCCAACCTGTTCCGTCGCCTGTTCGGTGAGGGCGCACTTTCTGCCGCCTTCATACCGGTTTACATTGAAACGCGTGAACGCGAAGGCCTGGCAGAGGCCAATCGACTGGTTGGCCGTGTCGCCGGATTGCTGGTCGCCGTGCTCGGCATCCTGACCGCCATCGGCATTCTGCTGGCACTGGCCCTGCAGCAGTGGTGCGTGCCGCCGGAAAGCCGCTGGTCCGCAATTTTGCCGCTGCTGCGAATCATGCTGCCATATGCGCCACTGATCTGCCTGGCGGCGCTGGCCATGGGCATCCTCAATGCCCTGCGGCACTTTGCCATGCCCGCGCTGACGCCGGTCTTCCTGAACATCGTCTGGATCTTCACCCTGCTCGTAATCTGCCCGTGGCTGCCGGAGGATCCATTTGTCCGGATTCATGCCGTGGCCTGGGCCGTGGTGGTGGCGGGTGTCGTGCAGGTGGCGGTGCAGCTGCCCGCACTGGCGCGACGCGGTGTGACGCTGCGTCTGCTCTTCTCCTGGCGAGGCGATGCGCGTATCCGGCGCATCCTGCTGCTGATGGCGCCGATGATGGTAGGGGTTGGTGCTTTCCAGATCAATGTGGTCGTGGATGGCTTTTTGGCCATGTGGGCCGCCCCATGGGCACCCGCCGCAGTACAGTACGCGGACCTGATCGTCTACCTGCCGCTCGGACTGATCGGCACCGCATTCGGCACGGTTCTGCTGCCGACCTTCTCGCGCCAGGCGGCCCGGGACAGCCACGATGAACTGCGCGCGACGCTCGAAAGCACGCTGCGCCATGTGCTCGTCATCGCCACACCCGCAGCCATTGGCCTGACCGTGCTGGCGCTGCCGATCGTGGAAATCCTCTATGTCTGGCCGAACGGCGAGTTTGCACAGCGGGACGCCGTCTGGACCATGCGCGCCCTGGCCGCGCTGGCGCCTGGCATCCTCTTCTTCAGCCTGCAAAAGGCGCTGACGCCGGCTTTCTATGCCTTGCAGGATACGCGCACGCCGCTACGCGTGGCGTTATGGGGCGTAGGCATGAACTTTGTAATGAATGTGATCTTTGTTGTGACCTGGCCGGACGGGTGGAAACACGTCGGGCTGATGGTCTCGACAGTTCTTGTCAGCCTCGTCAACACGATCACACTCGCCCGGGAAATGCACAAGCGCATTGGCGCGCCGCGCTGGCACCAGCTGGCGTCAACCGGCGCGGGCGTCCTGCTGGCAGCCGGGGGCATGGGCGTTGTTGCCCGGGCATCCCATGCGTGGCTGACCAGCTGGCTGCACACATGCGGCCCAATCGAGCGTGCCGTACAGTCCCTGCTGCAACAGCATTCCCGCGCCCTGCATGCGCTTGGCGCCAAGCTGGAGCCGGTCCTGGCGCTGGGCGGCGCCATGCTGGCAGCCGCAGGGGTCTACGCCCTGCTGACTTATCTTCTCTGCCGCCCTGCGCTGAGCGAAATCATCGCCGACTTCCGGCACCGGAAGAAGAAGTAGCCCCCGGGCCGAGGGCCGGATATGACTGGTTCAATAAATACAGCATATCGCACACAAACCTCAGAAGCCATCAGACTACCGAATCTCCATGGTCTTTTCCTGAAGCATGCGGGAATTTTCACCACGAAGGACCCGAAGAGCACGAAGTTCAATATATTCGTCAGTTTCGGTCATCCCCAGCGTCCGATTATGGGAATTTTCGTGGTGGAAGCCGCCAAAGTGGCGCTTCAGGAAAAGACCATGACCGCACCTCGCAAGTAACACACGCCACGCAATCTCACACCTCTAGAGGTGTGAGATTGCGTGGCTCCCGCAAATGCCAGACAATGGACGGCGTAAAGCCGTCCCTACGTGAAGGTCAATGAATTGCAGATGCGCCCTCCGCCTGCGCTAACGTGCAAGCAGTCTGGCAGTATCTGCTCCGACTCTGGTAACATGCCTGCTCAACCAAAAACTGCTCACAGAAAATTTATATGCACACCCCTTTGCGTATTCTGATCTCCTGCGGCGGCACGGGTGGCCATGTCTTTCCCGGCATTGCCACCGGACAGATTCTACAACTACGCGGCCATGCGCCTGCGCTCTGGCTCTCGGGTCGTCGTCAGGTCGAAAACGAGACACTGCGCGGCTGGGATGGACCAGTCTTCCGCACCGGCGCGCAGCCGCTGAGGCTCTCTACGCTGCCGGCATTCGCAGCCACGCTCTGGCGGGTGTGGCGCCAGATGCGGCGTGATCGGCCGGATGTCGTGCTGGCCATGGGGTGCTACGCCAGCGTGCCTCCCGTGCTGGTCGCGCGACTGCTGGGCATCCCCGTGGTGCTGCATGAGGCCAACGCCGTGCCAGGCAAGGCGGTTGCGTTTCTCGCGCGATACGCGCGCGTCACGGCGCTCAGCTTCGGGTCCAGCGCCGAATATCTTCCCGGCCGGCGCACGGTCTGCACCGGCATGCCGGTGCGGACAAGCCTGGCGAAACAGCCGCCGTTGGATGGGTTTGCGCCGGCCGCCACGACCGCGCCATTCACCGTCTTTATCACCGGCGGCAGCCTGGGTGCACATGCCGTCAACGAACTCGCCTGCGAAGCCCTGCTTCTACTGCACAGCCGCGGCACCCAAATTCGAGCCATCCACCAGTGCGGTCCGGCAGACGAAGCCAGCCTGCGCCAGCGCTACACGGCCGCCGGCGTGGATGTGCTGACGCAGGCGTTCCTGCAGGAAATGGGGCGCGCCTATGCCAGCGCCGACCTCGTCATTTGCCGCGCCGGCGCGGCCACCTGCTTTGAGCTCTGCCTCTGCGGCGTCCCGGCGATCCTGATCCCGCTGCCCACGGCTGTGCGCGACCACCAGCGTCGCAACGCCGAAGCCATGGTGCAGTGCGGCGGGGCCCTGCTGCGCAAGCAGGCGGATTTGACACCCGCACGGCTCGCAACAGAAATCGACACCCTCCGCAACGATCCCGCCCGCTGCGCAACCATGCGCCGGGCGTTGCAGACTCTGGCCGCACCCGACGCGGCCGAGAAACTGGCCGAGCAGGTGACATCTCTAGCAGCCTGTCGGGATTAGTGTTCTTTCCAAGAAGCACAACCTGCCAATGACGTAAGTTCTCAACGTCCAACGCCCAACGAAACATCGTACAGACGGTTTCGGCGTATTCCCCCTTGGACGTTGGGCGTTGGAAGTTGGGTGTTGGGTGTTGAAAGCGCGAGGTCCGACGGGCTGCTAGGGCATCTCCGTGAGACGGGGATGCGCCAACGTCAGCGCTCCGGCAATAAAAACACACGCCGTAAGAGGCGTGTGGATCAGACGTGCGGGCGTGCCGGAAACTGGTGGAGGTAGAGGGAGTTGAACCCTCGACCTCTTGAATGCCATTCAAGCGCTCTAGCCAACTGAGCTATACCCCCACAACGGAGGCACGACCCCGCAAAAGAAGGGCCTTATATACCATGTCGAGGCGGGTGGCGTCAACCAGTCGAAATGAAATTGTCCTTGGCACAAGGCCGTGAAAGAGCGATATATTAAAGAACCCATGAATTTTCAGGCGGATGGCCACCCGCACGGCGATGCCCGCCGTCTCGAGATTCTTGCAGAAGGCCGGATTCGACCGCCGGACCCAATCGGATCCGCGCGTGTAACCGGCGCCGGAAAGCAGAATATTCTTTATGAACCCGGACCGCTCCATAACCCGCATCTTCGTCGTGCTGGGAGGCATCCTCGGTGTTCTGGCTGCCATTGCAGGACTGCTGCTGCACAGCTGGCTGCCGCTCATGGCCGTGGGGGTGGTGCTGCTCTGCGTGATGGGGCTCACGATGTCCGAGTCCGCCCTGTTCGCCCCGCTGCTCAACCTGGTCATGCACGCCGGCGAGCGGGAGAAGAAGAACACGAAGGTCTCGGCAAAGCCGGAGGCGGACGCAGGCACACAATCCAATGACAAACAAGACAAGGACACAGAGGGCACGGAGTAGCCGCCGGCAGGCGTAGCCCCTGAGCAACGCCGATGGGTCCCATGTCGGCGGCTGATTGAGCTTTGGCGTGTCGTCGGTTGCGCGTCGTGCGGCAGGCACGGGACCCTTCGGAGTTGGTGACGGCGGAAGAGTTTGTTTCGCGTTGAGGCGCAGAACCGCAGAGACGATCGGACGACGCAAACGACGAGCGCGGCACATGGGCAAGCGCCTCGGATGTCATCTTCGGGCAGAATGTTCCGGCTATGCCGCGGCGGGCCCTGCCACAAATCACCTGCCACAGTCCACCTGCCACAGACTGCCAACGTTACGGCTCTGCCGCAGCGCGTATTTTCAAAGGCTCCTGTCGTCCACGGCTAGCTGTCGGCAGCAGCCGTTGGTTCGGCTTTCATTGTTCTGAAGTAGTTGAACGTTTCTTCTCAATGATCATTAACTTGAACGACTACACGTACTGGTGACGTCCCGTTGAACTGAAAGATGAGCGCCTGACGTTTGCCTTGTTTTACTGTCGTTGCAGGAATCTCGACTTGGTTGTTCGCTTGAATACCCTCTGGCGTCTTCCATTTTGCGATCACCGACGTCGGCCATTCAGTTTCTTCCCCAACGAGCAGCATTGTTGATCTTCCCCCCGCCGGCAAGAACATGGGAAGCATGTGATGGTTGCCAAAATCGACAGTCACATCCTCGAGCGCACTGATCCCTTCGTTATTTAGGACAAGGTCATAGTCTGTTCTTTGGTTGTTGCAACCGAAGATGCCTATGCTTGTGAGGAGCATAGTGGAAATCAAGGCTGCCAAAAATAGCCTAACCGTTCGTGTTGGTGTCATCTTTGCATCCATGTCTTGCCGCATAAGCTTTGTAATCAAAATTATTTTCAATCATTGCCGAACGATCAGCGTTTTATCCCTCGTGCCGACAAAAATACCACGTTGCGGGTTTGCGAGGAAGAGTCGGAAAGTGGTGAACGCGGCACGGGGGCAAAAATGCCGTTGAACAGAACCGCGTGGTTGAGGACCGGGCTATGGGTTTTGAACAGGCGATCTTCTTCGGTTGTGGAGGGACAGGATGCGCGAAGATCGAACCGGTTGTGGCAGGTGGTCGGATCATGAGGGGCCAGCGCGAGCGGGTGCGGAAGGTCTCAGGCACCTTGTCGTTGCCGAACCGATCCAACCAATCGGACAGTTGCGACTCATCCTGTGACCTGATGCGCAAACGTCATCCCGAGCCCGGTGCCGTCCAACTTCTGTAACACCAACCATGCGGTCCGTGATCGCAAGGGTCGCTCTTGCGTGCTCATTTTTATGCTCCCCGCAGGAAAACATCGATTCTGAAAAGGGGCTGCCCCCAGGCAGCCCCTTTTCAGAATCGATGGTCGGCCCTATATGGCATTTGACTTTCCGCCCCGGATCGGTAATTCTCACCACATGAATATTCGCCCGTCGACCGTGATCCTGTGTGCCCTGCTTGCTGGACCGTTTGCCGCACTGGCAGCCGATCCCGTCAAGGAACCGGCCAACACCAACCGGTTCACGCTCCGGCTGACGGATGGTTCCTCCATCATCTGTCTGCCGAAACTCGGCGCCATCCCGCTCAAGACGTCCTTTGCGGATGTTCAGATCCCGCTGCAGCGGATCGAGAACCTGAAACTGGATGCGAAGAGCAAGACCGCCACACTGCTGTTGTTGAACGGCGACAAACTGCAGGGGGAATGCCCGCTGACCGACATGACCGTATCTTCCGCCCTTGGCGACCTCAAGATCGCCATGGCGCAGATCACGGAACTTGCCACGACTTTTCAGAAAACGCCGGTGTTCGCAGACTCTCCGGCCAAGCGGAAACAATGCATCAACCAACTGCGTTCAATAGATCATGCGAAACAGCAGGCGGCAACAGTATCGTCAACCATGACCGACAACGATGTGCCGAACTGGGACGAACTAACGCCCTACTTCAGGGGTAACGCAAAGGTAGTATGTCCTTCCGGCGGTTCCTATAGCATACAAGCCATTACAGCCAGTCCGACTTGCACCGTGCCTGGGCATGCTTTGATAATGGATGAGCAATAAAGAACCTAGGAACCTGTCGGAATTAGGCCTTGGATCGTTCCAGCACCTTCTGCCGACAGGTTCCTAGTTGTGCAACC
>JBAXVM010000135.1:0-7773 GCA_037129105.1 bacterium
CAGATCTCTCCGTAACCGGCAACATAGCGGCTACAGGAAAAACGAGGAATTGGGAGTTTCCCTGTTTTGCGACACGCGAAACCTCACGCGAAATATGCGCTTTTTGAGAAACGGCCCGCACAGACGCACCATCCCGGGCTACCGCGCCAGGGGCACCTGAAGCGTCATTGTGGCGCCCTGCCCGGGAGCGGACACGACCGCGAGCCGCCCCCCCAGCCCCTCCACGCGCTGGCGGATGTTGAGCAGGCCGAAGCCGCCCGTACGGCTAACAAGTGCAGACTTGGCTGCCGGATCAAAGCCGATGCCGTTGTCCGTCACGTGGATGATCAAGTCGCCCTCACGGTGCAGCACACGGACACGAATCTCACAGGGGCCGGCGTACTTCACGGCGTTCAGGATCAGTTCCCGCGTCGCCTCAAACAGCAAGCCACGCAGCGCATTCGCGACCGGCATCTCGTCTTCCGTAGCCTCAATCGTGACAGCGGCACCATGTTTCTCATGCATGCGCTGAGCCAGGTCGTTCAGCGCCGGGATCAACCCCAGTTCATACAGCAGCGAAGGCGTCAGGTCGGACATGACCATGCGGCACTCTTCCATGGCCTGCCGGAGCATCGCGCGAATCTGGTCGAGCTTGTCAACCTCAGCCTTCAGATTGGCGGCATGGAGCGGCTTGGCCATGGAACCCATCCGAATGTTGGCCAGCGAGAGGTTCTGAATCACCGAGTCGTGGATGTAGCGCGAGATCCGCCAGCGGTCCTCCTCCTCCGCCACCGCCAGCCGCTCCGCAAGCTCCCGCAGCCGTTCCTGATAGCGCCGGGCCTCCTGCTCCATTTCGCGACGCCGGGTGATGTCCGTACCCACGCAAAGAATTTCCCGCACCGCCCCCTGTCCGTCGCGCACGGCCCGGTTGGACCAGTGAACCCAGACCCGCCGCCCGTCCCGGCAGAGATTCTCGTTTTCATGGCTCGTATAATCCTCGGGGTGTTCCGTAATCGCGCGCATCATCTGCCACATGTCGCGCCCCTCGGAATCCACAGCCGAGACGATCGTACCCACAACATTACGGCCCAGCACCTCCTCCGACGCAAAACCGAAAAACTGCTGCGCGTACTCGTTGAAGAACAGGATGGTGTGGTCCGGCGTGATCCGCATGATGATGCTGTTGGCGTTCTCCACGAGTTCGCGATACTTGCGCTCGTTCTCTTCCAACGTCTTCTGCACCGTGCGCAGTTCGGAGATGTCCCGCAAGGTCACCACCACCGCCGTCGACTTGCCGTCGGAGCTGCGAATGAAGGAGATGCCGCAAATGGCAGACAGCCCCCCCCCCGCACCACCACCGAAAAATAGGCCGTGCCGCCAGTGCCCTGCTGTAGCGCGTCACACAAGAAGGCCAGCGCCGCCTTCCGATCCTCCGGCGCGACCAGTCGGGAGAAGACCGTGGCAATCGGCTGGCCAACAATCCGATCCGGCGGCAGACCAGTCAGGCGCGTCAAGGCCGGGTTCACCGACATGATCGTTCCGGCCATGTTCAGCAGCAGCACCCCTTCACCCATGGCTTCGAGCACATCCACGGCCGTTCGCGAAGCCGTGGCAACGGCCGTGGCTTCCCGCAGCGACGCCTCCGTCTCCTGGCGCATCAAGGCGGCCCCGATGTGTGACGCAATATTCTCAAGAATTTCCATCGTCCCGGCAGTGAAGCAGCCTTTGCGGCGGTCGTTAAACTGGAGCAGGCCGACAATCCGTTCCATGTTGCGGATGGGGACCAGCGCGAAGGATGCATATCCCTGGTGGACGCACCGATTGCGCGGCTGCAACCGGAAGTCCTTTTCCGCAGGCAGATCGAGCAGCGGCGCCGAATCGTTTGTCCAAAAGCTCCCCCCGGGCGTAAAGAACGGCGAGGCCGGGTCGGTCTTGCCGTCAAGGACCAGACCGCAGGTACAGGCCAGTCCGGCCTGCCCGGCATGGCTCCGGCACCCCCCGCCAGACTCCACATGCACCACCAGGGTGTTTTCAGACAGCAGAAAATCACCGGCGAATCCCTGCTGAACAAAATAGGGAAAATCATCCCCGGCTTGCAGGCGTATGCCCACGGCATCCAACCCGCTGCGCGACTTTAAGGCAGCCAGAATGCGCGGCATGGACTTCTTCAGCACGCCCGACTCGTTGAGAATCTGCAGGACATCCCGCCGCATTTCGCGATAGGCTTCCGCCAGCTTGCGTTCGGTGATGTTCTGGTAGAACACGCTCAGCCCCTCCGGCGAGGGGAAGGCCCGCGCTTCAAACCACGCATTCAGCGGGAGAAAGAACGACTCCACACTGGCGGACTCCTGCGTGGCCAGAGCCCGCTCGTAAGCCTGCCGGAAGGGCGCCACCGCTTCGGCCTGCGGAAAACACGCCCACAGATTCCTGCCCAGCATTTCGGCGCGCGCCTTCCCGAGCAACCGGGCGCCACCCTCATTGACATACGTGACCGTCCACTCCCGGTCCAGACTGAAAAATCCGTCGCCAATGCTTTCGAGCAGTGCCAGCGTCTTCCGGTGGGCGGCAGCCTGCAACGCCTCGACCTGCAGTCGCTCCAGTTCGCTGGCCGCGCGTATCGCCACCAGTTTCAGTAGCGTTTCCGCCAAACGCGGGGTTGCCAGCGGCTTGCGGCCAATGGCCGCGATCAGCCCGATCGGCTTCCCTTCATAACTCCACAGGACGGTTCCAACATAACTTTCGGCCTGCAGCGCCAGCAGCGCCGCGTCCCGGGGAAACAGCCGGCGCACGTCCCGGGGAAAACAGCAGGTTGTTTGCTTGACCACCTCCCCGCAAGGAGTGTCCTGAAGGGCATACGTGTTGTTGTTCTCGAACCGGCCCTGATGAAAGACCGCCAGCGTCTCGGCCGTCATTGCGTCGCCCAGCAATCGATCAATGCAGATATAATCCATTTCCAGGATCTGCGCCAGATAACGCGCCAGCCCGTTAAAGAACTGGCCATCCGCAAACTGATTGTGCTGTTGCGAGAGGAAGGCCTGCACACCCTCGATGAGCTTGCGCTCTTGGATGTCGCTCACCATGATCCGGCAGACGGACGACTGGCCGGGTTCGTGATCCATGGCGGAATGCAGCAGCATCCAGCGCGTTGCGCCGCCCGCGCACACCATGCGCATCTCGCACTCCTGAGGCGTACTGGCGGGCGCGGAACCCGCTTGCGTTTCACGGCGTTCACGAAACCGCCGAAGGCAATCGCGGAACGCATCCTGATCCTCCGGGCGGATGAAACGGCGCAACCACTTTCCGACCAACTGCGACCGCGCCACGCCCAGCAGCATAGCCATTGTGAGATTGGCTTCCCGGATCACACCCTTGCCGTCCAACGTGACATAGCCGATCGGCGCCAAATCATACAGGTCCACAAACCGCGCCCGCCCCGCATCCGCTTCGCCGCGCGCCGCCTGCAGCTCTTCGTTCTGCGCCTCCAACTCAATCTGATGAATACGCAGCTCATGAATCAGCCGCTGCACATCCGGCTCGGCATGGGGTCCGCCAGCCGGCCGTGCGTCTGTCTCTGCTCCGGTCTCGCGCCGCTTCTTCATACTGCCTCCCTTTTGCCGCCCACAGGCACGCGAAGGCCGCTGCGCGGCGGCAGCGGGTCATGATTTCCGGTTTGATCCGTGACACCCAGTTTAACATCCGTGCACCCGCCGCCAAGCAAAAGCGGTCGGATCAGGGATTTCGCAGCAAAGAATCGGGTTGTCCCTGATCGTGCGCATGGTTTACATATGCGAGGCTGGGGATTGCGTTGCTGCTGCTGGTTCCGTATGCTGTCTCCCGCAACGCGCAGATGGATCTCACACGTGGTGCAAGCTACGAAAGGCGGTTTCCCATGCATGTGCGACTGGTACTTGCAGATGATCACGAAATACTGCGCGAGGGGCTCAAGGCGCTCCTGGCCAGCGAGCCGGACATGACGGTGGTCGGCGAAGCCAGCTCGGGCACGGCCATCCTGGAACTTGCCCGGAAAACCGGCGCCCACATCGTGGTCATGGATGTGGCCATGCCGGATCTCAACGGCATCGAAGCCACACGCAAAATCCTGAAGGCCGGCGCAGGCATCAAAGTTGTCGCGCTCTCCGGGCATTCCAACGAGGAGTTTGTCCGGGAGATGCTGAAGGCTGGCGCCTCGGCGTACGTGCTGAAATCGCGCGCCTATGAAGAACTTGTTCGGGCGATCCGTGAGGTCATGAAGGGAAAGAAGTACCTCAGCCCGGAGATTGCGCGCGGCGTGGTGGATGCATTCGTCGAGATGTCGTCGTCCCGAAGCGCCAACCCCGCCTTTGTCGTCCTGACCGACCGCGAGCGCGAGGCCCTGCAGCTCATCACCGAGGGGAAGAGCACCAAGGAGGTGGCCGACGCCCTGGGCGTCAGCGTGAAAACCATCGAAACCCACCGCCACAATATCATGGAGAAACTGAATCTGCACAGCGTGGCGGAACTGACCAAGTATGCCATCCGGGAGGGGCTCACGTCGGTCGACAAATAGCAACTGGAAACTGGAAACTGGAAACGGCATGACTATTCTCCTCGTAGAAGATCACACCGCCACCCGCGAAGCCATGCGCGCGCTGATTGAAGAACAGCCGGACATGCGCGTCATAGGCGAAGCGTGGTCCGGCGAGGACGGCATAGCACAGGCACGTGCGCTGCGCCCGGACATCATTGTCATGGACATCCTGCTCCCCGGCCTGAATGGTGTCGAGGCGACACGCCTGCTGCGCAACGAACAACCTGAGGCCAAGATTCTGGTGCTCTCCAATCACTTCGGCAAGAGCCTGGTGCAAGCCATCCTGCAGGCCGGAGGCCTTGGGTACGTGCGCAAGTTCCGCGCCTTTGAAGACCTGATCCCCGCGCTGCGTTCCGTGAGCGCCGGCCTGCCGTACGTGGACAAGGGGATCGATTGCTAACGACACCGGCCTCCGACCCCCGTTCTGGTGGTAGCCAGGCACTCAGGCTTTTCGCCCGGAATAATCAGGTTGCGGCGCATAGGTATCCGCACACGATCCGAGGCATACTGGCTCACGACCGGTCAGGAGTTTTCACATGCAGACGCCCACACCGATGGAACGCAAACCTTTCCGCGTCATACTGGCTGATGATCATGGCCCGACGCGCGCCGAACTGGTGCAGCTGATCAGCCAGGAGGCCGACATGCGGGTGGTCGCGGATGTTGCCACGGGCGAGGAAGCGATTGCACTCGCACAGCAGCTGAACCCCGATTTCATCGTGCTGGACATTCATCTGCCGCAGCTGAACGGCATCGAGATCTGCCGGATCCTTTCAGACAAACTGCCGGGCGTACGGATTGTAGCGCTGTCCAACCACTCGGGCCCATCGCTGGTGAAGGCGTTCTTTACGGCCGGCGGCATGGGCTACGTGCGCAAAGAGCACGCCTTCGAGGAACTGCTCCCCGCCATCCGCCGCATTCTGTCCGGACGTGAATACCTTGGGCGTCAGGTGATGCAGCCAACCTAGGAGACTGTCGGGCTTAGACCCTGGATCGCTCTGAAGCCTCTTGCCGACAGGCTGCTAGACGCGCTTCGCCAGTTCGGCGAGTCGGTCGATGGTTGCCGGGCCAAGCACGCCTTCTTGGAAGATCCCGATATTGAATGTGACGCCGCCGCCCACGGCCTTGAAGTCCCTGACGAGGTTTTCCATGGCATCCACTGTATAGAGTGGTGTTTCGATCTGGTGCGGCTTGGGCGGCACCCAGGCAAAGGGCGGATTCTGGCAGGGATTGAAGTCGATGCCGGTTTCCCACATGCAGTCGATCGGGACCAGGGCATGCCAGATGCAATCTGACGGCGGCTTGGGCGTGTGGGTGGCGGGCGTCAAAAGGCGCAGCGGCTTTTTCGAGATCTTCCAGCCGGGCTGAAGCAGCACTTTCCCGGTAGCCCTGTCCAGAAACCACGTCTCGCCCGCGAGGTAGTCCTGATCCGGCATGGGCGGGAGCGTGAGGCTGGCGGCGAAGGACGCATCGTTGAAAGCCACGGCGCGTTTGGGATTGCCCGCGCGGGCGGCATCGAGCCATAGCTTGGAATAGAGCGGGAGATTCGTGTGTGCCGGGTGGTTGTGGTAGAACCCGTCAAACCACCAGCCGTCGAGCAGGGGTCCGAATCGTTGGCTGTATTCCGCGATGAATTCCGTGTAGCGCCGCTGGCCCTTGTCCATCGGGCCGCGTTTCTTCCAGTCGAACGCCTTGCGCGTCGCCTCGGGCGTATGCCCGACGCCGGCGGGGACGTAGGCGATAAAGCGCCGGCCGAGCTTCTTCACGCCTTGTGCGATTTCCAGGATTAGATCGCGCTGCGAGCCGTAGCCGGGGCCGGCGAGGTGATCCAGAATGGAATTCGGGCTGGCGTAATAGCCGGTGTTCTGGCCAAGCGTGAAGACCAGCCAGTCCGCGCCGGAGCGGCGGAAGCCGTCCAGAAAGCCGTCCAGGTCGAACCGATTCACGACGTCATCGTGTCCCTTGACCTTGTGCTTGAACTGCTGAGGCGTACGCTCCGAAAGCCAGTGCACCATGAGGCCGTACGTGCTCTGTCCCATCCATGCCGCGCGTGATTTTCGCATGTCCCTGTCCTTTCAAGTCGTAATGCCCAGTAATCGCTTTTCGGCAGGCCCCGGTCGGCATCGACCCGCACAGGCCGTAAACATGCCGGAATCGGCCCGACGACTCGATGTCATGGCGAAAGCGTGGCAGAAGTGGGGAACAAAGTCAATTCCAGCGCAGCCGGTGCATGGCGTCTTGGCGGTTAAAAACGCTGCTTATGTGGTGCTTCAGGAAAAGACCATGGCCGGACAACTCACACCACCTGCCGCATTCCCAAGCTCCTGCAACGTCAGCGGGCCAGCACGCACAGGGCCAGCTGCAGATGGCCGTGCGTATCCCCGACGACGGCTAGCAGCCTGTCGGACTTAGCTCTCTGGCGTCACAATCCGTCTGCCGACCAGGCTGCTAGTTGGCAACCCGCGGATAGCGGGTTGCGAAATCTCAAAACTGGCTATGCCGTCCCGGCATCGTGCACAAACGTGTTCGTCACGGAAGTCTGCGGCTCGTTCGTGGCAACGGCTGTCCAGGCGCCCCCGGTCCCCGGGGCCGGCGAGAATTCAACAAACTGCCGGGCCTTCCGGCCGCCCTTCCACCGGACCGTCACGGTGCCGGTCGTGATGCGAAGGTCCTCTATTCCCAGCGCCGACGTGGCGGAGTTCGGGTCCGTGTCAGCCACGTATTCCTTCCACGCGGCCATGCCGTCCAGGTCCGCGTCGTCACCGCGCCGCTGGGCGACGTGAACGTGGCCCGCAGCAGGGCGCCGCTGAGCGCGGGGCTGAAGTCGTAGGCATTTGTGTACGCCGCGCCCGACACCGGCACGCGCACCTCGAACCTCTGGTAGCGGCCCACCGTGTTGGTGACCGGCGCCAGCACACCGATCACCGGCGCCGCCGTCGCGGGCAGGACTACCGAAGACGCCAGCACGGCCACCACAGCCGCGGACCCGAAGCACCGGCACAAGCATGCGCACATCAGCATCCCGACCCTTCCTTTCAGCCGTCATACTACCCGGATGCGGGGAAGATTAAGATTAAGACCTGAGATTAAGACCCGAGATTAAGCTTTCAGGATACGCGCGCGGCAAATGCCGCCGCATCAAGCACGCGCTTGCAGCGGGAGATGCAGGTGCGGCGCGGCAGGCGGCTGTTGTACACGCCCACGGAGCAGGCGCCGGCGTAGTGGAG
>JBAXVM010000136.1:0-7730 GCA_037129105.1 bacterium
AGGAAAGACAAAGTAGGGTGCGCAAGCCTTACTTCGTCTTTCCTCTTCATCTTTCAACTTCGTCTCTTCGAAACCGCAGAATATCGAACACGGAACGCTGATTGTTGAAGTTTGCCTGTGGCGTTTCTTTGCGTTCTTTGTGGTTAATAACTCTCTCTTCTCCACCCCAACGGTCCCGCAGGTCCCGTTGTACTTTCTGGCAGCTCCAGTGTCGTTTGTAGTGGCGCCGTCAGGCGCTTCACGCTCTCAATCGTATACCATAATCGTTGTTCGTACTCGTCCGCCGGTGCGAGAAAGAGTCGGTTGACGATTACGGTTGGCGAATGGCACAATCAACGGCATGTCACGGACCTTGTCCACACAGTCTGCTGCGGGGGTGCCATCCGGCATCCGGCCGGAATGGGTGCGTCCGGCGCGCACAGCCACCGCGTTCTGGATGCCGGTGGCGGCCGTCCTGAGCATCACCCTTGCGCTTGTGCTGCTCTGGCCGCAAACCCGGCGCCATGCGATGCAGAACAAGAGCATGCCGGAAGCCTCAGCTTCCTACGTGCTGCTGGAAGGATCCTACGTGGCCCTGCCAGGCAATCCACTGGAGAATCCGTGGCCGAGCACGGGCAGTTCGGCAATGCCTGAGCGCGAGGAGTTGGTGGCGCGGCGGTTGCCGGTGGCCGAATATACGGGTCTGGGAAGCATGCTTCCGTGGATGCCGGCGCCGGTTGGCGCGATGTCCAATCTGCTGCCCAACCTGGCGGCGCGGCCGGTCGCAGAGGTGTTGACAGGTCTGCCGCCCGCCACCAACAGTTTCTCCCTGACGATCTCCGCCGAATTGCAGCGCAGCGGCTTTCACTTCGAGGTGCCGCCGGATGTCACGACCGGCATGGCGATGGTGGCCAGGTTTTATGTCGAGCTTGATGACCGCGGCAACGTGTTTCATCTGCTCGCTGAACCCGGCGACAATCCGGCCGGCGTGCGACAGCTGGAAACCGCCATCAGTCGCGGTCGCGGCACGCGTGCCGGCCGCGGCCAGGTGCTGGTGGCTTGCGGGCGGTGAGGCCGGGTGCAGCGGTCCCGCAGGTCCCGCTGTACAATTTCAGACACTGCTTACAGCCGTACGAAGGCTGCGGCAAAGGCGCCGTCGGTCTGGTCACGTGTGGGGATGCGGTCTGCCGTGGCGGCGAGCCGCACGTGTGGCCCGGCTGCCAGCGCCTGCTCCACCTGCCGCTGATTCTCCTCCGGCTCGAGGCTGCACGTGGAATAAACCAGCCGCCCGTTGGGCGCCAGACGTTGCAGCAGGTTACGCAGCAGCGTGTGCTGCAACGCGCAGAGCTTCTGCTGGCGGCGTTCAGCGAAGCGCCAGCGCGCATCCGGACGCCGGCGCAGCACGCCGGTGTTGGAGCAGGGGACGTCGAGCAGGATCCGGTCAAAGCGAAGCGCGCCCTCGGGCACGGGCACGGTGGCATCGCTCTCGACCACTTCCACCCACTCCTGATGGGTGCGCGTCAGGGTCGAATGCAGCAGGGCGATGCGGTCCGCATGCTTGTCCATGGCGATCAGCCGGCCGCGGCCATGCATGCGCGCGGCTATTTGCGCTGTCTTGCCTCCCGGTGCGGCACAGGCGTCCAGCACGGTCATGCCGGGCTGCACGTCCAGCAACTCGATGGCGGCCTGCGTGGCCGGATCCTGCACCACGAAGACTCCCGCGTGATAGCCGGGCACAGCCTCGACCCGCATGCCGTGCGGCACGGTGAAGCAGGTCTCCGGCGATGCCGGGTGGGGCGTGAGGGTGGGGTCGGCGGGACGGTCGGACAGTGAGACGGTTGAACCGTTGGACGGTTGGGCGGGGGCACTGTCCGACGGCTTCACCGTCCGACCGTCGGGCAGTCCGCCCGTGCCCGGCAGCATGGCGATCACGGTTTGTGCGGGCGTGTTGTTCCAGTGGCAAAGGGCCTCGGCTTGCTCCGCGCCGTAGCGCGCGGTCCAGCGTTTGATGAGCAGATCGGGGTGGGACAGGCGTATGCCGACGGGCTGTTGCGCCAGGCCTGCCAGCAGCGTGTCGCGCTGGCGTCCCAGGTTGCGCAGCACGCCGTTGACAAAGCCGGCGGAGCGCGGCGAGGCGATCTTGGCGGCCGCGACCGTGGCGTGCACGGCGGCATACGCCGGCACGTCGGTCATGAAGAGCACCTGGTAGGTGCCGGCCAGCAGTGCGGCGCGCGTCTCGCCATCCGGCGCCTGTTTCACCAGCTGCTGCAGCACCCACTCCAGCGCGCGCTTCCAGCGCACGGTGCCGTAGACCAGATCCATGATGAACCCGCGGTCCGGCGAGTTGGTCAGCAGGCGGTCTGGAAAGTCAGAGGTCCCCAGCCAGCGGGAGAGAATGAAGATGGCTTCGCGACGGGAAGTAATACCGGTGTCCATGAAAAGAAAGGATAGCGGTTTCCGGCGGATGATGCGATGTATTTGACGAGGAAAGGGATGCAAGGCATGTCAATGAATCGCGGATGCGCCCGGCGCGGATTTGCCCTGTGCCCGCAGCCGCAGCTGTCCGCAGGCCGCATCCGCCTGGCGGCCGCGTGAGCGGCGCAGGGTGGTGGCGATGCGTGCGCTTTCCAGGGCGTTCAGGAAGCCTTCGCAGTCGTGCGCGTCCGGCGCTTCGCCGGCAAACTCCGCCACGGGGCTGAGCGGAATCAGGTTCACGTGGCATTTCCAGCCACGCAGCAGCCCGATCAGTTCGCGCGCGTGTTCCGGCTGGTCGTTGACCCCGCGCACCAGCGTGTACTCGAAGGTGATGATGCGGTTGGTTGTGTCCGTGTAGTCGTGGCAGGCCGAGAGCAGTTCGGCGAGTGGCCAGCGCTTGTTGACCGGCATGAGGCGTGTGCGCAGGGCGTCGTTGGGGGCGTGCAGCGAGACGGACAGCTCGAACTGCAACCCTTCGCCCGCCAGCCGCTGGATGCCCGGAACCACGCCGCAGGTGCTGATGGTGATGTGGCGCGCGCCGATGTTGAGCCCTTCCGGCGCATTGAGAATGCGCAGCGCCTGCAGCACCTCGTCATAGTTGGCGAGCGGTTCGCCCATGCCCATGACCACGATGTTCTGCGGTCGCGGCAGCGGCAGGCGTGACGACCCGGGCCGGGCGGACGCTCCTCCGCCTGCCATCGGCGCCGGGCGTGCCTGTTCGCGCAGCCACCGGGTGGCCAGCAAGACCTGCCCGACGATTTCGCCGGCTGTGAGGTTGCGCGCCAAGCCGGCTTTGCCGCTGGCGCAGAAAGCGCAGGCAAAGGCGCAGCCGGCCTGCGACGAGATGCAGAGCGTCCAACGGTCCTCGGCCGGGATCAGCACCGACTCGATCAGCTCTCCGTCGCGGCAGGCGCTAAGCAGCTTGCGAACGCCATCCGGGCTTTCGCGCACCTCGGACAAGGTCAGGGCCGGCACGTCGTATCGTTCTGCCAGCGCGCGGCGCAGATCCGCGGGGAGCGTGGTCAACTCGTCCCACGAACCGATCAGGCGCTCCTGCAGGCCATGCCAGATCTGCCTGGCGCGGAAGGCCGGCATGCCCAGATCCGCGACAGCCCGGCTCCATGCGGCCAGGCTGAGCCCCCAGGCCAGCGGGCGCAGGGTTTGTTCGCAGGGCGGTTGGCGGGATGCATTCGACATGCTTGAACGATAACGCCCGCCGCGGGTCTTGGCAACCGCGAACACAATCCGTTTTATTGACCTACAGCAGACTGCGGGTGGTGCGCGTTGTCAGTAAGCAACGGTAGGGACGGCTTTACGCCGTCCACTGTCCGGCCATTTGCGGGTAGACGGCATAAAGCCGTCTCTACCCAAAGTAAGTCAAGGAAACGGGGATGCTCGCGACAAAGATGGACGAACGGTTTGTCCTTGGCGTGGTCTTTCGGAAGAGAGATAATCGCACGCATTACTTTTTGTATCGCCTTCGTCAGGTCAGATGGTTGACCTGTGGCAGGTGAGCGGCGGACGTGGTGACACAGGAGCGTGGTAAAAATGGGCGACGCACATTACGACAGCTTCATGGGCCGGGGCCCCCGGCGAATTGCGCATACCGAGCATTGGTCGAACCCGGATGCCGAAACTTACATATCGGGCATTGATTACTATGCACACCCGCGCCTCTGCCGGCTCAAACTGCGCGAGCTGTATCCGGACCTGCTGCTCTCCATTCCGGAGACCGATGAGCCGAAGCCCAGGCCCGAGGAGCAGGCCGATCAGGGCAAAGGGCGCTGGGGCGACTCCTATCGCGATCACTGGCAGCAGGAAGAAGCGGGTCACCGGTTTACGAGCATCGAGGAGATGTTGCGCTTCAGTCCGCTCGAGCAGGGGGATTTTACCGGCTGGCACGTGGTCGTGGACGGCGACTTCCGCAGCGAGGACGTGATTTTCGAGCGCTTCCGCCAGGGGTATCCGGCCGAGTGGGGCGATCGCGCGGTGCCGGGCATGTCGTCCCAGGCCGGCTTCTATAACACCCTGTTCATGTGGCCGATGCTGGTTTTCGGCTATCAGAATTTTCTTTCGATCTGCATGGAGCCGGAATTCGACCGGATCATGGACGAGTTTGCCGAGATCAACCGCCGCGTCTTCCGGGCCATGGCCAGGCTGCCGGTAAATTTTGTCATCTGCCACGACGACATCGTGCTTTCAAACGGGCCGGTTTGCAGCCCGGCCTGGATGAAGAAGCACATCTTCCCGCGCTACGAGGAGTTCTGGGATATCCTGAAGCGTTCCGGCAAGGAAGTGCTCTTCATGGTGGACGGCTGTGTGGACGCCTATGCCGACGACGTCATGGCCTGTGGTGCGCGCGGCATCATCAGCGAACCGTTCACCAACTACAAAGCCCTGGCCCGGCGCTACAAGGATTGCTTCCTGGCCGGGGAAGGGGATAACCGCGTCCTGATGCGCAACAACCCGGCCGAGATCCGCGCCATGGTGGAGTCCATGGTCGAGACGGGCAAGATGTCCGGCGGCTACATGATGTGCATTGGGAACCACATTCCGTTCAATGTCCCCCCGGATGCCGTCAAACGCTACCTGGATCTCTCGGCGGAGCTGGCGTACCGGTAAATGAAAACAGTTCATGCCATCGGACTTGCTGTTAGCGTTTGTTTCGCGGCCTTGGGCACCGAACTGGAGATCATCAGGACTAATCTGGAGCAACAGGTTGGCGGCAAATGGAGAGTGGAAGGTTCTGACGATTTTTCTTATGTCTGTCCGGAGCAGGGGAATTTACCGCCGGGTTTGGACAAGGGAACGTATGTTGTCTTTGTGGATCGGAATGGGAAAACGAGTCGTGAACAGGCACTAATGTGGATTACACAAGCGCCCTTTCGCTGGCTTGGAATTAGCGATCATTGTACGGTGCTCACATATGTTTCAGGAACACATCCGGTCTCCAAGGCAATTGTCAAGGCGCTTGGCCTTACGAGACTAGAGGCAACGGACGAAACGGTGGTGCCGTTTTTCAGACCGGATGACACCGCTGGCGCCCGACAGGAAGAATACATTCGATTCGACAGGAAAGAGGCCCTCACGATTGGAGTGCTTCTGGCAACTCTCGTAACTGAAATCGTGTTATTGTTCGTCTTGCGAGTGCGAAGCAGAAGGAAATGACTGCAAAGTGGCGTCTTCGCAAAAAGCATACCCGCGCGAACGCGCTGGTATGCTTTTATTCGCTATAGACCGTGCCGCGCGGCCCTTTGTCGATCTTGCCGATGATGACCGGCTCGGCGCGGCTGGCGGTGAGGATCTTCATGGCACGGGGGGCATCCTTGGCGCGTACGATCAGGACATAGCCGATCCCCATGTTGAAGACGCGGTACATTTCGTCGCGCTCCACGTGCCCTTCGTGTTGCAGGAAATTGAACAGCGTTGGCGGACGCCAGGCGCTGCGGTTGATCACGGCCTGGCATTTTTCGGGCAGCACGCGCGGAATATTATCCTTGAATCCGCCGCCGGTGATGTGGGCCATGCCCTGAACCTGGACCGCCTTGAGCGTGGCCATGACCGGCTTGAGAAAACTGCGGTGCACGGCCAGGAGCGCATCCGCCACGGTATAGCGCGTGCCGGGGAGGAAGTCCAACACGGTCAGGCCGCACTGGTCGAAGATCACCCGGCGCGCCAGCGAGTACCCGTTGGTCTGAAGGCCGCCGGAGGGCAGGCCGATGATCACATCGCCGGGACGGATCTCCTTGCCGGTAATCAGCTTTTTCTTGTCCACGCAGCCAACAATGGTGCCGACGAGGTCGTATTCGCCCGCGGGGTAGAGGCCCGGCATCTCGGCGGTCTCGCCGCCCAGCAGGGCGCATTCGTTCTCTTTGCAGGCCTTGCAGAGGCCAGACACGACGTCGCGGAAAACAGCGCCGTCGAAGCGCGAGGCGCCGATGTAATCCATGAAGAAGAGCGGATGGGCGCCTTGCACCAGAATGTCGTTGACGCAGTGGTTGACCAGATCCTGCCCGATGGTGGTGTGCCTTTTGGCAATGGCCGCCACCTTCAGTTTGGTGCCGACACCGTCTGTGCTGGCTACCAGCACCATATCCTTGCCAGGCGCGGCGAAGAGGCCGCCAAAGTTCCCGATGCCACCGATAACACCTTTGGTCGCAGTGGCATGCACCATCTCTTTGATTGAAGAGATGCCGGACATCTTGGAGTCAATGTCCACGCCTGCCAGAGCATAGGCTGATTTGCGATTCACGGTGGCTGGTTTATCCATAAACCCTCTTAACGACAAACAGGAAGTTGCCAGAAGATACTGAAACGAGAGGGACTCTTCCAGAAAAAACCGCCTAAAATCTAATAGAATTGCAACAAAACCCACAGGCAACTATATAATGCGTTGCTGTGCAATAAGTTGTGCAAGAAAGACCAGCAGTTCTCATTATGGCGACTCGAATGCCCTTACGGGCACACTACGAACGGCTTTTTGCCTCACAGATACTTGGCTGCAGCCGCTGCCAGGTCGCTACGTTCACTCGTTTGCAACGTCACGTGGCCGTGCATGACCAGTTCCTTCAGGCGCTCCGCCGCATAGGTCAGCCCGTTGCTGGAAGCATCCAGGTAGGGGTTGTCAATCTGGTAGGCGTCGCCGGTCAGGATCACCTTGGTGCCTTCGCCGGCGCGGCTGATCACGGTTTTCACTTCGTGTGGCGTGAGGTTCTGCGCCTCGTCAATGATCATGTACTGGCGCGAAATGGAGCGGCCGCGGATGTAGGTGAGCGCTTCGAGCTCCAGAATATCGTCGTACATCAGCTGCTGGATGCGGTCCTGGGGCGAGACCTTGTGCCCTTTTTTCTGGAGCGGCGCGGGTACGGCATTGATCGGCTGCCGCAGCAGGAAGGAAAGATTGTCGAAGATCGGCTGCATCCAGTGCGCGAGCTTCTCTTCCTTCGCGCCGGGCAGATAGCCGATATCCTTGCCGAGGGGTACGATCGGCCGGGACACCAGGATGCGGTCGTAGGTGTGCTCCTGAAGGACGTGGTGCAGCCCGGCCGCAAGCGCCAGCAGCGTTTTGCCGGTGCCGGCCTGGCCGACCAGGGTGACAATGCTTACGCGCGGGTCCATCAGCAGCTCCAGCGCCATGCGCTGCTCGCGGTTGCGCGCCTGTACGCCGAAGATGCTGTCGATGCGGCGGTCGATCTCGACCACCTTGCCGTCCGGACGCACACGGGCCAGGGCGCGCACGCGGTCGTCCTCCGCGGCGATCAGCTCGAAGAACATGT
>JBAXVM010000137.1:0-7710 GCA_037129105.1 bacterium
CGGCGGCGGCGTGCGGTCCAACGGCTTGCGCGGGAACACGCTCTCCTCGGCCCAGCGGTTGGCCGTGAATGTGGCGATGTGGTACATGTCAATGGTCTTGGTTACTCGTTGCATGGAATCACTTTCCTTTCCCGCGCAGAAGCACGGTCCCAAACGACCAGGCTCAACCCGTCTCATCCACTCCGGCCTGGGGCGGGATGGGGCTACGGCTTAGCCGTTGAGCACAAACCTCTGCGCGCGGCTGTTCTTTTCGCATGAGCCGTAACGCAGGTCGCATGGCAACGGAAGTTCGTAGTTTGTTGGCCCATGGCTCGGACGCGCGCGACCGCTGCCACGCAGCTTGCCTTTCGAAGCGGGATGTCAGGTCAACATTCACAGAATCGCTCCTGAAACTTCTTCCAAGCGGAAGAAAGACCATGCCGCCCGGCCAGTTCTTCGATGGCGGCGTCGGTCGCAGCAGCTGATTCGCGGATGGCCACGATGCGTGCCAGATCCTTGGCCCTTCCTACGCTGAGCGCGATGACGGCAAGATAATCTGCTCGCACGACGCGCAGCGGGACTCCGCCAACGTCGCCTGTCTCGGCATCCTGCATCGCGGCTTCGGTGAGAGGGCTGAACGCGGGAATAAACTGCACCGGCCAGTCTCCGACGCGAATGGCATCCCCCTCGGGTTGATGGCCGCGCTTACGGCAGAACGCATAAATCGGGCTCAGCATGTCCAGCGATTCCGGTTGCGGCACAGCCACCAGAATGTCGGCATCCAGCGTCACCACCGCTTCTGTGTAGCGCATTTGAGCTACCGCGCCGAACACGGCGTAGTTGGCAATGATGCCATCCTTGACCATGTCATTCAGAAGTTTGGCTACCGTTTCCATGCCGGAATGTGTACCAGAAACTCCTGTGTGATTCAATACGAACCGCTCTTCTTCACAATATGATGGCATAACCCGCGCCGGGCACGGTATCGAATGTCAGCCTTCCGTCGACCGCGCGGCTGATCTCAACCGCATGGCCGTCCGCTCCGGTCACACACCAGGCGGGATCGGCGTTGCGGATCGTGCATCGCCCGCCTACCGTTGAGGTCACGCTTGCCCCGGTCAACCGGCCCGCTTCCCAGGCGAGGGTCACATCGAAGCCGCCACGCGCACGCAATCCACTCGCCCGCCCGGTCGGCCAGCAGGACGGCAAGGCCGGCAGAAAATGGAGTTCGCCGTGGTAGCTTTGCAGCAGCATTTCCAGAACGGCGGCTGTGCCGCCGAGATTACCATCAATCTGGAAGATCGCCGGGGGATGAAGATCGAGCAGGCTGTCCGTGGCAAAGTCCGTCACCAGTGCCTTGACGTGCGCCATCGCTTGCTCCCCGTCGCCGAGCCGCGCCCACAGGCAGGCGGTCCAGGCCCGGCTCCAGCCGGTGTGCCCGCCGAAATGCGACAGGCGATATTCAAGTGACTTGCGCGCCGCGGCCCAAAGCGCCGGTGTTTCCGGCGTGATCTGGTCGCCGGGATAGATCGCGTAGAGGTGCGAAAAATGGCGGTGTCCCGGCTCGACCTCTTCGAACTCGCGATCCCACTCCAGCAGACGGCCGTCCGCGCCGATCTTGAGCTGCGGCAAGCGCGCCTTGAGCTTCTGCCACTTCGCGCGCCGGCGCTCGTCCACACCCAGAACGCGGCTGGCCTCAATCGCATAGCGGAACGCGTCATGCGCCAGCTCCACGTCCATGGCCGCGTTGATCCCGATGGAAACCGGCCAGCGGTCGCCGCTGTCCTTGAAGCGATTCTCGGGCGATTGCGAGGGCGCGATCAGCAACGCGCCGTCCGGCCCCTCGAACAGGTAGTCCTCATAAAAGGCGACCACCTCCCGGAAAAACGGATAAGCCCGCTTCTGGAGGAACGCCCGATCCAGCCCGTACTCCCAGTGCCACCACATGTGCTGCGCCAACCAGGCCGCAGCGCCGATCCAGACGGCCCAGCCGCAGGATTCCGGTGTCGCCCGCCCCCACGGATCGGTCTGGATCGGGAACCAGACACCGCGGCATCCGTATAGCCGTTTCGCGGCGCGACGTGCGTGCGGCACGAACGTCTCGATGTGGGTGAACAGGGCATTCGTATAGGCTTGCAGGTTGCCCGCCTCAGCCGCCCAGTAGTACATCTGCAGGTTGATGTCCTGGTGCAGGTCGCACTCCCAGGGCGGCTGGAGGTCCTCATTCCATTTGCCCTGCAGGTTCGGCGGCTGTTCAGCGTTAGCGCAACTGGCGCAGAGCAGATACCGGCCGTAGTTGAAATAGAGCAGCGGCAGGGCCGGATCATCCGCACCCCGGCGATAGGCCGCGATGCGCTGATCTGTTGGCAGGTCGGGAACCGGCAGCGGCAGTTCCACCGCCAGCCCGCCATAGTGGCGTTTGTGTTCACGCCGGTGCGCGGCCAGCAGTTCGTCCCAGCTTCCGGCTGGAACCTCCAGCGGGCCGCACTCCTCGGCCGCCTTTCGTCCGCGGACGCTCACGCCGATGTTGACGGCGATCACGATCTCCTTCGCGCCGCGCACCAGCAGGCGGCCGCGCTCCACCGAGACCTTGCCGTCGGTACGCACGGCCGCCTGCACCCGGAACCGGATGCCGCCTGCGAACTGGCCGTCCATGCGCGCGCCAGCCGGCGTGGCCTGCAACTTCAGCGTGCAGTCCGGATCGAAAACGCGATCAAGCCAGATCGCCGTATCGCACGGCGGCGGCCCCCAATGCACCTCCTCGTGCGTCAGCCGGATCAGAATTCGGTCCAGCGTCAGATGCGCGATCAGCTCACGGCGAAACGCGCCGTTGAAACGCACCGTGGTCTGCGCCGTGGACAGATCAAGCTCGCGACGGTAGCTGTGGGGCGTGTCAAGGTTGGTTTCGATGTAGAGATCGCCTGCCGGGCTGTAGGGGTCCACCTGGTTCGGGACGCCGCTGATGCCGCCGCCCCCGCCAAACGCCTCGTTCGCCAGTTTGGCGGCTTCCTCCCAGCGCTCCGCCAGCAGCAGGCGGCGCACTTCGGGCAACTGGGCAGCGCTATCGGCCGTATCGCGCTTGCGGTGCCGCCCGCGCCACAACCACTCATGATTCAGCGCGACGCGTTCCCTCCGGACGCCGCCGAACACCATGGCGGCCAGCCGCCCCGTGCCGATCGGCAGCCCCTCCGTGTACATGGCTGCCGGCTTGTCGTACCAGAGGATGTCGTTCGTCAGCCCCGTGCCGTAGTGTGATGTATCGCGCATCTGCATCTTCCTTTCCGCATGGCATCGGGGTCAGGCATTGGGGTCAGGCCTTTAATAATGAACAAGCTCAAGTAATCTGGCTCAACTTCTCCACCCGTCGACGCAACTTCCGGTTCGCCGATAGCCGACGCTCTGCGATGGCCAACAGATTGCCTAACCCGGATCCGTCCGCCAAACCCAAGCGCCGCCCCACCTCCCGCGCCGACAGGGCGGTCTGGTCTTTCAACGATCGCGCCGCCACCAGCCGGGCATCCTCCACGTTACGCCGCCGCCGCAACGATTCCGGATCCACCCCAAACTCGGCAACAATCCGCCCCAGCAACTCTTCGGGATCCCTCCCCACCTCGATCCGCCGCATCGTCGCATCCGTACCCGATCGCTGCTCCTGCACCTGCTTCCGGTAGAGTTGCTCCACCTGTCGGCAGAACTTCCACCCACCCACCGCCTTGCTCGACCGACCGAGCACTTCCTTCAAATCCTCGTCATCCTCCTGCAGCCCACGCTCCACCAGCAGCCGATATCCCTCACGCCTATCCGCCGCATACTGCCCCGCCATTTCCCCCAACGGCCCCTGGTCCACCCATTTCTCCGGCTGGCCCAGTCCGGCATAACCCCGGTGACTGCTCCACCGATACTCTCGCAAACACTGATCTTTCTCCGCCACGCTACAACCCTTCATCCGGCCCACCTTCACCGGGTTCAGGTGGATGTATCGGGTCAGCGCCAGTAGATACTCATCCCCGCACACCACCTTGGCCTTGTATCGGCCGCTGAACACATGCCCCACCCGATCATGCTTCACGTTGTAGTACATGGTATAGGAGGTGTTCAGTTGCTGCATGAACCGCGAGATATTCCCCCTCGGCGTCTCCACCAGCAGATGGTAGTGGTTGGTCATCACCACGTAGGCGTAGACCCGCACGTGATGAACCTCGACCAACTCCTCCAATTTTTCCAGAAACTTCTGCTTGTCTTTGCCATCCCGGAAGATGTCGCTGCGCTCGTTGCCCCGTGCCGTGATGTGGTAGATCGCCCCCTCGTACTCCAGTCGCAAATGCCTGGCCATGCCCGACCCTCCTTTCCAGTCACACACACGAATACACCATCACCAGATCCCTGTCAACCGTTATTCATTATTAAAGGCCTGACCCCGATGCCGCACGGAAGTGCCATGCGCTTTCATCTTTATCTATTTCTTTCTGTATTCTGACGGTGTCTGGCCTGTCCTGGCTTTGAACTGTTTGCAGAAGGAGTAGAGGTCGGCATGCCCGAGTAGGTCGGCGATGTGGGATATGGTGTGGCTGGAGAAACGTAACAGGTTCGAGGCTTTCTCGATGCGGCAGCGGATGACGTACTCCCACGGCGTTACGCCCTTATGCTGCTTGAAGATCCGGATGAGGTGGTCCACCGAACAGTGCGATTTCTCCGCCAGCGAATCCATGTTCCCGAACTGTTCCGGCCTCTCGCGGATCCGGGTGCATAGTTCGTCGATCATCAGGCTGCGCTCGAGATCGGGGCCGGAAAGGTTCGCCCGCCGGTCCTGCCAGGCGATTTCGGCAAGGGCCGCGCGCAGCCACATGAGCGCTTCGTCGGCGTGACCCTGGCCTTCGGCTTTCCGGTCCAGCATGCGCTGGAAGAGTTCGTCGAAGAACGAAAAGTTCGGCAGACGCCGGTGCTCGATCGGGCGGGGTAGTTGCGCAACCGGCAGGACGCGCCCCTTGGCATCGAGCGCATCAAAACAGAGCCACGGCACAACGAGCGGGTTGTCTGGATTGTGCTTTCCGATGTTTGTTTCCCACATGCTGAGCAGGAAGCAATCGCCCGGCCGCAGGGTATAGGCGGCGCGGGCGGTTTGCAACGTCCCTTCGCCTCCAACCACCAGCCACAGATTGTAGCCGGAGAATGTACCGGGCGGATTGAACCAGCTCCAGGCGCGATCGCAAAACGTGCGTTCGCCACGTGTAATTTTCAACGGCATCTCGAACATGTCGACATTTGACAATAACTGGTCGACGGGGTCAATTGAATTAATTGTATAACAAGGCACAATGCACATCACCCAGCCATAAGGTTGACGATATAAGGCAACATGAACAGGAAAATGGCGAAAGGAATGAAGGCATGAATGCGCAGATGTTTGAGCCGTTGAAGCGTGCGGAGGTTATCAAGGCCGTGGAGAGGAAAAATCCTTCCCGGATTCCTATGATACTCAGCAAGTGGTGGGCTGGCGTCGAGTCGCAGCATGGCGCGCGGATGGCAGAATTCGACCGGTATCCTGAGGATGTCGTCGCGCTATGGATCAATAATCCGGTCAATCCTGAGCGCATGGGGCTTTCCTGGGAGTGGAAGACCGGCGGTGCCCACGATTCAGCCTGTGTCATCGACGACTGGGCCAAACTGGATGAGTTCATTGCCAAACTACCTGACCCGCAGCATGATCCCCAGCTTGAAGAACTTGCGGCCGAGGCGGCCAAGGGCAGGGCCGAAGACCGATACCTGCTGTTTTCCTGGTGGCATCTGTTCTTTGAGCGACCCTGGATGCTGCGCGGGATGGAAAACCTGATGTGCGACTATTACACGGAACCGGACAACATCCACAAACTTCACAACGCGTTGGCCGGAACCTACTGCCGCTACATCCGCGAGGCGGCGCGGCTCTTCGCGCCGGACGGTCTTTGGACCAGCGATGACTTGGGTCACCAGACCGGCCCTATGATGAGTCCCGACATCTTCCGGGACATGCTCCTGCCGTACTACCAGATTGTGTCCGCCGAGTTGAGGAAGTGTAAGATGCATTTCTGGTTGCACAGTTGTGGTGACAACACGCCGCTGCTCCCGCACCTGATTGATGGTGGCGTGAATGTATTTCACCCGGTCCAGAAACACACCATGGATGAGCGTAGTGTCGCCGCGCAGTTCGGCGACCGAATCACGTTTTTGGCGGGCATCGACGTCCAGCATACGCTGCAGGAGAAGACCCCGGCGGAGGTCCGTCAGGAGGTCCGTTTCCTGATCGATACGTTCGACCGTGCGGGCGGCGGCATGGGCCTGGCGGCCGGTAATGGTATTGTGGCAGGCACGCCGCTGGAAAATATCCGGGCTTTTCTCGATGAGGCCATGGTTTACGGGCAAGCACACCGGCGGAACATGAATGCCATGGCTGGCTGAAAACAGGAAAGCAGAGCGCTGAAATATGGCCAACGAAATGACCACTCACGAACGTTTCAAAAGAATGTATGAACACCGCGACGCGGATCGCTATGGCATCGGGGTCAGGCCTTTAATAATGAACAAGCTTAAGTAATCTGGCTCAACTTCTCCACCTGTCGGCAGAACTTCCACCCACCCACCGCCTTGCTCGACCGACCGAGCACTTCCTTCAAATCCTCGTCATCCTCCTGCAGCCCACGCTCCACCAGCAGCCGATATCCATCCCGCCTCTCCGCCGCATACTGCCCCGCCATTTCCCCCAACGGCCCCTGGGACTGGCGGCAGGTTCAAGGTGCCGGGGTGCCGCGCACCTGCTGCAGCAGCCAGTCGTAGAGTTCCGCCGTGTGGTAGGCGGGGGTCCAACAGTTATGATCGGCCTCCGGGTATTCGGTATAGCGGACATGCCCGCCGATCTGCTGCAGCGCCTCGACCATCGTGCGGCTCTTTTCCTTCGGCACGAGGTCGTCCCGGGCGCCCTGAAAGGCCCAGACCGGCACCTCCTTGAACCGCGCCACCGTCGCCGGGTCGCCGCCGCCGCAGAGCGGCACAATGGCCGCGAACCGTTCCGGATAAGCGGCGGCCATATCCCAGCAGCCATAGCCGCCCATGCTCATGCCGGTCAGGAAGATTCGGCTTTCATCCACCGGATACCTGGCAATCAGCGTGGTGACCAGCTCATCAATCGCACGGGGGACCCACCAGGTCTCCACCGGACAGACGGGGGCAATGACGAGGAACGTGTCGGGCCTGTAGTGGTTGGCCAGGCACACGCCCTCGTAGGTGGCCAGCTCGGCGGGGGGCGCACCCCGCTGGCCGGCTCCGTGCAGAAAGATCAGCGTGGGCCATTTGCGACCGGCATTCAGGCGGAAGCTTTGCGGAAACTCGATCCAATACGGCAGCGGCGCTGCGGTCACGGCGTGCGAGGTCAGCGGCTGTTCTTCGGGGGGCGGTGCACACGGGGTGACAGATCCGTAAATAGTTTGCATATAAAAACTCAGATGACACAGAACTGTACCTTCGCTTTCAGAGGGCTTGAGAGATAGAGCTGCAGGCCGATGCTCATGGCAGCCTTGGGATCATAGGTGAGAAACGCCCAGTAATCCAATTGGGCGTTCTGGCGTAGGTGAGCTCCTGATCCATAATCGCCTGCGTGTTGGCCCGCGCCTACGCTCGCTGAGCAACACGCAAACATGACCCCGATCATAGCCGGTAATAACTTTGTCGTATCATTCATATCCGCCCCATTGTCCAACC
>JBAXVM010000138.1:0-7694 GCA_037129105.1 bacterium
AAAATAAGAACCGATAGCGGCCATACGAGCATCGGATGGTTCCAGAAGGCGGATCTTCTATTCCTTAAGCCCCTTAAGCAACCAATCACGGTATGCAGGCAAACAAAGAGGATGCTGGTTACCAGGTTGGCCCATCCATTATTGGGCCAGAGGACAAAGGGGTAGAAGCCCCCCAGACCCAGCGTGCTGGCGATGAAGCCATATCTTCCCCCAAAGGCCATGCTGGCAAGCAGCGGAAGAATATCGAACCAGTTGATGGAAATGAAGAACGGGGGAAAACTGAAATTCAGCGTAAAAAACGAGCCGACAAAACAAGCCAGACCGAGCATGATGGAAATGAAAAACTTTCTGGGCTCAATCTCCCAG
The DNA here is from genome assembly GCA_037129105.1 of bacterium. Lineage (GTDB taxonomy): Bacteria > Verrucomicrobiota > Kiritimatiellia > RFP12 > CAIWXQ01 > CAIWXQ01. The sequence continues at coordinate 367 of JBAXVM010000138.1, forward strand.
CCGGTGCGCGACGGTTCCAAGGATTCGACTTGAGGTTTGTTTTCCATTGTCCACGCTGGCCGCGGCTTTCGCGGTCTACCGAATCATCACCAGAGTTTCTTCGATCGCTGCCTGGAATTCCTTTTTTCTTGCCGGCTTGTGCAAGATTTTACAAGCGCCAAGGCATGTGGCAGCCTTGAGGATGCTCGAATTGTTATATGTCCCGCCGCCGGTTATTGCAATGACTCTGGCCTTCGGATCCAGCAGTAACAATTCGAGCAGCGTCTCGATGCCGTCCTTAACGGGCATAAACATGTCTAGTATGACCACATTGGCTGGATTGGACCGGTAGCTTGCCAGTCCTTGCGCGCCATCCGGCGCTTCTCTGAATTCATAGCCAAGCGAAGACAACATCGAGCAGATCGCCTTCCGGAACTCGTCGCTGTCATCTATGACTAAAACGCTTGCCATGCTGGCGCCGCCTCTGTTCGAATTACAGCTCAGCCGCCCGACCGTGAAACGGCATACACCACACAAGGTTATAATGTATCGAAGCGGTGCGGGTGTCGTCAAGGTCTCGCAGCGACCGTTTCATTGACCCGTTTCATTGACCGGTGGATTGACCTCCATCAAACTGCGGGTTGCGCACTATCAGTAAAGCGACGGTAGGGACGGCTTTACGCCGTCCACTGTCCGGCCATTTGCGGGTAGACGGCATAAAGCCGTCTCTACCCAATGCAAGTCAACGAAACGGGGATGCACCCGTGCGCAGCCCCCATGGTCTTTTCCTGAAGCAGCCGGGAATTCTCACCACGAAGGACACGAAGAGCACGAAGTTCAACAAATCCGACACTTTAGGTCATTTCCAGCGTCCGATTATGTGAATCTTCGTGGTGGAAGCCGCCAAAGTGGCGATCCTTTGTTCGACGTTCGGAGTTCCTTGTTCGACATTCTGCGGTTCAGCGACCTGGTCGGCACAAAATCTGTACTGTTCCAGCGCTAAGTCCGACAGGTTGCTAGCGGCTCCTGTGCCCGGCGGGTGAAGCATTGGGCAGGACGCTGCGATCTTTGGATGCGAGCCAGATGCAGCAGTGGCAGGAGCTGGAACCTGGGTACGCGGGAACCCGGAACGAGCGCACGTGCAGGTGCGCCTGGCGCAGGCGGCGCTCAAAAGGGGGGTCGAAAAAAGCGGACCAGACCGCTAGGCACCCCTTGGCGCGGAGCGACCGAACGCAGGACTGGATGCCCGCCGGGCTGTACACTTCATCGTTGCCGGCGTCGGTGATGGCATGGGGTCCGTTGTCGACGTCGAGCAGCACGGAGTCGAACACGCCGGGCGACTGCTGCATCACATCTGCCACATCGCCGATCTTCAGCACCACGCGGGGATCCCGGAGCGGGTGATTGGTCAACTCGCCCAGATACTCGTGATTCCACCTGACGATCTCGGGGATCAGTTCAGCCACGACCACCGTGGCACGTGTGCCGAGCATGTCGAGGGTTTGCCTTACGGTGTAGCCCATCCCAAGGCCGCCCACCAGCACGGTGGGGGTCCGATGTCCGACAATATGGGCGCAGCCGAGGCGCGCCAGCTCCAGCTCGGATTCGTGGGCACGACTCAGCATCAGGTCCTGACGGTTTACCGTGATGAGGAAGTCCTTGTCATGCTGATGGAGATCCAGCCGGCTTCCGTCCGGGGCGCTGGCCGTGGCAATATGTTTCCGAGGAATCATGGGGTGGCCCATCTGCATACCGCGGCGATATCAGCCTGCCGCCTTTCCGCAATGGCCGACAAGCATACGCTCCTCCGTTGGACAGTCAACCTAGAAAGACGTTGCTAGCAGCCTGTCGGACTTAGCCTTCTGGGGGTACAAACCAGCTTCCGGCCAAGCTGCAGTGGTCATTTGACCGTGTAACCGTATTCTGCCACACTATGTCGCCATTGCCGGAGCGGGTGCATCTGCCACGGGTCCCGATCACGTTATGCCAGCTTATCGTCATTTGTTCGGTCCCGTCTGCTCGCGCCGGTTCGGCCGGTCGCTGGGCGTGGACCTGGTGCGCCCCAAGACCTGTTCGCTGAACTGTCTTTTCTGTCAGCTCGGCCCGACAGCTGCCACGACCGATCAGCGCGTCTCCGACGTTTCGGTCGAGGAGATTCTGGCTGAACTCGACACCTGGAAGCGCGCCGGCGGCGAAGCCGACTTTGTGACCCTCGGCGGATCCGGCGAACCCACCCTGCACCCGCAGTTCGGCGAGGTTCTGCGCTGGATCCGCGACAACCTGCCGTTCCGTTCGCTGCTGCTCTCCAACGGATCGCTCTTCTCCCTGGAGGAAGTGCGACGCGAGGCCGCGCAGGCGGATGTGGTGAAGGTTTCGCTGCACGCCTGGGATCAGGCGTCCTTTGAGCGCATCGCGCAGCCGCACGCATCGTTGCGGTTCGACGCCATCCTGGAAGGCTACCGCCGGTTCCGCAGCATCTTTCGCGGACGCCTGCACGTGGAGGTATTTGTGTTGCCGGGCATCAACGACCAGCCGGCGCAACTGGCACGCATCGCACGGCTGGCGAAAAGCTTCCAGCCTGATGTGATTGATCTCAACTCGCTCGACCGTCCGTCCGCGGACGAACGCCTGGCAGCCTGCCCGCCGGAGACGCTCGAACAGCTCGCACCACTCTTCACGCCCGCGGCCCAGGTCCCGCACGTCATCCCGCCTGGCGCCTTGGCCTCATTCGTCAACACGCCGGACTCCGACGCCATCGCCGCGCTGGTGCGCCGGCACCCCTCCTCAGCCGAACAGCTGGCCGCGCATTCCGGCCGCACCATTGAAGCCACGCTCGCCACGCTCAAGTCCCTTGCGGCACAGCAACGCATCCGCCTAATCAAACGCGACGGCGTCTGGTTCGCCACGCCCTAGGAGACTGTCGGACTTAGACCTTGGATCGCTCTGAAGCCTCTTGCCGACAGTCTCCTAGTTGGCAACCCGCGGACAGCGGGTTGCGAGACCTCTCAAAACAGGCAGAATGACTGCGCTTTCCCTGCCAGTTGGTTGTATTTTTGTTGATGTCCAGTGGGGCGCATCCCTGTTTATGTTGACCTCCACAGATTGCGGATCGTGAGCATTGTCCGTATTACGACCGTAGGGACGGCTTTACGCCGTCCATTATCAGACCCATTGCGAGCAAACGGCATAAAGCCGTCTCTACCCAATGCAAGTCAACGAAACCGGAATGCGCCCGTCCAGTGCTTGGAGGGGGATTCCCTTTGACTAGCAGCTGGCAATCTGGTCGTTTTCTGAGTTTTCGCAACCCGCTAGCCGCGGGTTGCACAACTAGGAACCTGTCGGCAGAAGGCACCAGAAAAATCCACGGTCCAATTCCGACAGGTTCCTAGGGGGCTATCGGAAGGAACACCAGCCGCACCAGCTTATTCGTCGCCACACCGGCGGGCGCATTCACCAGCACCGCACCTGCCCGTCGCAACTCTTCCAGCAAGACGGCCACCTCCGCAGACGAGATCGTCACCTCCATGACCACCTGCCGCGGCGCACCGCCTTCCGCATGCTTGTACTGATCAACTTCTTCGGTAGTTTCCTTGTCAACATTCCGGCCTCCAGCCCCCTTGCCTGCATGCCGGGCGACAATGGCAACCGCTTCGCGCAACCGGTCCGTGTGAAAGATATATCCATCCGGCAAGATGCTTTTCCGGCCGACAACAGCAATGTCGGCCATCGGCTGACGCACTTTTTTTTCTACTCGCCGTGCGGCAGGTGCCGATGCACCCACGGCGCTGCCTGGCGCCAATTTCGAAACGGAACTACGCGAATAATCAGCAGACTCGCTGGCCACAGTCGCAGCCACAACCTCGTCTGCGTCCGCATCGGCAGGAAGAACTACACGCGCTCGAGGCGGCACGCTCTCCCTCTTTTTGATCTCCTTCGCTGGCGCCTGCGGCGGCTCGGGCAATGCCATCTCGCGCAATCTGTCAGCATCCGCTCGAGCGGGCGCCATCTCCTGCTCCGCCGGCAGCACTTCGCCCTTCAAGAAATCACGCCTATCGTCCCGTTGCACAACGGGGCTCGCAAGTTTCGCATCCGCTATGTCAGGTACTTCCGCTACCGAAGACTTGGCCAACGGCTTGTCTTGCACTTGGACCTCAGATCGGACATCGATCCGCTTATCCGTCAGCTCCGTGGCGCGTGAAGCCACAGGCTCAGACGCCTGCGGCGCAACCGGAAGCCACCGCGTGGCGTACATCTGGCGGATGCCAAGCGTGGTCAGGATAATCACCAGGCTGGCGGCCAGGGCCACGCGGGTCTGGGGAAGATTGAGAAACGTCAGGAAGTTCGACCGACGCGGCGAGTGCAGGCGCGCATGGATGCGGGCCGTCAGGTCCGGCGGCGGCGCCACTGGTTCCATCTGCTGCAGCAGGTTGACCACACGCTGCAGATCCTCCAGGTCCTGCCGGCAGGAAGCACAGGCAGCCAGATGCGCGGCGAGCTGCTGCTCGCCGGCGTCATCCAGACAGCCGTCCACATGGGCGGACATCAATTCGCGTATGTCATTACAGCGCATCCGCTTGCTTCCGTTCCAATGCTTCTTTCACACGAAACCGCGCGCGCCAGAGCCGGGATTTAACCGTTCCCAACGAACAGTTCAGCACACGCGCCAACTCTTCGTATTCCAATCCCTGCATGTCGCGCAGCACCAGCACACTCCGCAGATCCTCCGGCAGGCCCGCCACCACCGCCCCGATGCGTGCGCCCAGCTCCCGGTGCTCCAGCGACGTGGCAGGCGAAGCTCCGGGATCCACCGGCTCCACGGCGTGGCGCGCATCGCCTTCCGCCGCATCCAACGGCTCATCGAGCGACCGGCTCTCGAAGAAGCCGATCCGCCGCGACTTGCGCAGCCCGCTGCGGCAGTGGTTGGCAGCCACCGCATACAACCAGGTCGAAAAACGCGACTGCCCGCGAAACTTGTTCAGCGAACGGTAGAGCTTGACGAAGATCTCCTGGGTCAGATCACCGGCATCCTCGCGATTGTTCACCATGCGATACGCAAGATTGAAAATGCGCGTCTGAAACAGGCGGATCAGCTCGTCAAACGCCGCCATGCTCCCGGCCCTGGCAGCCTCTACCAGGCGGGCGACATGCTCTTCCGGCGCTTCTGTCGCGGTTTGTTCCATGGGGTTAGACGATGATCCGTGCCGCAAAGTTCCCGCTGCTGGCAACTATTTGCCAACAGGCAAGTACCGCCGTAGGGACGGCTTTACGCCGTCCAGAGTACCCGGCAGGAAAGCGCATGGCCTCGCGAGCCGGAACTTCGATCAGCTTCAATACTCGACGGTGTTAACAAGCTCGTGCTGCAACGGCGGTCCGCTCTTGCTGCAAGTCGGGTTGCTGGTGATGGCATTGACCGTATAGACGCCGCCTGCGCGACAAACCGGCTCAGGGCCCTTGAAATAGGGGGCCAATTCCGACATGGCTGGCACATACGAATCCTGCATCGTCTGGGTCGCCGTTGCCAACTGCTGCTTCGCATGGTCAATCAGGCGCAAATTGTTGACGCAGGCGGCGCGCTGGGAGTCCTGCCGTACCTTCATAAACGATGGAATCGCAATCGCAGCGTACAGAGGTATCATGATCACCGACAAACCAATCGCAACATAGCCAAGGATGAGTCCGGCGAGCGCCATCCCCGCTCCCCGCAGCCCCCCGCCCGACGCTTTAATCCGGGTCTGCGCCTTGTGCCCGCAGATCACAGCCGGAACGGCGGAGAAGACTCCGCAGCAAAGCACACTGAGAATACCGAGCACCAGGCTCCAGATAGCCAGCTTGGAGTTTTCGTTCTGGCCTGCCGGCAGGCCCGGCACCGGCGTTACGTTCGGATACGGTGCAGCAAAGATCTCCTGACAACCAGGGCACTGTACCTGTTGACCGGCCATTGACGACTCCGCGGCGATCGTCTTGCTGCACTTGGGACAGGTGAAGTTATACGTTGCCATGCTGATGCTCCCGAATGTTAGCCTATTTCACGCCACCGGCTCTTGCCGAAAAACCGTTACAGACAATAGAACAATCGCGCAGACACGTCAATTGGTCCCGAGGCGCTTCCCGCTCTTAATCGTCAACCGTAGGGACGGCTTTACGCCGTCCATTATCAGACCTATTGCGAGTAGACGGCATAAAGCCGTCTCTACCCAAGGCAAGTCAACGAAACGGCGATGCGCCCATTCTTCCTCGCTTACGGACTCCTGCCTTGCGCACCATAGGCCTTTTGCGCTAAAACTCCCGCATGTCTGCACACAAATGGATCGCGATACTTGACTTCGGTTCGCAGTACAGCCAGCTCATCGCCCGGCGCGTCCGCGAACAGCACGTCTACTCGGAGTTGCTCCGCTTCGACACCTCCGCGGATGCCCTGCGCAAACGACAGCCAGCCGGCATCATCCTCTCTGGCGGCCCCTCCAGTGTTTTCGAAAAGGGCGCGCCCATGTGCGACCCCGCCATTTTCGAGCTGGGCATACCCGTTCTCGGCATCTGCTACGGCATGCAGCTCACGGCCCGCGCGCTGCAAGGCACGGTCAAACCCGGCCAGGCCCGTGAATACGGACACGCCAACATCGACGTGATGGAAGCGTACCCGCTCTTCGCCGAACTACCAGGCGAGCTCGACGTCTGGATGAGCCACGGCGACCAGGTCGAAACCCTCCCCCCCGGCTTCATTCGCATGGCCCAGACCGCCACCTGCCCCAACGCAGCCATGGGCGATGCCAAGCGCCGCATCTTCGGCCTGCAGTTTCACCCCGAGGTGGTCCATACGCCCCAGGGCACGGCCATCCTGCGCCAGTTCCTGTTTAACGTCTGCGAGTGCACCGGCGACTGGCGCATGGCCTCCTTCATCGAGGAGAGCGTGGCCGCCATCCGCAAGAAGGTCGGAAAATCTCACGTAATCTGCGGCTTAAGCGGCGGCGTGGATTCCTGCGTCGTGGCAGCCCTGCTCCACCGCGCCATTGGCCCGCAACTCCACTGCATCTTTGTGGACAACGGCCTGCTGCGCTACCGCGAAGCAGAACAGGTCGAAACCACCTTCCGCGAACGCCTGAAGCTGGACCTGCATGTGGCGCATGCCCAGGATCTCTTCCTCGACGCACTCAAAGGCGTCATAGACCCCGAGCTCAAGCGCAAGACCATCGGCCGCGTCTTTATCGACGTTTTTGCCGCCGAGGCGCGCAAGCTGCACGACTGCCGCTTCCTGGCACAGGGGACGCTCTACCCGGACGTGATCGAGAGCGCCTCCCCCATCGGCGGCCCCAGCGCCACCATCAAGAGCCACCACAACGTCGGCGGCCTGC
>JBAXVM010000139.1:0-7639 GCA_037129105.1 bacterium
CGGCGTCCTGGTGACGCTCCTGGATCGGGGCGTTGAGCGCCGCGATGTGCACACGCTGCAGTTCCTGGGCCAGTTCGATCGCCCGCGCGTTGCAACGGTCCACGTGGGTGACGCGGGTCGCGACGCCGAGGACCGCGCCGCCCTCCCGGTCGATCACCACGCTGCGCGACAGGTCGCTCGGCAGGATCATCAGGTCGTACTCGCGCCCGGTCTCCAGCCGCGCCGCTCGACCGTCCGGCTGCTGGATCACCGCCATGTAGCGGTGCGTACCCGGCCCCAGGTGGATGTCGTCAAACGCAAACTCGCCCTGTTTGCCGACCTTCACCTTGCGGCGGAAGTCCTCCCCCAGGAAGCCCACCAGTCCCCACAATGGCAACCGCGTCAGTTCGTGCTGGTGCCTGCGCCATACCTCGCGTGGACTCATGCGCACCGTGCGCATGTTGCCGGGGATGTCGGCCAACTTGCGGCAGAGCGCCGCCTGCTCCGGCGGCAGGTCGTCGATCGCTGCCCAGGGCATCCAACCGGATGACTCACCCGCGCGCCACTCCACGGCGATCCAGCCGTTCTCTTCCCACCCCTCCATGGCGTGGTCGCGGCGGTTGTCGATCTCGTTGCGGATCTCCAGGTAGATCTCGCTGTAGATCAGCCAGGGCTTGAACACGTGGAAGAACAGCTTCTGCTTGTTCTCAGGAAACCGTGCGATGGCCTTCAGGATCGACTTGTTGTAACTGTCGCGCCCCGCAAGTTCCTCCACCTCTGACGTGCGCGAGTTGCTGCCGACCTGCCCCTCGACGTGTGCCATCATGTTGTGCGTCAACAGGTGGCCTCCACCACCTTCCAGAAGTCCCTTGATCCGGAAGTTGCCGCGCCCCTGGGGACCGAACATCCCCTTGTGTGCGGGGCACTTCTCCACGGCCCCGGCCTCGAAGTGAAACCGCTCGCCTGTGGCCTGCTCCAGCGCCTTGCGGTCGTGATCATTCAGCGCGGCCGTGCCGTGCTCGCCGATCATGGTCGTTCCCTGGGCGTCGTCGCGGTAACCGCAGTTCACCAGGTAATCCGCCACGACCACCTTGAAGTCCCGGCGCGCGCTCAGACGCGCGACCGTGCCATCCTCCCGCATCACTTCCGGTTTCATGTAGCTCGCCGCCCGCACGGCGCTGGCCACGTCCAGGATCGCGAACTCCAGCGGCCGCATGGCGCGATCGTTCACCCCGAACACGTTCACCTTGGCGTCGTGGTGGACGTCGTCCGTCATCAGCACGCGCCCAGGCAGCAGGCCGATCCGCGTGGTCCACACCGGCGGGATGAAGGCCTTGGCCGCGCGCTGCCCGATCCGGTTGGCCTTCTGCTCGTAGACCGTCAGCTTCGCCTGGTTCTGCATATTGCGGTAGGACATTCCCGGCGGGACCCATCCATCGGGACAGAACTCCGGCGCGTGTTCCTTGCCGTACTCCTCGCACCAGACATCCTTCCATATTCCGATTCCCTCAAACCGCTTTCCCCGACGCAGATCCCCCAACATCATCTTGTACGCCGGCCGCGCCGCGCGCTGGTTCTCCTCGCAGTACTTCTTGTAGATGTCCTTAAACTTGCGGCTCCAACACTCCTTGGTGCTCTTGCTGAAATTTGCCAGGGTGCGCCAGGAGCGTCCCGCCTGACGCCACAGATAGTACTGCGCGCGCAACCGCACCTTGCTCCAGCCGGGCGTGTGCCCGTGGCGCGTCTCCAGGTCCTTGCACGCGCGGCAGACATTGCGCGCGGCGTCGATGTAACGCATGGCGTCCTCCTTCGCCAATACGTTTGCCTTCTCCTCAGCCGGCAACCGCGCAAAGTACGGGTCGCTGGTAATCGGTGTCGTGGTGAGTTCGTTCATGGGGCGCATCCTTCAATGGCGGCGCACCGTGATTTCCGGTCACGGTGCGCCGCGCGTGGCATTCAGATCTTCGCATTGCGCTGGGCGAGGCGCTTGCGCAGCGTATCGCTCACCGTGCGCAACACGCTCGCCAGACCATCCAGATCCTCGTCGTTCAGGATCTCCGCGCTGCCGCGGTTCAGTTCGTCCTGGGCCATGCCGGCGATCTTGTTCCAGATTCCGCGCGCCGCCTCCATGCGCTCGGCCTTGGTCAGCGGCTTGCCGAAACGGTCATCGGCCTCGCTCTCGCCCTTCTCAGCCTTGCGGATGCTGCCAAACTCACTGACGAACTCGCGCACGTCGCGCTCCAGCGGATCGATCTTCGCCTTGCCCTTCCCTGGCGCCTCATCCGCAGGCGCTGCCAACAGCCGGTCCGTTCGGATCGCATTCATCCCCACCCAGGCATCCAGCGGCGCGATCTGCTTGGCTTCCAGGAAGTTCTCCCCGACCTGCATATAGCGGCGCAGATTCCGGGGCGACTTTTCAGGAAACAGTTCCAGCAACCGACTGCCCCAGTCGCCGTGTCCGTACAGACTCTTGATGTGCAGCAGCCCCACGCCAGCGCGCAGGGCGTGGAACATGCCGCTCTCCGCCACCTGCATGTCCGTGCGTACGGTGGTGGCGATGGTTTCGCTTTTGGTTTTGGCCTGCTCCAGGTCCCGCTCGGTCATTACGGCTACGGCCCGGCATTTTGCTTTCTTCGTCATGGCTTCTGGTTCCTTGTTCTTGGTTCTTGTTTTGTTGCGGGCGACCTTCCGGCCGCCCTTGCATGAGATTCACTACTTCTGCAGACGCCCCAGCACCTCTATGGCACCAGCCATGCGCGTCTGTTCGGACAGCAACAGATCCCGGCTGGCATCGCGCACAAAAGCGCTGCAAGGTTTTAGGTGCGTCTTCAGTGCGACGGCTGCGATCGCATCGCCTTCCTCTGCCAGTTGATCTGCCAGGGTCAGCGTGTGCGACAGGCTGGCCACAAAGGCCCAGTACTTGTTACTACTTGGCATGCCGCACGCTCCTCTCTGTGGCCTCAAGTTTCTCTGCGCCCTCTGTGTCCGCATTGGTTGTGGCGTCCAGTGCCAGCGGCGCGACCGCCGCGATGTCCAGGAGGATGCTCTCCCAGTCGCTGTCGCGGTTATGCTTCACGCGCACGCCCAGGAGGTTCTTGCCGCGCCGGCTTTCGATGCTGTCGCGGATCAGGTCCATCGCCTCCTGCCAGCGGGGATGCTTGATCTTGAGGCGAAAGAGCCCCATCACCCGCGCCTGGCTGAGGAGTCCGTCCGAAGTCGGACGGAACACGCCCTTGATCAGGGCGGACAGGTCTTCGTCGATCCCCTCGGCCTTCTCCTGGATGATCTCTTCGATGATCTCCTGGGCCACGCGCAGCCGGTCGTCGAAGCGCAGTTCGTAGCGCGCGCTGCGGCTGGCCTGGATCAGGCCGTCGAAGGTGCTCGCCTGGAAGTTGCCGCGCCGGCCGAGCTTCCTATCGGTGCGCCCTTCGGCCGCCAGATCCTCCAGCAGGCGCAGGCGCGCCTCCGTGGCCTCGTACAGGTCCCGGATGCGGCAACGTTCGCGCATCCAGTCGTCCGCGATCTGCCGCACCAGCCGGTCACGCTGGCGGTCGTACCTGTTTACATAGCGCACGGGCACCGCCTGCCCCTGCGCATCCATCATGGTCCGTTCCGGTTTCACTTTCGCTTCTCCTGTTTGCGCGGCCACAGAGGTCACCGAGAAAGAGGAGGTTACAGAGAAGATTCCTTGTGGCGCGATCGCGCCATTCAGACTTTGCTCTGTGCCCTCAATCATTCTCTGCGCCCTCTGTGTCCGCATTGCATTGCCCGTGCGCTAGCCTTGCAGGTTGCTTTTCCGCAACCGCATTTCCTCGACACTCAAGAACTTCTCGCGCGCCGCATCGAACGGCCGCGGCAGGCGCATCACCGGCCGCGCGTGCTTGCACTCGGCCTCGAACTGCGCGTTGGCGTACTGACACAAGAGCGTGCCTTCCTCGATCATGCGCATCACCGTGCGCACGCAGCACCCCAGGAGGATCGCCGCCTCCCGCAGGTTGCAGGTGTGTTTTTCCGGAAGCGCCTTGCACAGCGCCCGGGCGGCGGATTCCTCTGCGGATTGCGCATCCGCGCAATCCGTTCTCGCCGCGGGCGCGGCAAACGGCATATAGGTCTGGCCCGGCAGATCCTTGATCATGGTTGCCTCCGATTCACGCCAGCCACACCTTGCGCACGGTCTCGTGCGTATCCGGATCTTCAATCTCGCCCGCCTCCATCAACCGCCCCTCGCGCACCAGTTCCGTGATGCGCGGCCGCACGCGGTTCATGTCGTCGCTGTCGGGGTAGAGCGCCTCCAGGATCTGCCGGTCGGTCATCGGCTTGCAGCGCAGCGCCAGGCAGTCCAGGATCAGCGCCTTGCGCCCCCGGTGCTCCTCCTGGTGATGCTCACTGGCTGCCAGGCTGTGCGCGTGCATGGCGCGCGGATTGCCCTGCTTGCGCGCCGGCCGCTCCGGCGCAGCCTCGCTGCCCATGCAGACCACGGCGCCCTCGTCGCGGCACGGCTGCCCTGTGAAAAGGTTCAGTTGCATCCCCATGGTAGTCATGACCGCGCCCTCCATGCCGCCCACAACCGCGCCGCGCGCCAGACCACCGGCAACATCCGGTCGAGGATCGTCAGCGTGCAGATCAGCACCAGCGCCGCCCCAATGCACACCCAGCCGAGTACTACTTCTGTTGTCATGGGACACCTCCGTTGCAGTCGCCAGTTGCCAGGCGACAATCGTCAATTAGCTCCTGCCGCATGCCGCCTACGGTCTTCTGTGTGATTCCATGCGCGCGCAGTGTGCGACGAGGCACATCGACACGTATGCGTTCCAGTCGCGGCGTGACGCCGCAGAGGTATATCTTCAACTCCGGATTATTTGGATCGGCAGCGCCATCTGCCACCATGGCGTGAGTCAACGCGGCGACGGCGTCCCGCGCATGTGACAGGTTGCCAAAATAAAAGAGCGTGTGCCCAACGTAGAGGACGTACAGGTCCTGCTTCATTTTGCACCTCCTTCATCCGCCGCGTCAGCTTTCGGCAGCACTGGCAGCACGCGCACCGCGCTACCGCATTCGGAGATCATCCCGCGCGCCACACACGCCACGATCTCGCGAGAAGTTGCCAAAGCCAGGCGGCGCAGCTCCACGGCCGCGGAGTCCAGTTTCCCGGCCGCAATCAGTGCCGGGTAGTGTTTCATCCGCGCCGCCGCCTCGCGGTCCAGTTCCAGGATCGCCGCGAGCACATCGCTGCGGTCCATTCTCATGAGGTCGATGGTGATCACGCCGCACCTCCTTCGCGCGCCTTCGCGCCGGTATTTTTCTCCACACGCACCCGCGCCTCCGGCCGATGCGCCCACCGCTCGCACGCGGACATTTCCGGATAGACGGTTTTCGCGCCGGTAACAGCGCAGCAGTGCCGATGCAGGCAACCATGCAGCACCACGTGGTGGCCACAGTTGCCGCAGGTGCGGATGGCGGCGCGTTCTTGGTTCTTCGTTCTTGGTGTCGCGTTGCTCACGCCGGCACCGCCTTCCGCGACTTGTACACGCCATGTTCCGCGATCATCGGCCCCGTCATCCATTCCTTCGCCAGTCGCCGCACCTTGCTCTCGGCCGCGGCACGCACCGTGCGCTGCGTATCCGGCCAGGCTACGATCTGCTCCAAGAGCGCCATGTTGGTCGTGCGGCGCACGATCTCCATGCGGTCGTTCGCGCAGCAGTAACGGCACTCTGGATAACCTGGCATGTGCGCATTCCAGGGATCTTGGGGAGCGACAGGCCGCTTCATCCTTCACCGCCTTCCGCGCCGGCTGACTCGGCGATCTGCTCGGGTTTGGGCGGTCGCGCCGCCAGGGCCTTACCAATAGCCGTGCCGTATCCCCAGTCGCCAGGAGCGCCAAAGGCTCGCGCCAGCGGCTTGCCTTCGGCGATGCGCGCCAGGACGCGTAGCAGTTCCCCCACGTCCCGCCCATCGACCCGGTCGAGCCCCGTTTCTCCGATCTGCCGCGACATGTCGCGTAGTACGTTTCCCAGGATTATTCCGTTCATCTTCGTTCCCCCTGTTTTCGGTTTATTCCTCCGCGACCTCCGCGGTGGAAACTCTCTCCGCCTATTCCACCAACCCCAACATCCACCCCGCCGCGGCCGTCAGCGCCGCCAGCAGGATCCCGGCGACAATCCCGCCACCGACGAAGAGCGCCCGGATCAGTCCCCAACCCTGCTGCAGCTCCCGCAACTGCTGCGCCTTCACTGCGTTCCGCGCCCGGTGTCCGTTCTGTCCCATAGCCGTCCCTTTCGTTACACTGTTGCTGCCAACCGGAATCACCACATCATCAGGAGATCAAGATGACGCTCGAACTGTCGCTAAAGGACTCGCTGACCCTTTTCATCGCGCTGATCGGCGCCATCCTCGGCGTGATCAACACCACGCGGTCCTTTGCCAGGGACCTCCCGCGTGTGCTCGTGCGCACACGGCAATACGTCACCAGCCATGACGACTCCGGACTCTGCATCGAGGCGGTCAATACGGGAGTGGTGGCCGTCTCCGTTACCCAGGTGCCCTCCAACTCCGAAAGCCACGCGGGTATATGTTCTGGTTCACGCCCTCGCCGCCTGGCGTCCTGCACTTCCCGCAACTCCTGCAACCGGGGACAAAGTTGGATGTTTACCTCAGCGGATCCGCACAGGAGAACCCACAACTCAGGGAAGCGACGCGCGCGTTTGTCCGGATCGCCAGCGGTAAAGAGTTCTTTGGTTCCCGGCGTCCCGTCCGGAAGTACCTCGAACATCTCGCCACCGCAGGGAAAGACGGCCAATAGTCTGCGATCCGGCCGCCCGCCAACCTTCCGCTTCCCCTCATTCATCGCCATCTCCTTTTGCCGTTTTCAAATCCGCAATCCGCAATCCGCAATCAAAAATTCCCTTTTGCCCTCACCAGGTCACGGTAGCGCGCCATCAGGCGGCGGCTGGCGCGCTTACCAGTCAGCACCATCCACAGGTGCGGGTGGCTCACGCCCAACTGGCGCGCGTGCCCCACGATCCCTGGATATTGCACGCCGTATCTCACCACGCGCCGCAACCGCACCGGATGGTGCAACCGCGAACACACGCGCAAATACGCCCGTTGCAGGTCCGCCAGCGTCACCCGTTTTCCGTGGCAGGTGATCATCGTGCGGCCCTCGCCAGTTCGCGGTACCGCTGTATCAACCGCGCGCTGTGGCGTTTGCCGGCCAGCACACGGCTCAGGTGGCTGTAGCAGACGCCCAACTCCCGCGCGCACCGCCGTATGCCCCGATCGTTCCACACCCGCCGCCGCCCAGTTTTTGCCACTTTCGCCATCGCCGTCCCTTTCGCTACACTTGCCGCCAACCGGAGAAACCAACATGGGAGATCATCCTTGACTACAAACCGTAGGCTTCGACTTGACCATCAGGATCGGCGCATGATTCTGGGGAAGTTTCATCAGACCCTGCAGGCCCTGCCAGATGACTGGACACCAGAAACTCGTATGGTTCTTCAAGACTCTCACGGGAGGACGTTGGGACCGGACAGCCTGCAGGACCAATTTGAAGATGCAGCCTGTTCAGCAAAGCAACCCATGATCGAAGCCACGCTAGCTCTCTGCCATGGATGCGGTGAGGCGATGTCAGGCGGAGCCACCAAGTCCGGGGTGTATTTCC
>JBAXVM010000014.1:0-24266 GCA_037129105.1 bacterium
GCGTGTTTTATTCCAATACGTTGTCGGTGAATGGGGATGCGGCGCCCTATACCTGGTCGGTTGTGGCTGGGGCTCTGCCGCCGGGGATTTCGTTGAGTTCTGCCGGTGTAGTCTCCGGTACGCCGACTACGGGCAGCACGGCGAGTTTCACGGTGCGGGTGGTGGGGGCGCTTGGGGGGATCGCCACCAAGGCGTTTGCGCTGACGATCACGGATATGTCGATTTCTACGTCGTCGCCTTTGCCTGGTGCATTGCAGGGTAGTGCGTATTCGACAACGCTGGTGGCCATCGGTGGCACGGCACCGTTGAGTTGGGCCGTCTTGGGTGGTTACCTGCCTGAGGGGCTTTCGTTGAGTGCGGCCGGCGTAATCTCTGGCACGCCCACTATGGCAACCATGGCGTATTTCACGCTGGTAGTGTTTGGGTCGATGGGTGGGGGAGCCTTAAAGCAGTTTACGCTGACTGTGGAATCCTCGTTGGCCGTGGCCACGTACACGCCGCTCCCTGACGCTACGAAGAGCATGACGTATGGGATGAGCTTACAGGCCACTGGCGGTACTTCGCCTTTTAGCTGGTATTTGATTTCCGGGGCGTTGCCTCCGGGATTGAGTATGAACAGCTCGGGAAACATCACGGGCACGCCGACTACCATAGGGACGTATTCGTTTACCGTGCGGGTGGTGGACAGCCTGGGCAATAGCGCGTCAAAGGTGTTGAGTCTGAGTGTGGTGGCTGTGCCGATGTTAAGTTTTCAGTTGGATTGGCCAAATGCGTATGGTTTTATTCCTATTTTTGCTTTGTATGTGGTTGACCCGTATCAATGTGGTTATTGCCGGGCGGACATTGGTGAAACTCAACAATATGATGAGGATTGGCGGTTGGGCCGACCGAGTGTTGTTTGTTATGGCGAACATTTGCAGACTTATTATTACGATTACACTGCACCTCAAAGATCGCCTAATGGCGGTGTCCCTCCCCGAATGAATGGATGGGGCAATTATCAGGTAACGGAAAACGTCTGGGCATGGTTGCCTTCTCCGCCTTCTATCGTATCTTGGCCCAATGTCGTAGCGCCTTCCGGGCAGTATGCTTTTTGGGCCGATTTGGTTGCTACAAACGCCGGTTATCTTCAATACGGGTATTACCCTTACACATTATCCATTTATAGAGGCACCACATTGGTTTGGAGTGTGTCATCGAGTGTGTTCTGGGGTGGTGCGGGCGCCGCGGGCGCTATGGGCTACGCCTGGCGCTGGCGGAGCAACGACGGCACGATGCCGTTTTGAGTGCCAGAGGGGGTTGCTGTGCCGGCGGCGTTGCGCTATCGTACCCCCACAACTGTAGGGGCATCGGGGGAGGCAATATGGGCAAGCTGATGCTGACATGGGGGCTGGTGGCGCTGGCGGGCCTGTTGCGGGCTGACCTGGTGCCGGATGTGGTGTCGGCCACGTGGATCCGCGGGGAGTCTTCGGCGGCGGTGCCGGGCGTGTTCCCGGCCGGGTCCACGGTGCGGTTCACCAATGGCGTGATCTGCGCCGCGTCCGGTGTGGGGACGAATGCGCCCACGGTGCAGGATTTGACCGGCCTGGGGGGCTTCCTGACGCTGGGGGGGCTGTCCTGGACAAACCCTTTCCCCACGGTTGCGGTGGTGGCGCAGGTCGCCACGGCCGGTACGTTTTGCGCCACGTTGACCCTGCCGGCGTGGAGCAATCTGGTCTGGCAGCCTGGCAGCATGGTGGCGCTGTGCCCGGTGCAACTGACGCTGACCAATGCCGCGGGGGTACGCGTGGTCTATCCCGGCGTGAAACAACTGACGGTCTTGCGTCCCCTGGGGCCGTGAGGCAAGGGTATTGTCGGGTGCCGGCGAAGGCGCTACAGTTCCCCTACACATGTAGGTGCCCATGAGCATCACGGAAATGGAGGCCGCACATGGGTATTGCGCTATTTGGACCCAATCGCATGGTGAACTGGCAGGCGGCGAACCGCTCGTTTGCCAACCGTGACCTGACCGAAAGCAAGCCGGAGTGGGGCCTGGGTCCCACCGGCATGCCCGGATCGTCTGATTACCTGGCCGATGCCGCGGGCCGCGCGCGCCGCGATAAAGGTCCCAATGCCTTCGAGCTCATGGGGCTTTACTGGAACGGGTCCGGCATTTCGCAGGGGCGTCCGTTGCGTGACATTCAACTGGATCAAAGCCTGGCGCCGCTCAAGATGGCGCAGGGGGACCGGCAGCTTGACCTTTCGGCGGCGGAGCAGGCGCAGCGGGGCGCGGCGGAACAGTCGCGTCTGGGGCTGATGGCGTCGGAGCAGGACATGACGCGCGGCAAGCTGGTGGCGGATCAGGCCGCTGAGCAGGCGCGGCTGGGGCTGATGGCGGATGAACAGGCCATGCAGCGCGCGCGGATCGCTAGTGATGCGGGGTTGGGGTTGCGGCGCGCGGCCGTGGATGAGGCCCAGGTGGGGATTGCCAAGTTGCGCGAGAACACGGGGGCTGTGCAGACCCTTGCCAATATCGCGCCCAACGGCCAGCGGGCCGCGGCGGCGCTGCTGGGGATCGCGCCGCCGGCAACGCCGTTGGTCAGCGCGGGACAACTGCGCGCCACGCCGGATGCGTTGGCACTCTGGATGCAGAAAGAGCCGGCGCTGATGGATGTGGTCACGCGCGCGGCGCGGATTGACCCCAAGGCACCGGATGCCGATGCGCAGTACGCGCGGATCGGCGCGGAAGGTGGGCTCAAGAAGACAAGTTTCTGGCACCCGACGCGCAGCATGGCGCGGCAGGTGCGTGACTTGGTGCAGGCGTACGGTCCGGCCGTAGAGGCGGATCGCATGCAGCGCTTGGGGCCGGGCGGTCTGTTTCCGGCGTCGGGGGCCGGCAAGGCGGGCGGCAAGGTCTCGAACCCCGCAGCGGATGCGGTGTCGGACGACGATCTCAAGGAATACGTTTCGACGCATCCGCAGGCGCGGGCAGTGCCACGGGAACAGTTGCGCGCCATGCTGGCGGCGCATTTGGCAAATCTTTCAGCGGGCCAATAACCAGTAACGGGCGAGGATTTCGTCATGGGGTTGATTAACCGCTCCGTGTTGGCCGCTTTGCCGGCGCCGGAAGACCTGGACGTTTCTACACCTCCCGCTGACCAACGGTCTGCGGTGGATTTTGCCACCCTGCCGGAGGTGGATTTGTCCGGTTGGGCCAGCGATGAACTGCAGCGGCTACACCAGCAGCGCAATGAGGCGTATGGTGGCTTCTGGAATAAAGCTTACCGGGTGATGAACAAGGTGGGCGCGGCTACGCTGGGGCGCATGGGAATCGGGCAGTTCGACCCGGACCAGGAACGCCGAAAGGCGGATGCCGCGGTTGACGAACACCTCCGGACGTTTCACAAGGAATTGGGCGTTCCCCTGCAACACGTCACGGGCAAGCCGGATGACCCCCTTCCGGCCGGCGTGGAGCCTATGCCGGCGGGACTTTCCGGCCGCGATGCTGCCGAATGGCGCGCAAATCAACGGGCCAAGTCTCTTACCCCCTGGGGCATTACTGCGGATGGTCCGGTATTTCAGCCCAATGGCGCGCAGGCGAACGGTCCGGATGGCCAGCCGGCCAAGGCGGTGCCGCGGCGGACGGCGTTTGACGTTGCGGGGCCGGCCTGGGACCAGAAGCCAGTCAATCAACGGACGCCTTACGAAGGGGCGATGCAGTGGACGGATGAGAATGGCGTGGTGCGTGACGAGAAGGGGCGCGCCTTGGCCACGCGGGAGATTGATCCTCAGCAGGTCCCGGAGCCCGCCGCGGCGGCGCTGGATGCGTTGGCGTCCACGGCGGGTAGCGAGGGCTTCTATGAAGGGAAACTCACGCCGGAGGCTGCAAGCTGGTTGAATCGCCAGCGGGATGAGCATGATGCCGAGAAACTTGACGATGTGGCACGTGTCAGCCTGGGGCGGCAGATGGAAGGCTTGCCGGTGGACGCCA
Source organism: bacterium (assembly GCA_037129105.1). Taxonomy (GTDB): domain Bacteria; phylum Verrucomicrobiota; class Kiritimatiellia; order RFP12; family CAIWXQ01; genus CAIWXQ01. The sequence goes on from JBAXVM010000014.1 coordinate 3,971, forward strand.
AGCAGGTGATTTCTCAGGTGGGGTTGCACCTGGGAGAGCATTTGCCGTTCTCGCCCATACAGCTTTTGCGCATGGCGCAAATCAACAGCATCTCCAAGAAGGATCGCACGTGGCAGGCCTGGCAGGAGGGGGGCGAGGAGGGGCCGGAGCCGGAGCGTGTCACGCGGTACGAGAACGCGCTGGTGAATCAATTCCTGGCGGACAAGAATCAGCGGCAGGCCGCTGGTGAGACGATCAGCGGCAAGGCTTCCGAAATTGGCGTAGGTCTGTTTCCGTTCATGGCTGAGATGCTGATGACCGGGGGGCTGGCCACTGGGGCCAAGAAGGCGGTGGCCGAGGGCGTCAAGGCCGGTGTAACCCGGGCTGCTGGGGAGGCGGCGGCGGAGCGGGTGGGGGAATGGACGGCCAAGAGCCTGACCGGGCGGGTGGCGCGCGGCGCGGCGGATCGGCTGGTGGATGCTTCGGCGCGCACAGTCGCCACGTTCCCGCGTGGACTGGGGATGTTTGAAGCGCGGCGCGCGGCGAATGGGCAGGTTTTGGACCTGGGCACGGAAGGATCCGGCGCGCGGTTGGCTGGCGAGGATGGGCAATCCGTAGCGCAAGCGGCGCGCAACACCTTCCTGAGCCAGATGATTACCTTTGGCAGCATGGGCGCCGGGCGGGATGTGAATGCGGCGGCCGGGTTTGTGGGGCGCAAGGCCGTGGGGATGCTGCCCGAAAAGGCGCAGGCGGATTTGCGCGCCTCCTGGGTGGGGAAGTTGGCGCAGGAGGCGCAGGCCACGTTGGCACGGCCGCGCGTGGTCAAGGCGGATGGTCTCCCGCCGTTGCCCGGGTTGCGGGCGATGACGCTGGAAGGGGTCAAGCCGCGCGTGGGGGCACTGACGCAGGCGGGCGTCTATAACTACGCCACGGGGTTGGCTGACCTGCAGATTATGACCGCGCTGCATGAGGGGTTCGGCGTGGACCTGACGCCGGAACAACTCAATGACCCGCTGTTGAAGCGGCTGGGGCGCGCGTTTGTGCCGACAACGGATGACGCCGTGGCCACAATGGCGGCGATGGCGATCCCCGGCATGGTGCATGGGGCTTCCAAAGCGCTGGATAGCAGCCTCAAGCGCTTCGATGCGTACAAGGATGCCCAGCGCATGCGGCGGGATTCCGCCCAGGGCATGGCTAATGTGCGCCTGGCGTTCAATTCGGCCGGCGTGAACTGGACGGATTATCAGACTACCGGCCGCGCTTTTGCCAAAGCCGTGGCGCAGATGGTGTATTGGCGGGATGCGGCAGCGTTGCACCCGGAAGGAAGCGGCGCGCGCGCGGAAGCCTTGGCCAAGATACGGGCCGCGGCGGCGGAGGCGGTGCCCCATGACGCGCGGTTGAGCGAGATGACCCGCAAGATCAATGACGAAGTCAAACGCACGCTATCAGCGTTTGAAAATGGCGTTGACCCGGCGAAGGCTCTCGGGCGCATGGAAGCCTCGGATTTGCCGTTGTCGGAGCGTCAGCGGGTCGCATTCCTCATGGTTGGCCGCGAGATGGGCGGCCGGTATGAGCAAGGGCGGTGGATGAATCGGCGGTGGTCGGAGTGGGGCGCTCGGCCAACGGCGGATGTGGCGGGGGTGGCGGCGGCCGGTCCTGCGGCTGGTCCGGCGGCTGGTTCGTCTGGCGTTCCGGCGGCGCGGCCGTTGTTGCCGGCGCCGCGGCGTGCCGGACCGGCGGCGTCTCCGGCGTCCTCGGGGGCACCGGCGGCACCTGCGGCGGGTGGTGTGGCGGCGGCGTCCCCGGCGGTCCCGGCGGCGGCACCGGTGGCGGCGCCGATGCGGTCGGCGCAACAGATTTTGGACGCGGCGGCGGATGGGTCCTCGGTGGCGGCGGTGGCGGCCACGGGTAGTACGGCGCCGGTGCAGGCCCAGGCGCAGGCCCAGGCCCAGGACCAAGCGGATGAACAGGATGCGCGCACGGCGCAGTTGGAGCAGAACTACCGCAACATGCAGCGGCGTTTGGCAGTCAAGGCCAAGCAGGATAGCGGCGACGGCAGTGCGGTGCTGGGTGGCGACACCTCCATCATGGTGACCTTCGCCAAGCAGGCGGATATGTCCCCGATGCGGGTGTACCGCGACTTACGCGCCATGGGTATCCCGCGGCCGAATGTGATCATTGCCATCCGTAAGCAGTGGCCGGCGTTTGCTCCGGATTCGCGTCTCCGTGGGGCGTATGGGTCTGAAGAGTTCACGCTACTGGACGCCATCAAAGACCTGGGCGGCATTGCGGCATGGAAGAAGCGCGAAGGGGGACGGTCGGCTACGGTCCACAATGATTATCCTGGCATTCCCTTGTGGTTGAAGAACAACAAGACCGGCGTGCCGATCGATGAGATTCTGCCGCAACTGGCGGGGATGGGCTTTTCGTTCGAGACGCCGGATCAGTTGGAACAGGCTGTTGTGCAGATAGGTTCCGGGCGTCTTGAACAGGCGAGAAATCCCGTGAAAGCATTGCGCAACCATGAGGAAACCACGGCCAACGAATACGAGGACTGGGAGAAAAATCACAGTGAGTTGATACCCCTGGCGCAGTTCAAAGAGGGGGATACCTGGTGGGCGTTTGGCGAACATTTCAAGGCGCTGGCCGTGGGTGATCGGGCGTTACATATCATCTCATTGTCGGGCGGTAGTGAAACGTGGGTTACGCAGGAGCAACTTGAACACCTGCGGATTGACAAGGGGTCTTTGAAGGGGCCGGAGCCAGCGGAGCCAACGGCCGGCGAAATGTCTTCCGGAGCCGCAACCGTGCCTGTCGTGGCTAGTGCGGAAAAGGCTTCGAGCCCCGTCCCCCCGGATGCAGGGGGGGGAGCGGCACCGGAAGTTTCTGCGGCGGCCGCGGCGCCGGCGAAGGGTGAGGTATCAATTGATCCCGCGGCCGTGGAGGCACGGATGGCCTGGCGCAAGGCGCTTACTCCACGGGAGCCGTACAGCGGCAATGCGACACAAGCAGAATTGGACCTGGCGCGGTGGCGGGCTATCGAGCGCGGGTATGTCGAGATTAAGGCGGCGCAGGACGCATTTCCCGGGGTGAAGTTGGACGATATCCGCATGATCGAGATGGAGCGCGGGTATGGCAACGACAAGGTGATCGTTGACACCTTCTTTGTGCTGCGCGCCGATGAGCGCGCTTTAAGTGAAAAGTTGTCCAAGTTGTATCCTGCCGGCAGTGGCATTGTAATGGCGTCGAAGTCCGTGAATAGTTATATGACGCCGCGCGGGGGGGAACCCACGTACAAGCAGTGGTTGGCCGGTGAGAAGTGGGACGCGTCCAAGGTAGGGTACAAGCCGAAACCAAAGAAGCCGAATCCCCAGGGGGAATTGGATTTGGCGGCGTCCGGATCGGAGCCGGTGACGCGGTCGGTGCTGCCGCCTGCGCGGAAGACTAAGGCGGAGCCCGCGGCCGCGGTGGCTCCGTCGCGGCTGCCGGCACCACGCGGAAAGAGTGCCGTTGGTGACACGGTTGTTATCAATGGCGAGAAGTGGTCAACGGGGTCGGCTCTGGCTACGGGGCTTATTCAGTATCCAAATGTCGATCTTTCGCGCGTGGCAGATGGCGTACTATCCGACGCCGCGTCGGTGTTGGGGTCTGCTTCGATGAAGGTTGATGACCGGTCTGCTCAGGGAAGGCAGATAGAGAAAGCGCAAACGGCTGTTGATGTTGAAATGAGGCGGCGTAAGGATGCGCAAGGGGCGGATCTGTCTGCCACGGGCGCGGCGGTGGAGTTGGGGTTTGCTCCGCGCGTTGAAAGGGCTGGGGCGGGCGGGGCTGCGACGCCGGATGTCGCAATGTCGGATGCCGACCTTCATCCCGGCCATACTGTTCCGGTCCGTGCTGTGCAGTCCAAGGCCATGCAGCCCACTTTGTCCGCGGCCAGCGTCAAGGGTGACAATCCTCTTTGGTATCACCAGGGGGACGTGGGGCAAGCGCTGTTCAATGCGGCGCAGGCCAAGTACGCCACGCCAAATCAGGTTCAGCGCGCGGCAGAGATTAGGGCCGTTCAGGCGGCCGGGTACCAGTTGACCAACTATCGGCTGCATCCCTATGGCACGGTATGGGTGGCGAAGAAGGATGGCAACATTTTGACCGCGGCCGGCGTCAAGGCGCTGGTGGGGGAGACCGGTAAGCCTGAGTCGGCGCCGGCGCCGGCGCCGTCGTTGGTTGGCGGGTGGCCGCTGCCGGAAACTCTGGACTTGCGGGGCGGTACCGGTCAGTCGTCACCGGTGCCTGGTAAGCCCGGGGTGACCTACCTTGTGCAGCACCGTAGGAAGTCGGATGCTTCGGATTCCAAGTTTCGCGTGATCTTGTCCGGAGAGTTGCATGGGCAGGGGTTTTCTACGGTGGATGGTGTCGGGATGACGCCGGCGGAGGCGTATCTGTCTGCCACGCGGGCTTACGATGAGAAGATGGCCAGGCGCAAGCCGGTTGCAATTTCTACCCCTAAACCTGCAATTTCCACCCCGGAAACCCCTTCTGACGTGCAATCGGCTGCAATTCCTGCGGCGGCGAAATTGAACCTGGGGGAAGCGGACCGGGCGCGCCTGGCCGAGATTCAGGCCAAGTTGCGGGCCAAGCTGGTGGTGCAGGTGGGAAAACGGCCCGGATCGGTCCGGGAGCCTGGTGCCGAGTATGGCGCGGCGGCGAGCGCCTTTGATGCGGAATCCGCCACGCTGGCGGCAGAGATGGCCGGGTTGTACGCCAAGGGCGGCGTGAGTGCGTATGACACGTTTACGTTTGCGGAGTTTGTGGCGGCGGTGCGGCGCGACATGCCGGATGTTTGGGACGGTATCAAGAAATACTTGCACGGCGCGTGGACTATGGCCGGGGCGGATCATCCGGAGTTGGCAGAAGTCACGCGCGCCAAGGCAATGGCAGAAATCGCGCATGTGGAAAAACTTTCAGATCAGACTGCGCGCGCCCAGGCTGCCTACGTGCTGGCGCGGATCGACAAACCGGCCTCGGTTCCCGAAATGGGAACTACCACCTCTGAGCAAGTTCCCGAAAAGGGAATGCCGGCCGGGGTCTTTGCCAAGGCCATAGTCTTGCGCAAAAACCTGCATGCGAAGTACGGGCGTCACTGGCACAGCGAGCATACCCCGGTGCCGGCGGACGAGCGGGCCGCATGGAAAGCGGCGCTGAAAGAAGTATGGCAGCGGATTGACGCGGCGCGGAAGGCTGGCGGTGATCGTTGGTGGGACCTGCCGGAAGTGCAGGCAGCGCGGGCGGCGCAGGCCAATATCGGCACGGAAACCATCCTGGACAATTCTGCGGAGCGGGTAGCCTTGCGCACTGCTTTGGCCAAGGAGCTCTATGGCAATGGTGCCGTGGTCAAGGGGCGCGAGTTGTGGGTGGTGATGGGGTTGCCGGGCGCAGGCAAGTCGCGCGTGGTGGGGGACAAGCTCAAGAAAGAGCATGGCGCATACGAGGTTGACGCGGACCTGGTCAAAGAGAAGTTGCCGGAGTTCAACGACGGTGAGCATGCCGGGCGCGTGCATAAAGAGTCGGGGGAGATTGCCGAAGATCTGATATTAGAACGCCTGGCAATCCCCGCTGGCGATAACATCATGTTCCCAACTGTTGGCCGCAATGCGCCAAAGCTGTTGGACAAGGTGGATGGATGGAAGAAACTAGGCTATCGCGTGCATCTGATTCACGTCGAGGTTTCCACGGATCAAAGCATTGAGCGCGCGTTGATGCGGTGGGTTGAGACAGGGCGCTTCGTGGATCCGCAATACATTGCGGGATTGGGGTTGCAGCCTGCGGCCACGTTTGATAAAGTCAAAACCGAGGTTGATAGCTATGAACACTGGAATAACGACGTTCCAAGAGGAAGTGAACCAGTCCTTGTCAGTCGGGGATCCAACCCGGCCGTTTTACGAGGAAGGGGAGTACGGCCCGAGGATGGACAAGACGGAGCGGGCCGACGCGGCTTACTCCCGCCTGCGCGAACTGGTGGACAAGAAGCTGGGGCGGCCAGCAACATTGAAGGAAATCGGGTCGGCGTACAGCCTTCTCTCTTCGGCAATGAACGAGGCGGACCTGAAACAGGCAGTGGCGTAAGGAGTCTGTTGCCGCTTTCCCGCAAGGGAACGGTTGGCAAGGAGAACAGCAATGAGTTACGGCCAGCTATTCGAACAACTGATGCGCAAGCGCAGGCCGCTGGAAACGGCGGCGCTGGAAGCACAACCGGCGCGGGACAAGGAATTGGCGGAAGAGGGATTCAACCGCTTCGACGAGGTGGTGAGGGATCAATCCGGAATGATGGGGTGTCGGGACACGGACGCCTGCCAGATGGCGATGCGGCGGGCCAGGGAGGACGGCCGGACCTCGTGGCTGGATCAGGAGCAGGCACGCCAACAGGCGGAGTCGTCCAGCCGGGCGGAGAACTACGAGTCGATCAACGCGCGGGTGGAGTGGGAGCCGGAAGCGCAGGCCCAGGCGATCAAGGACGGAACGCTGGAACCGGATCAGGTGGAGCGGCCGACACCCTCGGCAGCGTAGATCGTAACTATCGGATCACGGCCGCGGATGAAGTCACCGGCACGCCGCTAGTCAAGGCGCGCGCCAACGTTGATGCCATCCGCATTCTCAAGCGGCTGCAGGCGGAAGCCCGGCCGGCCACCCACGAAGAGAAACGCGCGCTGGCGCGCTACATCGGCTGGGGGCATACCGCACTCAAGAACACCATGTTCCCCCTGGAAGGGCGAGACTTTGTTCTCCCCACGGCGGATGAACTGGGCGGCGACCTGTCCACATTCAAGGACATGGCGCGTGAACTGCGCGGGATTCTCACGCCGGAAGAGTACGAGACCGCACGCCGGAGCGTGCAGTATGCCCATTACACGTCTCCGGTGGTGGTGCGCGCCATGTGGGCGGCCGTGCAACGCATGGGGTTTGCCGGCGGCCGCGTGTTGGAGCCCGGTTTCGGTGTCGGGCGTTTCGTGGGGTTGATCCCAGATGCGCTGGCGGTGCCGGGGGTGGTGCGCTTCTCGGGCGTCGAGATGGACGGCACGTCTGCCGGCATTGCCCGCGCGCTGTATCCTGAATCGGACATGCGCCATCAGGATTATGTGGACTTCCCGTTTGTCGGGGAAGTCTTTGACCTGGCTATCGGCAATCCGCCGTTCTCTGACCGGGTGGTATCCGCCGACCCGCGTTACGTCAAGGCCAAGATGGTGCTGCATGACTACTTCATTCGCAAGTCTCTGGACATGGTCAAGCCCGGTGGTCTGGTTGTGCTGGTCACCAGCCATGGCACGCTGGACAAGAAGCGGGACAAAACCCGTGAGATGATCGCGGGCAGTGCGGACCTGCTTGGCGCCATCCGTATGCCCCAGTCGGCTTTCTACAAGGAGGCCGGCACCAAGGTCGTCACGGACATTCTTTTCCTGCGCAAGCGTCTGCCCGGACAGGTGGCCGGCGGCGAGGCCTGGCGCGACCTGGCCACGGTCCCGACCGCGGAAGGTGATGCGTTGGTCAACGAGTATTACGCGGCACACCCGGAGATGGTTCTGGGGGTGCATTCCATGGCCGGCCGGATGCGCTTTGGTGGTGGCAGGGAATACACGGTGCAGCCGTTGCCGGACACGGATGGCGGCGGTTTCGAGTCCCGGCTGGCGCAGGCGATCAACCGGCTTCCTGAGAAGATTAACCCCAAGGGTGAAGGCAATGCCGGCGGTGGCGGTGTTTCCGGACCGGCACCGCGGCCGTCCACGGGCGCGGATGATACGGCGGCGGCGCTGGTGCTGGCACCTGGCGCGTTGGTAAACGGTGGTTTCAATGTGATGGGTGACCAGTTGGTTTTGACGGATGGCGGCAAGTCCACGACGATCCGGCCGCTTTCCGACCGTCCCAGGGGCAAGCAACCGGAGCCCGCGGCCGGCGCCGAGGTTCCCCTTTACAAGTCCAAGGGGGATATTGCCATCATCAAGCGCTACATCCCCTTGCGGGATGCCTTGCGGCGTGTGCTGGCGTTGCAACGTGACGGCACGGATGGTGAACTGGCGGCGGCACAGCAGGGGCTTGTGCGTGCGTACAAGCTGTTTGTCATGTTGCATGGCAACATTACGCAACGGAAGATCACGCCGGTATTGGATGAAAAGGGTAACCCTGTTCTGGATGAGGACGGGCACCCGGAAGAGACTTTGCGCGTACCGATTAAGGATGCGTTAAAGGATGACGTGTTTCATGGCGCGGTGTTGGCGCTAGAAATGACTGACGATGACGGCAAGCATACCGGCAAGCTCTCTATGCTGTTCACGGAGCGTTCCATTGGCGTGCCGCCGACCCCCAAGATTGAGACCGCGGCCGAGGCTTTGGGCGTAGTCATGCGCGAAAAGGGCCGGCCGGACCTGGCTGCGGCCGCGGCCATGCTGGGAATTGACGAGGCGGCCGCGGAAAGGAGTCTGGCCGGGCGGATATATCGAGACCCGGAGTCCGGCGAATGGACCGTGGCGGAGAAATACCTTTCGGGCAACGTCAAGGAGAAGCTGGCGCAGGCGCGCGCCAAGGCGGCGGTGGACCCACGGTACAAGGCCAATGTCGAAGCGTTGGAAAAGGCGCAGCCGGCCGACAAACCGCCGTCGGCAATCAAGCTCAACCTGGGTATGCCGCTGATTCCGCCGGTGGATATCGAACAGTTCATGCGGGAGGTCGGCGGTGTAGCCGTCGATGTCTCGTACAACGAGCATGCCGGGTCGTGGCTGGCCATTGACGACAAGGAGACTTCGAACATCGGGCGGAACTGGCAACGTACGGCTGCCATGAGTCGATTTGGCACGGCAGAGCGTTCGGCTGCCAAGATCCTGACGGCCGTGCTCAACGGCAAGCCGGTGGCGGTGACAAGTCAGGATTCCAAGGGTACCGTGCATGTGCTGGCGGAGCCCACGGCCATGGCCAACCAGAAGGTTACCGAACTGACCGAAGCGTGGTCTGCCTGGGTGTTTCAGGATCCATCGCGCATGCAACGTCTGGCGCGGTCATTCAACGACACGTTCAACGTATGGCGCAACGAGGAATGGAATGGGGATCATCTGACTTTCCCCGGGCTGTCCAAGTTTTTCAATCCGTACGCGCACCAGAAGGGGCTGGCCTGGCGCGTGATCCAACAGGGCAACACCTATGCCGTGCATGAGGTGGGGCTGGGCAAGACGCTGGGCGCAGCGCTGACGGTTATGGAACTTCGCCGTTTGGGGTTGGCGCGCAAGGCCATGATTGCCGTGCCGAACCACATGCTGGGCCAGTGGAACGCTGATTTTCATGCGGCCTATCCAGCCGCGCACCTGTTGCTGGCCGATGAAGAACAGTTTTCGGTGGGGCGGCGTCAGCGGTTTCTCGGGCGTGTGGCGGCCGGCGAGTTTGACGCTGTGGTCATTACCCATTCGGCGCTGAAACTCCTGGGCGTGGCGCCGGAGACCGAATCTAAGCATATCCAGGAGGAAATTGCCCGGTTTCGCGCGGCCTTGGAGGCGGGGATTGGCAAGACGGTCAAGACCAAGAAGGGGAAGGGCGGCGAGCGCGATGACCCGCGGCGCCGGCAGATTGAGAACGCCATCGAGAAGCTGGAGGACCGCCTGAAACGCCTGAGCCACATGAAGCGCGACAAGGGGCTGGTCTGGGATGACCTGGGCATTGACATGCTGGTAGTGGACGAGGCGCACGAATACCGCAAGTTGCGCTTTGCCACCACGCGCCACGGGCTCAAGGGGATTGATCCGGAGGGTAGTGAGCGTGCCTGGGACCTGTATATGAAGTCCCGCACGATCACGGACCGCACTCCTGGCCGCGGGTTGCTATTCCTGTCCGGCACGCCGGTGGTCAATACCATGGGTGAAGTCTTCACGGTCCAGCGTTTCCTTCAGCCGCAAGTCTTGAAAAAGATGCGCATGGAACTGTTCGACCCGTGGGTTACGACCTTTGGCAGTCCGGAATCCAAGTTTGAGAAGACACCCGGCAAGGGGTATGCCTCGGTCACCAGGCTGGCGCACTGGATGAACATGACGCTGTTGTCCGGGATGTGGCAGCAGATTGGCGACTACCGGCGCTATGACGATCTGCCTTACATGCTCAACCGGCGGCCGGACGTCACGGGCGGCGGCATGCAGCCGTTGGTGGTTCCCGAGAGCGCGGTTCAAAAGAACTACCGGGAGCGGGTCATTGAGGAGCGCATCAAGATCATTCGTGCGCGCCGCGGCAAGCCTGAAAAGGGTGACGATATCATCCTGTCGGTCATCACGGACGCCAAGCATGGCGCCATGGATGAGCGGTTTATCTCTCCGGTCCTGGCTGCCAACCCTGCCCAGAAGTTGGAGAAGATGGCGCAGGATGTATTGCGCGTGTATGCCATGGGGGCGGAAGACAAGCGCACGCAGTTGGTATTCATGGACCTGGGGTTGCCGGGCATGGTGGAACAGCGCGGATTTTCCGCATATCTGCGGTTGCGCGATGCCTTGATTGCCGGCGGTATCCCGGCCGGCGAGATCGCCTTCAAGCAGGATTACAAGAAGCGCCGCGACATGGACCGCTTGCAGGAGTCCATGAACAACGGGCAAATCCGGGTTCTGATTGGCAGCATGGCCGGCATGGGTACGGGACTCAACGTCCAGAAGCGTCTATACAAGGCGCACTTTGCGACAATTCCCTGGTTCCCCGCCATGCTCGAACAGGCCATCGGGCGCATTGTCCGGCAGGGCAACATGTTCAAGACCGTGGAACTGGCTGCCTACATGACGGCCGGGACCATTGAGGAATACATGTGGGGCCTGAACGAGACCAAGAGCCGTTGGATTCAGGGTTTTTACAAGGGCGCCGTCGATGAGATGGGCGGCGAATTGGATTCCGAAAGCGACCAGTACGCCCTATTGCGCGCCATTTCCAGCGCGGACCCGCGTGTGCAACGCCTGGCAGAGTTGCAGGCAAATCTGGCCAAGCTGCAAATGTTGGAGCGGGCGCACCTGGACGCGCAAAGTTCTGTGCAGCGTGACCTTTCGATGTACGAGGGCGATATCAGTGCCGATCAGGCGCAACTGGCGTTCTTTGATTCCCTGCCCAAGCCGCCTGACACCCGCGGTGACAAGTTTTCCATCACCGTGGGCGACAAGCAGTACACGGATCGCAAGGAGGCGTCCGGAGAACTGATGCGCGCGGCCATGACGTTCTGGATGGGAATAGCGGCCGGTAGCGATGGCGGTACTCAGACGATTGGCACGTTTGGCGATGGGTTCAACGTGGAAGTGGGCGGCACGAACGCGCAAAGGTTTTCTACCTATATCGTCAAGCTGGCCTTCGTGGACCCGAAAACCGGCCAGCGCGCGCCGTTGCACGTCATTCAGGGCACACCCGAGAACCAGTTGAATGCAACCGGGGTGCTTCAAAGCATGGAGTATGGGCTGTCTTCCCTGGACAACGAGGGGCCGCAGAAGAAGTTGCGCGAATCCATTGAAGAGAAGCAGGCCAGTCTGGTGGATATCCGCCAGCGCGTGGTCCCCTGGACCCGCGGCGACGAGGCCAACAAGTTGCGCACCCAGATCCGCGACCTGCAGGCCGAGATTGCCGCCGATTCCAAGAAGGATGACGACCATCATCCTCCGGCCGTGGACGACCACGCCGATGACGGCATGGCTGATGGTTCGCACGTGGACGAGCCCCAGGCCGAGTACGGCACGTCGGCGCCTGCGGGCCGGTCCCTCCTTCCGGTGCCGCGCGGATCGGCGGCGGTGCGGGATGTGCAAGGGGTGTTTGACATTGGTCAGCGTGGTGCCACGCAGGACGCCGAATACGCCCGGCGCAACCCTGCCAAGGCCTGGCCGGATGGGTTCCCTAACGTCTCTACGGAAACCTCGTTGCAGGCTTTACAGGCGCATTCAGACCACACGGCGGCAAAGGCCGGCGATGTCGAAGCGGCGGGGCGCGTGGTGTTGGCGTTGGCGAAACCGGACAAGGCGCGCGCATTGGTGGCGAGCTTTCCGGGTGCCACGCTGGTGCCGGTGCATGCCGTGGAAGCATCTGGAAAGAACAAGTTGCCGCGCGTATATGCTGAATACCTGTCGCATTTGACTGGCATGCCGGTGAAAGATGAGATGGTACAGTCGAACATGGTGGGCCGCACCGGTAAAGGGCAGTGGCACAGGATGGCAGTGCGGCCGACGTTTGACGGCGCCATAGAGTCCGGTCGGGATTACGTCCTCGTGGATGACGTGGTGACTGGCGGTGGCAGCCTGTCAGAACTGCGGCGCGCGATCGAGGCCCGCGGCGGGCGTGTGGTGGGGGCGACTACGTTGGCGGCCGCGCAGTTCAGCCAGAAGATGGCTTTGTCGGAGCGCACCCGGCTTGCATTGGAATCCGTCTTTGGTGTAGATTCATTACGTGACCTGCTCAAGTCAGAAGGTGTCTATGGCGGCGAACACACAGCACTTACCGAAAGCGAAGCCCGAACCCTCCTTTCGGCTGGGACCGCTGACGCCGTCCGAAGTCGAATCGCTGCGGCAAGATTCTCGGATGGCGGGTCAACAGGCTCGGGACTTCTTCCGCCGCCACGCTCCGGAACTGGCGCACAAGAAGGCGTAAGGGAGACCGGCGCGCTCTCGCCCGCCGAAGTCGTTGAACTATTCACCGGTGACGTACTTGCGTCGCTCGGTCCCCAGGCCGGCAGTCCGGCCGCTAAGGCGGCAATTGCTACGTTGGCCAAGAGTGTGCCGGCGGCGATGGCTGCGTCCAACAAGCCCTATCCGGTCAATCTCTTCACCCATGCCGCCGACAAGGCGCGGGCCGCGCGCGATGCCCGCATTGCCGCCCAGCGGCAGAAGATCGAGACCCTTCTGGCAAATACCCGGTGGCATGCCGCTGACGTGCGAGATGCCATGGGTACCGGTGGCGAGGGGCGTCTGGAACTGCTCTTGTCCGAAGTGGTATGGGGCTTGCCACAGGATCCGATGTACCTGGACGTGCCGCGCGGGTACAAGATCAAGTCTCCCCGTGACGTGGCCGCGTTGACCTGGGCGCTGCGCACGCCGACGCATGAGCGGTTCGTGGTGGTGGCGCTGGGCAAGGGTGGCAGGGTCTTGGATGCCCGTGTGGTCTCGGTGGGGCTCCTGGACAGTGCATCGGTGCACCCACGCGAGGTCTTTGGTTGGGTTCCAGAGGGTACGGTTGCCGTCGTGCTGACGCATAATCATCCGTCTGGCTTCCCGGATCCTTCTGAGGCAGACGTTCGCGTAACTCGTCAACTGGCAGAGGCGGGCAAGTTATTGGGGTATCCGGTGCTGGATCACGTCCCCACCAATGGCAAGTGGATGTCCATGCGGCGGGCCGGGTTGGGTGGGTTAGGTGACAACCAGGTCGATGGTATCCGTTACGATCACAATTCGATGGAAGTGCATGAAGGTGACGCATTGGGTGCCGGCGCGAGCGACACACAGGGGTATCGCCTGTCTGAATGGGAGGTTATTCCGTCCACAATGCTGCCCGTGGTGCGTGACGAGAATGCGGTGCGCAATGTGGTTGAGCCGGTGGCGCGCGCGGCGGAACAAGGTAGCTGGCTTTATGTCACCTTCCTGAACACGCGCAACCATGTGGTGTGTGTCGAGAGAATCCGCGGTGACCGGCCTGCGCAGGAAGTGTCGGACCGGATTTTCAAGGGCGCGGTTTCCATGCCGGGCGTGGCGGCCGTGACCGTGAGTTTCAACTGGCAGGGGCCGGATGTGTTTGAGCAAGCGAAAACCATCATGGAATCCAGCGCCGTGGTGGGTATTCGGGTCCTGGATGTGCTGGACCATGCCTACATTTCGGCGAATAGAACCGGGTTCATGGGAGCGAATACGACCGCGTTGAAAGGCGTCTGGAATCTGCCGGTGCCAGTCGAGCCGGCCGCGGCCGTAGCGGATGGAGCAGGCCCGTCCTGGTCGGTCCACGAGGAGCCTGCCGAGTATGGCGCGACCCCGGCGCCTGGCGCGGACACCCCGGACTGGGACGCCTATGCCGCAGTGCTGGCGCAGCGCGTGGCGGATGTGGAACGCAATCGGGATCGCAGCGTACAGATTACCCGGGCAGTCGAGCGCGCGCACATGAACAAGTTGAGCAAGGAGATGTCGGCCTTGCGGCGGTTCAAGAAGGATGCCCAGGGGGAGAAGGCGAAAGCCAAGGTAGAAGCGCAGCAGGCGCGTACGGATGCCGCCACCGTGGGCGCTGTCGAGTTCCGCAAGGTTTTTGGCGCTTCTCCTACCCGTGCGGAGACCCTGGGAGACCTGTTATTGGAGGCGGCCGCGGCCGGCCGGCGCCGCGGGTTGGCGCAAAAGTCCAAGCTGGATTTGCGCGCGGCCATCCGTGAGGCGTTGAACGCCCGCACGCGTACGCTGATGGGGCATGCCGCCATGCCCACGAACTGGCAGGAGGTGACCGCCGCGCGGAATGCCTCCATGCTGGCGTCCCTGGCGCAGATTGAAGAGAACATGAAGTTGGTTCCGGAGGCACAGCGCGCGGGGGCGGCCGCGGCCGAGGTCAAGCGGCTGTTGGGTGGCGGGGCGGATGTCGATGCCGCCGTGGCTGGCCTGGCGCCGGAAGACTACGCGACGTTGCTGACGGCGGCCGGCGCGGCGATCCGCCGCGACGTGCGGGCCTATTACCGGCGCGAGCTCACCCGCCTGTTTGGCGGGGCTCCTTCCCAAAAGCGGCTTCCGGACGGCCGCACGATCAAAGTCAAGACTGTCGGCGTGGTCCATGCTGGGCTTTCCCGCATGACGGATGAACCCCGCAAGGCCATGCAGGCGTTGATTGATGGTACCCAGTGGGACGGTTTGAACGGGTTGACGTGGGAAGGCATGCGGGATGTGGTGAGCCGGGCCAAGGAGTTGCTGGCCGATGACGAGATGAACAAGGAGTTTATCGCGGATGGGCACAAGACCCGCCGGAAGGATGCCTCCACGGATGCCGCTATTGAGATCGAGGCCGCGCGCGACGTGCTTCCGGAGTCTGTCACTGGTGATCCTGCCCGGGGCACGTTGGGCCAGCGGTCCCGGTGGTGGCGGTCCACGCCTTCCACGCGCGCGTTGTTGCTGACTGGCGGGGATGACAAGGGGGCGGCATACACGGTGCTGGCGCGTAACCTCCGGGAAGCCAATCGGGCGCAGTTGAATCTGGAAGCTTCTGACAATCTCGAACTGGAAGCCAAGATGAAGGGGCTGGGGTACACGCGCGATGACCTTCTCGCGCTGGACTACGTCCCGGAGTCCGTCCCGTTGCCGGACGGCCGGTCCGTGGACATGACGCGCGGCGAGATGATGAGCCTCTACGGCATGACCCTGGACGCCGACGCCCGTGAGAAGTTGGTTCATAACGGGTGGCGTCCGTCCCGGTTCCGGCAACAGGCCAAGTTGACGATCCGCGGGGAAGGGGAGAACTACGAGGAAAGGCTGGACGCCAGCGAGGCCATCATTAAGGCGGTGATCGGCCGGTTGACCCCGCGGGAACGCGCGGTGGTCGAATGGGCGGTACAGCAGAAGTCCCGGGAATGGGCCAAGCGGGCAAACGTCACGTCAATCAAGGTTGCCGGCGTGAGTCTGTTCAACGATCTGCCACACTTCACGTTGGTGGGGTCGGTGGATCGCCAGGCCGAACTGCCCAACGTGGATGACCCGGCGTCCGGGTTCCGGCGCCACATGGTGGACCGCATGGGCATGACCAAGGAGCGTCAAGCCCACACACACCCGTTGCTGGTGCGGCCGTTCCTGTCGGTTTTCCGCATGCAGGCGCGCGATATGTCCGTCTATACGGCCTGGGCCATCCCGTACCGCGATGCCGTGAGCATGCTTTCCCGCGGTCCGGCCAAGGATGCCATTGTCGAGCGCTGGGGCAAAGGCGTGCTGGGCGACATGAAGGATTCGCTGGCCTATTTGACGTACCAGAAGGGGCACACGGATGAGTTCAGCGGCCTGCAGAAGATGGTGCAGGGGTTGGAACGGCGGGTGGCCACGTTCATCCTGGGGGCTCGCCTGACCACTATCGCGTTCAATCGCTATGGTGGTGGTCTGATGATGGCCACGCGCATGGCGCAGGATGCTGGCCACGGCCTGGCCCATAAGTATCTGGCCAAGGTCTTCGTGCCCAAGCTGGGAATGTCGCGCCTGTGGGATCCGGAGCGCCAGAAAATCCATGAGATGCTGATGACCAACGGCTATTTCTGGGACCGTTGGGGCCGGCATGCCTTCCGGGTGTTCGGCCAGTTGTCCACGCAGCGCATGGAGTTGGACGAGGCCGCGAACGTCAAGAGCGGTGGGGATGCGTTACAGTCGTTGAAGCGGCGCCAGCGCTGGTTGGATTTCCAGCGGTTCATGCTCTCGGGCATGCAGAAGGCGGAGATTGCCAACGTCGTTGACGCGGTCGAGGTCCTGCGCGCGGCCGGGTGGCCGGACGCGCGGATACTCGACACGCTGGAACAGTGGAACCGCGAGACGCAAAACCCGTCAACCCCGATGGAGCATAGCGGCCAGTATACGGATGTGCGGCGCAGCGGTTACGGCGTGGTGGTCCCGTTCCTGGGTCAGCCGGCCGTGATGGCCGATCAACTCCTGGCGCAGTGGATACAGGCCAAGCGTACCAAGAACTGGCGTCGGCTGGCGATCTTTGCCGGCGGGATGCTGGCGTCTATGGTCTTGACGGTTCTGATTCGTTCGTTGGTGCGGCGCGCCAACAAGGGCACGCTGGACGGCGGCGACGACAAGCAGGAGGGCCGCGAGGCGTACAATATGGCCGTGGATGCGCTTGGGCAGGTGGGGGATATGGTTGATCCGGTGGTTGGCGGTCGTGTGGTGGGCTGGGGGCTGCCGTACCTGTGGGCCAAAGTCACCGGTGACCGCAGCGTGTTGCCCTATCGGGCTACGGATGAATCCCTGTTGGGGCAGGTCAACAAGGAGGCCAACGCGGTTTCGGCAATCCTTTCGAAGTGGTGGGATTCTGGGGATATCGACCAAGCCAAGGCGGAGCGCCTGGCGTTGAGCGCCCACCGGGTGGCCGGCATGCTCCTGGGCCTGCCAACGGGCGGGGTGGATCAGGCCGTACGCGCCGCGGCCGGCGCCATGGATGAGCCCCTGGGGGTCGCGGATGAGAAGGCCGGCCGGGGCCTGTTCCCGCCGCCGCGGAAGGCGAAATAGATTATCGGCAGGTGACAATCCGTTTCCGGTTCGTTACGATGCGGACTGCGGAACGGAGAACCTGCTATGGACTGGCGCAATACGCTTTATTATGGCGACAATCTGGACGTGTTGAAACGCCACGTGGCGGACGAAAGCGTGGACCTTGTCTATCTCGACCCGCCTTTCAACTCAAACGCCAACTACAACGTGCTGTTTGCGGAGAAGGACGGCACCAAAGCCGCCAGTCAAATCCGGGCGTTCGAGGATACGTGGACCTGGGATCAGGAAGACGAGGGCGTCTATGCCGACCTGGTGACCGCCGGCGGCAAGGTGGCAGACTGCGTGCAGGCCTTCCGCACCTTCCTGGGGCCGTGCGACATGCTCGCCTATCTGGTGATGATGGCCCCGCGCTTGGTCGAACTGCGCCGCGTGATGAAGCCCACGGCCAGCATTTACCTGCACTGTGATCCGACGGCCAGTCACTATCTGAAGTTGATGATGGATGCGGTGTTTGGGCCGGAAAACTTTCAGAATGAGATAGTCTGGCAGCGAACGAACGCACACAATATGCGAACCAAGGGGTATGTGCGATCCAATGACATCATCCTTTTTTATTCAGTGGGTAGCGGATTTGTGTCCAATGATCAGTACACGGAGTATGGTCCTGAGCAACTGAAACGTTTCAAGGGAAACGACAACGGGCGACTTTACAAGGCTGAGAACATGACGTTTTCTACGGTTAGTCCGGCGCGGCAGTTTGAGTGGCGTGGGACGAAACCGCCACCAAACCGGTCGTGGGGTGCATCTCTTGAGCAACTTGAGAAGTGGTTTGCCGGGGGTAGAATCCTGTTGAAGCGCGATGGTACTCCCCGTCTGGACGGTCTCAAGGTTTATATTGACGAGACGAAGGGAAAGCCGGTTACCACTAATTGGACTGACATCGCTCGCATCAGCAATACAGCTGGTGAGCGTCTTGGTTACCCAACGCAAAAACCTCTTGCCCTTTTGGAACGTATCATCAAAGGCAGCAGCAATCCGGGAGACCTGGTGCTTGACCCGTTCTGTGGCTGCGGTACAACGGTGACAGCGGCCGAAAAGCTCGGCCGCCGCTGGATCGGCATTGACGTGACGCACTTGGCCATCACGCTCATGAAGCAGCGCTTGAAGGATTCCTTCGGTTTGGAGCCGGGAAAGTCGCCCACTGTGCAGTCGGTTGAAGAAAAGGTTCGCTCGCCGTACATTGTTCTGGGTGAGCCGGTGAGCGTTCCGGATGCCGCGGCGCTGGCCGAAAGCGAGCCGTATCAATTCCAGTGGTGGGCTTTGGGCTTGGTTGGTGCCAGACCGGCCGAACAAAAGAAGGGCGCGGACAAGGGAATTGATGGCAAGCTGGTGTTTCAGGGGGACGAGGCGGGCAAGTTCGAGACCGTCTTGATCTCTGTGAAGGCTGGCAATACCGGGGCGGCGCACGTCCGGGACCTGCGCGGCGTGATTGACCGCGATAAAGCCGCCATCGGCGTCTTGATTACCATGGAAGCGCATACCGGCCCGATGAAGACCGAGGCTGCCACGGCCGGGTTCTGGGAATCCGCCACCTGGGGAAAGCGGTATCCGCGCCTGCAACTCCTGACCGTGGCGGACCTGCTTGGCGGCGCGGCCATCGACATGCCGCCCATCCGCCAGGTCGCCGCGACGTTCAAGAAGGCCGCGAGTCAGAATGGCCAGAAGATTGAGCAGCGGGAGTTGCTGTAGTTTTCTGGTTTTCTGTGGCGTCCAGTCTCTTGAGCGCCTTTTCCATCCACGTCCTGGCTGTCTCGATGTCCGGGTGTGAATACCGGTCGTGCATTGTCTTTGGCGCGTGGTTTGTGATGATGTCCGTCACCCGCGGCGGCGCGCCTGCCTCGTCCATGTTTGATACGAAGGTAGCGCGCAGGCTGTGGAAGCTGGCATTCCCCTTGTCATTGTCGAGCGCATTGGCGTTTTCGAAGATGGTTCCAAAGCCAT
The DNA here is from genome assembly GCA_037129105.1 of bacterium. Lineage (GTDB taxonomy): Bacteria > Verrucomicrobiota > Kiritimatiellia > RFP12 > CAIWXQ01 > CAIWXQ01. The sequence goes on from JBAXVM010000014.1 coordinate 23,134, forward strand.
GTGTGACCTTTGGCCGGTCCTTGGCGTACATGGCCACGAGTCCGGGGAAGATGTCCCCTTGGCCTTTCCCGATGGCTTGGGCTCGCTCGGTGAGCCAGGCGGAGAGTTCCGGCAGCATGGGGATGTGGAGCGGGGCGGGTTTCTTCCGGGATGTCTTGCGCGGGGCGGGTAGGTTCAATATGGCGGTTTTGTGGTCAATGTGTTCCGCCTGCAGGTGGATCACGTCCACGAGGCGCAGGGCGGTGTAGTACCCTACGAGGATGGCGCCGTATTCTTCCGGTCCGATCTTCTGCGCTTCGGTGGCCAGTGCGCGGCACTCCTCGAGAGACAGGCGGCGGTATGGCTGGACAATGTGTTGCCCGATAGGCTGCAAGTCCCGCCACGGTTGAGGTCCTTCCGGATCCACGATCCGCCACACGCGGCGCAGGGTGGCCACGTGCTTGGCGGCCGTGGGGACGGTCATCTTCTTGCTGGCTTCCAGTTCATGTACGTACTGTTCAGCAAGGGCGTTGGTGACCTGGCGCATGTTTTTGACGGCCGCAGGCAGCCATTTCACGAAGGCCGACACGTGTTGTTTGTAGAAGGCGAGGGTAGAGGGGCCACTGTCGGGCCGGCGACGGCTTGCGATGTACGTTTCCCAAACGTCGTTGACCTTCACCGCTGCGCTTTCATGCGACAACCCCCATAGCTCCCGTTTTGCCTTCTCTCCCAGTTCAATGAGGCTGCGGAGGTAGGCCTCCCGGCTGCCCCAGTCCACGCGCCCCATGTGTTCTTTGGTCAAGCGCTGGGCGGTTTCAAGGTCTGTGGTGCGCAGGCAGACGGTGGTGCGGTGGTTGTCGATTTCGTACGAAAGGTAGAACGTGGCCTGGACGGCGGATTCTGCCGGAAGGTGTTTGCCACGCCAGCGCTTAAACAGGTAACCAGTCGGAGCCTCTTTCATGATGGGCTCTCCTGTAGTGGATGTTGTAGGGATGAAGTCCCTACATGTCAATTAGTGTCTTGTAGTGTAACACTCGGCCGGATTCTTGCAACATGTATTAATTGGCGGGATATATTGGTCAATTTCGCCGTGCCGGACTGCATTCAACTGGTAGGGGTGCAGGGACTCGAACCCTGGACCCACTGATTAAGAG
>JBAXVM010000140.1:0-7550 GCA_037129105.1 bacterium
AGGCGGCGGCTGACCACCCCCGAGAGCGGGGCGAGCACGCGGGTGTCCTTTAGATTTTTTTGGGCGATAGCCAGGGCGGCATCCGCCTGCAAAACCTGCCGCGCGGCGAGATCCGCCTGCGCCGCCGCCACGGCCACCCCGGCCTTGGCCTGAGCCTGCCGGACCTCAGCCTCCTCGTATTCATTTTCGCTGATCTGCTTCTGCTCGCGCAATCGCACGAAGCGTTGGAAGTCGAGCGCCGACTTGCGTGCCTCGGCCTCGGATCGAGTCGTCTGGGCGCGGGCGACCGCCAACGTGGCCTGCGCGACGGCGTGCGCCTGTTCGGCGATGGTCACGGCGTTCTGCCGACCGACCGGGTCGATCTGGAACAGCGGCGTCTCTTCCGCCGTGACGCGGTCGCCCACGTTCACCCAGATCGCGTCGAGGTTGCCGTCGGCGCGCGCGGCGACGTGGGCGAAGCGCTTGGCTTCCAGTGTCCCCTGCACCGTGAGGCGCCGTTCGAAGGCTCGGACGGCGCAGGGTTGCGCCCGCACCGCCAGACGGCGGACGGGCGGCGCGGCTGCGGCGGCGGGAGCGGCGTCTCGGCGGCCGCACCCGCCGAGCAGCACGGCCAGAAGCAAAACGGTCGGAGTGAGAGACAAGCGGGCGGATCCATAAGCGGGCGTCGTTTGTTCCAGCGTGATCATAAGCACGGTCTCCAGGGGGCATCGGTTGCTAGTTCGGCAGGGCGGTCAGGCCCATGGCCAGTTCGAGATGGGCGATGGCGATGCGCTCCTGATAGCGAGTTCGCACAAACTCCACGTGTGCGCGATCCATCACCGCACGGGCGTCGAGAGCCTCGCTCACCGGCAGCAGCCCCTCGAGCGCCTTGGCCTCGTAGTCGGCGGTCTTGGTGACGGCGATCTCGTAGGCGCGCCGTCGCAGGCGTGCCGACTCGGCCGCATCCCGCACAACCGCCTCGGCGGCGATCACCCGAACCATGACGGACAGAAAGGCGGATTCGCGGGCCAGCGCGCTTTGGCGCCGCCCGACCTGCGACGCCCGGTACCGCGCCACGTTGGCCAGACCGTCAAACAGCGTCCACACGCCGGAGAGGCCCGAGGCCCAGTTGGCCGCCTGCAGCGCCAGGTCGTCGCTGGTCCAGGAGCCGCTGGAGAACACCGACAACGTGGGCAGGAACCCGCAGAAAGCCTGCCGCACCTGGTGCTCCCGAATCACCACCTCGCGATCCGCGAGCGCCAGCTCGGGGTGGATCTCCAGCGCGCGCAGCACCAGCGCTTCAACCGGTTCCGCCGGCGCGGCGGCCTCGCCGGCCTCGCCGGAGAGGCGGATCTCCGCGAGGGGCGAAAACCCCATGCAGGCGAGCAACTCGCCGCGAGTCCGTGTAAGGGCGCGCCGCGCCTGATTCAGTTCGGCCTCGCGCGCTTCGGCCAGTTGGACCGCTTGGGCGCGCTCCCATTCCTTGACAAAACCCTCATTCGCGAATGCGTTGACACGGGCGGCGGTCTCACGGGCGGCTGTCGACTGCGATTCCAGTGCGGCAACCGTGTCCTGCCCGACGAGCACATCAAAATAGGCGGTCGTCGTCTGCAGTACGATTCCCTGCCGCACGTAGGCTGCCGCCATTCCGGCGGAGGCATAACCCTGGCGGGTCGCCGCATAGAGGAACCAGCTCGACGGCATGAAGATCGGCATGTCCAGATCCAGCGACGCCCGGCTGGATCGCCGCTCGCTCATGCCGGGTTCCTTGGCATGGGACGTGTAGCCAGCCGAGGCGGCGACCGTCGGCAGGAAGACCGTGAAGGCCACATTCTTGCCAATCCGGCTCAGTTCGCGATCCAGATCTGCCTTGCGCGCCGCATAGTTGTTGGTCATGGCGAGGCGCACGCACGACTCGAGGGAGAGCGGCTGCGCCAGCGCTGCGGCGGCCCGCTGCGCGAGCGCGTTCGTGAAGGCGGTCGTGTGCGTGCGGCGCGCCAGTCCGGGATCGTAAGCCGCGCACCCGGCGGCCAGCAGGAGCGCCAGACAGACGCCGGCCCGCCGCGCGGGACCAAGAAGCGGTTGCAGGACACGCATGCGCCAATTATTCCTTTCCCTTCCTCAGTGGCTGTCGGCTGGACTCGCCAGCGCATAGATGTAACACTCCATGTAATACAATATGGGACTATTCCTGTCAATCGCTTTCCCCTTGCCTTTCCAGCGGTCAAGTGCCACAATCCCAACGTTATTTGTATGCAACACGTGCATTCGGACAGGTTTTTTCATGCGCATTCTTCACCGTTACGTGCTCACGTCTTTTCTTGTGCCGCTGGCTTACTGCCTCGCGACATTCATTTCGCTCTATGTCGTCGTTGAACTACTCGGCTCCTTCTCCGCGCTGACCGCCGCCAAGGCGTCGTTCGGCGTGACCGTCGGATACTTTGCGGGTGTGGTTGCGCCGTTTCTCGAATGGCTGCTGGCGGCCTCCCTGCTGCTCGCCTCGCTCTACACCATGTGGCAGCTTTGCCGCCACAGCGAAGTCACGGCGATGCGGGCCAGCGGTCTGGGCTTCGGGACCATCATTGCGCCGCTGGTCAGCGTGGCGGTCCTATTGTCAATCGCGAGTGCGCTGAATCTCGAGTTCTACGCGCCGGACGCATCTGAAAACACGAAACGACTCGAAAAAAACAGGTTTCGTCAGGATTCCGGAGACATCCGCGAGAACATTCATTACTACAACACCTCGGAACGACGCAACTGGCGCATCAACCGAATGGATGTTCTCACGCCACGGGTTCTCGAGGGTGTGAGGATCACCTGCGAGCGGCCCAACGGCACCCGCGAGATGGAAGTGGCTTGCAAACGGGCCGAATACCGGGACGGCATGTGGTGGCTTTTTTATCCACAATACACCTGGTTTGACGATCTCGACATGCAGACGGAATCGCGCAGGCCTCAACTCGACAAACTATCGCTTCGCCTCATGTCATCACTGAACGAGATGCCCTCCGACTTCGTGAATGAAACCCGCGAATGGTCGCGCCTGTCCATCCGCGCGCGTCTGCGCTACATGCGCGTCCATCCCGACCTCAGCGCCGACGAACGCGATAAAAAATGGTACGACATCCACTCCCGTTTCGCCTCTCCCTGGGCCTGCACGATCATCACCCTCTTCGCCATTCCCATGGGAGTCGCGACCGGCAGGCAAGGGGTGTTTAAGGGAATTCTGACGGCGATCGCCCTCTTTTTCGCCTTTTTCGTCACCGTCAACGGCTGTATGATTCTCGCGAAAAGGGGATTGCTCCCTCCCTTGATAGGCGCCTGGCTGCCCAACGCCTCCTTCCTTGTAGCCGGCCTCTACCTCCTCTGGCGTCAGCGGTGAGCGTTTTGAGTTGAGTATTTCCATCAGACCGTCTATAAAGGTCGGCGTTTTCGTGCATTTATATGGAGAGGTGGCCGAGTGGTCTAAGGCGCAGCACTGGAAATGCTGTGTGCTCTTACGGGCACCGGGGGTTCAAATCCCTCCCTCTCCGCCATTTTAGAAGCATTCCCGTGCATCAGGGAACCCGGATGAGAATAAACTTACGTGGCGTCGGGTTGGGTGTGGCCGGTCTGTGTCTCGCATGCTCCTGGGCAGGGGCGGGAGAGGGTGACGGGGTCCCCGTCATCGCGGGTGTGCAGCAGGTGGCGCAGTACAACTTTGCCATTCACATCCTGGCGATGCTTCTGGTGGGTTTCGGCTTTCTCATGGTGTTCGTCCGCCAATACGGATTTGGCGCCACCACCGGCACGTATCTGGTCGTGGCGACCGGTCTGCCACTCTACATCCTGTTGCGGGCCTCTGGAATCCTCTGCGCCGAGCCCCTAGCTCCAAGCACGATTAAGGCCCTGCTCTATGCGGAATTCGCCGTGGCCTCCGCCTTAATTGCCATGGGCGCCGTGCTCGGCCGTCTGCGGGTTTTCCAATACGCCCTGCTGGCGCTGTTGCTGGTTCCGGCGTATTTGCTCAATGAATGGCTGGTGCTGGACGGCGGACTGGGTGTGACCCGCGGGTTCATGGATGCCGCCGGATCGATCACGATCCACGCTTTTGGCGCCTATTTTGGCATAGGCCTGACGTGGGTTCTTACCACTGGGAAACAACGCGCCCAGTCGATTGTGTCGGACGCCACCTCGGATCGCTTTGCGATGCTCGGCTCCATGGTGTTGTGGTTGTTCTGGCCCAGCTTCTGCAGCGCCGTTGTTCCCTTGGAGCAGATGCCCCAAACGGTGGTCAATACCGTGCTCTCACTGTCGGGGGCCACGCTCAGCACCTATGTGTTGAGCACGCTGCTGCGCAAGGGCAAAACCTCAATCGCCGATATGGCGAATGCGGCGCTAGCCGGCGGTGTGGCCATCGGGGCGACGTGCAACGTGGTGGCGCCGGCGCTGGCTTTCGGCATCGGGCTGCTGGCCGGGGCGGTGTGCGTCCTCGGGTATGTGTTCGTTCAGCCGACTCTGGAAAAGCGGCTCCGAATCGTCGATACCTGCGGCGTTCATAATTTGCACGGAATGCCCGGTCTGTTGGGCGGCCTGATCGTTCTCGGTGTGGCTCCGGGCGTGGCCGCCCCTCAACTCATCGGCATCGGCGTGACCCTTGTCCTGGCCATCGGAAGCGGTCTTCTGGCCGGCGCCCTGATCCGAATCACAGGCACGACGCACGTAGCCTACGAGGATCACTCGGAGTTCTGCGGCGTCGAATAAACCTGGAAACGGCTATAGGCTGTAAGACTGTAAGGCTGTGAGGCTGTAAGGTCGAAAATGAACAGGTTACGGTTAGATTCGCACGCACCCAATCGTGAATCAACCACATTTGCATAACCGATTGCCCTCCAATCCTTACAGCCTTACAGTCTTACAGCCTCACAGCCTTCTGCCCTTTTTAGTATAAACCCGGGGAGCCCAGTCCGACCCCGGTGATTCCTACTTACCCATCAACCCGCCGACACCACCCGAGATCAGGACCGACAGATCGCTCAGCACCTGGGGCAACGCGAACCCGCCGGGCGAGGCCAGATACCGCGGCCGCCACTCCGGGCCATATTTTTCTTTGTAGCGGCGCAGCCCCTGGAAGTTGTAGAAGTGTTCCCCGTGACGGAAGAGGAACCCGCCAATGCGGTTCCAGAGCGGCGCAAGCTCGTGCTGCGGCAACCCCGACAGCGGCGCCATCCCCAAGTTGAACCAGCCGTAGCCGTTCTCACGGCCATACAACATCAGGCGGATGAAAAGATAGTCCATCAGCCCGCCGGGCGCGTCCGGCCGATGGCGCATCAGATCCACGCTCAGCTCCGCGCGCCCCGCTGACGTCCACAGGGTCGCAAATGCGTCGATGCGCCCGTCAGGATTGCGGACCACCACCACAGGGAAGCGCCGGATATACGTCTCGTCAAACCGCCCCAGCGAAAAGCGTTTTTCCCGCGCATGCTTGCTCTCCAGCCATGCGTCGGAAATCTGGCGCAATTCGGGAAGCAGCGCCTCCGTCTGCTCCACGGGCAGGACCTCAAATTGACAGCCCTGACGCTCCGCATGGTTCTTGGCCGCCCGCAGTGCGCTCCGCACCCCCCCGTCGACGGTAAACGCCGACAGGTCGACGCGTGCATCCTCCCCGAGCTTGAGCAAGTTGAGTCCCATGTCCAAATACACGTTCAGATGGGCGCTCCCCACCTCGTAGAACACCGGACGCCCCGCATGCGCGTCGCACAGCTCGCGAAATCGCCACAGCAGTTCCGGCCACTCCTCCACCGGGCCAACCGGATCACCCATGACGATCCAGCTCCGCCGCGAGACGCCGTACATGACAAAGGCCTTTCCGCTCTCGCTGAAGAGAAACGATTTGTCGCCCAACAGCGCGAGATTGTCCGACGTTTCCAGCGACTGCCGCACGACCGCTTCCACCTGGCCGAGCATTTCCGACGTCGGCGGTCCCAACTCCGGCGAGGCGGGCCGAATCAGCCGCCCTAGGGCAATGGCCAACACCGCGCAAGCGGCACCTACAAGCGCACGCAACGAGCGCGGCGCCTGCGCATCCAGCGCAAACTGCCACCAGAGGTCGGACCGGTACTCCACGTGCTTGTACGCAAACAGCGTCAGCCAGACCGTCACCAGCAGCACAGCGCCCGCCGAAGCCAGCCACCCGGCGCTCCACTCGCCGCTCAACAACGACGCCTTGCGGGTAAAACTGCGTCGGCACGCCACCAGTGCCGCCAAAACCCCGAGCAATGCTGCCGACTCGTCGTAGACAAAGCCTTTCAGCACCGAAACAAGCGCTCCGACCGCCAGCATCAGGATCGTCAACAGATAGGCCGCGTCGAGCCGTCGCAGGATGCCCTTCGACAGCACCAGCAGCCACACGCCCACCACGCTGCCCGTAAAATGAGAAATCTCCACCAGCGGCAACGGGAAGGTCACCGCCAGTTGGCGCGCATGCCACACCCGATCGGGCGTGGCCCCGGAGAACAGCAGCGTCGCGCCGGACACAAACGTCAACGCCGCCATCACGGAAGGGATCGCTCCCGTCGTCCACTGGCCGACAAACGACGCGACGGCGGCGAAATGCTGTCGCCTGCGGAGCACTTCGCGTGCCCCCATCAACACCGTCGCAACACCCAGCGGGCAGAGATAGTACACGGCGCGGAAGGCCAGCAGTGCCGCCACCAAATCCGGCGCCTTCAGCTCGGTCGAGAGCAGCAGCACCACCACCGTCTCAAACACGCCCAAGCCCCCGGGCACCTGACTCGCAATGCCCGCCACCTGCGCCAGAATAAAGACGGTCAGAAAGTGCGGCAATGCAACGCCCGCACCGTGAGGCAACAGCGCAAACAAGGTCGTGCCCGCCAACGCCCAGTCCAGCGACGCGATCAGTACCTGCGCGCCCGCCACTCGCCACGTCGTAACGGGAAACGACAACGCCCAGATGCGAATGGATTTTTTGCTGACCCCGCTCGTCACCAGATAAGCCAGCACCAGGCACGCGAAGATGATACCCAACGGCCGGGTCGTCAAAAAAGGCAAGCCCAAGGTCGCGGGCATGTCAATCGGAAACAAGAGAAAGACAAACGCGCCGAACGCGAAGAGTCCGAGAATAAACGTGAAACAGCAGAACACGATCACCCGGGCGATGTCCAATGCCAGAAGTCCCCATGAGCCGTAGAGCCGGTAACGCACGGACCCGCCCGTCAGCAAGCTGAAGCCCAGATTGTTGCTGAAGGCGTAGCTCATGAACGAGGCAAACGCCGTCTTGCCGTAGGCAAGCGGATGGCCGACATAGCGAAGCGCGAGCACGTCATAGCCGGTCATCACCAGATAACTCAGCGCGGTCAGGAGAAGTGCGAGGCCCAGGCTTGCGCGTGGGATCTCTCGCATGGCCAACCGAATGTCGTGCAGGTGATACGTGTGCAGTTGGCGATGCAGCGCAAAAAGCGCCAACGCGCACAGCGCAATAACCGCTAACGGCCCCGCAATCCTTTTCCAAAGTGGTTTTTCGTCTGCTTTTCCCATTGTCACCGCATCCACCTGACGTCGCACATAATGTA
>JBAXVM010000141.1:0-7546 GCA_037129105.1 bacterium
TGCGGGTAGACGGCGTAAAGCCGTCTCTACCCAAATGCAGCGGCAAATCAATGAAGCGCGGCCGCCTTTCAAAGCTTGTGCGAGACAAGCGTTTGCGATACATTAAAAATGGTTACACAAACGCGCGAATAGGTCTGGCTTACACATGTCTGACGAACTGGAAACGCTCCCGAATTCACAACCTGCTGTGGATGGCAATTACAACGCCGATAGCATCACGGTTCTCGAAGGACTCGATGCGGTTCGCAAACGCCCGGCCATGTATATTGGCGATACGGGTACGCGCGGCTACCACCATCTGGTCTATGAAGTGGTGGACAACTCAATCGACGAGGCGCTGGCCGGATACTGCAAGCACATCGAGGCCACGATCAACCCGGACGGCTCCATTTCCATCACGGACGATGGCCGCGGCATCCCCGTGGGGATGCACGCCACAGAGGGAAAACCGGCCGTGGAGGTCGTGCTGACCAAGCTGCATGCGGGCGGTAAATTCGACGGAGCAAGCTACAAAGTTTCCGGCGGCCTGCACGGCGTGGGCGTCACCTGCGTCAACGCCCTGAGCGAATGGCTCGAGGTCGAAGTGCGCCAGAACGGCAAGATCCATCGCCAGCGCTACGAGCGCGGGCACCCCGTGACCACGCTGGATGTGGTGGGCGAGACCAAGGGCACCGGCACGCGCATTACGTTCCTGCCGGATCACACAATCTTTACCTGCAAGGTCTTCGAGTGGGATATCCTCGCCACCCGCCTGCGCGAACTGGCGTTCCTCAACCGCGGCGTGGAGATCAAGTTCGCCGACATCGAGAAGGGGCGCGAAGAGAACTTTCTCTTCAACGGCGGCATCATTGAGTTCGTGGAATACCTCGTGCGCAACAAGTCCGTGGTCCACCCGAACGTCATCTACCTCTCGGGGCGCCGGGACAATATCGAGTGCGAGATCGCGCTGCAGTACACGGACGCGTACAACGAGAACGAGCACAGCTACTGTAACAACATCAACACCGTCGAAGGCGGTACGCACCTGAGCGGTTTCCGCTCCGCGCTAACCCGCACCGTCAACAAATACGCCACGGACAGCAAGCTGACCAAAGCCGGCGACGAGCCCATGGGCGGTGAAGATATCCGCGAAGGGCTCACAGCGATCATCAGCGTCAAGGTGCCGCAGCCGCAGTTCGAGGGGCAGACCAAGACCAAGCTGGGTAACGGCGAAGTGGAAGGCATTGTTTCGGCGATCGTCAATGAGCAGCTCGGTACCTTCTTTGAGGAGAACCCGGCGGTCGCGCGCAAAGTCGTTGAAAAGGCCGTGCTGGCTGCCCGTGCCCGGGCGGCCGCCCGCAAGGCGCGCGACCTGACCCGCCGCAAGGGCGCTCTCGATTCCGCCGCGCTGCCCGGCAAGCTGGCCGACTGTTCCGAGCGCGATCCGGCCAAGTGCGAACTGTACATCGTCGAAGGTGACTCCGCCGGTGGCTCCGCCAAGCAGGGGCGCAACCGCGAGACCCAGGCCATCCTGCCGCTGCGCGGCAAGGTGCTCAACGTCGAAAAAGCACGCCTCGACAAGATTCTGAACAACAACGAAATCCGGACGCTGGTCACGGCCATCGGCGCCGGCATCGGCACGGACGACTTTGACCCCGCCAAGGTGCGCTACCACAAGATCATCATCATGACCGATGCCGACGTGGACGGCGCGCATATCCGTACGCTGCTGCTGACCTTCTTTTATCGCCAGATGCCCCAGCTCATTGAGCGCGGACACATTTTCCTGGCCCAACCGCCGCTGTTCAAGGTCATGCGCAAACAGCGTGAAGAGTATGTGGATAGCGAGACCGCCCTGACGCGCAAGCTGCTGGAGCTCGGCTGTGATGACATGACGCTGCGCACGACCGATGGCCGCTCCCTGGCGGGGGACCAGCTCCGCGGCCTGCTGGATGTGCTCGTGCAGATCGAGGAGATCTGCGCCAGCATCGCGCGCCGCGGCGTGGATGTGCCCACGCTGCTGCGCCAGCGCCACGCCACGACCGGCGAGCTGCCGCGCTTCATGGCGATGGTGCGCGCCGGAGACGAGCCCGAGGTGCGCTTCGCCCATGCCGATGCCGACCTGGCGGCCATTCGGGCCGAGGCCGAACAAAAGCTGCGTACCGGCATTGACCTGGCGGCCACGCAGGTGCGCGCCTTTCACCGGAACGCCGCCACGCCGTTCAGCTGGATGGAGATTTTCCGTGCCGTCGCGCTCCGCAAGGAGCTCGATCAACTCGCGAAATATGGGTTCACGGCCGAGCAGGCGGCCGGTACAGCTGAGCCCTTTGCGTTTATTCAGGACGGCGCAGATGAAACGCCGGTGCGGGCGCTGCCCGAGCTACTGGCCTCCGTGCGCCAGCGCGGACGCAAAGGGCTGACCATTCAGCGGTACAAAGGTCTCGGCGAAATGAACCCGGACCAGCTCTATAACACGACCATGGATCCGGACAAGCGCCGGCTCCTGCGCGTGATGCTCGAGGACGCGGTCAAGGCCGACGCCATCTTCACGCTCCTCATGGGCGACGAGGTCGAACCCCGCCGCCGCTTCATCGAGGAGAACGCCCTCAACGTCCGGAATCTGGACGTCTAGATTTTTCCGTGCCGGAAAAATCTTTTCTTGGTCGCAAAAGTACAGCAGGTCCTGCGGGACTGCTGTCGCAGTCTGGCTGTCGAGACCGTCAACCATCACGCAGGGTCTTGCCAGCTCCATTCATCCAGCGATTTCCGAACTCGCGCCGCACGCGGACGCTCGGGAGCGACAACCGCGCAGGAGAATGGGCTCCTATTCCAATTCCACGCGGAAGAACATTCCCGCGACGCTGGCCGGGACCGTGGTGGTCCAGATGTTCATCGGCGGCGTGGCCGGGATGTGCGCCTGCAGCGGGATGGAGAAGCTGAGGGCCAGGTTCGTGGACTGCATCAGGGCGTAGCTCTTGTTGGAGGCGCTGGCCCACGGGATCTCGATCTGCGTTCCGCCGGCCGAGAAAACCGGCTGCGCCAGCATCAGCACGGATTGACGGTTGGTCGGCGCGGTGCCGGCCAGGTATTCGTGGCGGTCCAGCATGCCATCGCCGTCAGAGTCGGTTGTCGCATCGGCTGTGGCCAGGGTGCCGAAGCAGGCGCGCTCCCAGTCGTCGGCCATGCCTTCCTGGTCGGTGTCCACGCGGACTATGGACACCGTGGTGACGCTGCTGGCCGGGATGTTGACCTTGACCAACACGGCCGCGTTCGTGCCGCCGTTGTAGTCGTACTGTGACAGGATCGTCCCGCCGGTCACCTGGTACCCCATGGCGGCAGCGGGCGCGAGGAACCGGATGCGTCCGTCCCAGAAGTTGGCGGCCAGGGTGTTGGTGATCACCACGGTGTTGGTGAACTGCGACCCGTTGTTGGCCACGGCATAGGCGCTGGTGAGCTTGGCCGCTGAACCGCTGGTCATGAGTTGGAACCATGGGCTTGCCTGCGTGGTGCAGGTCCAGGTCGTGGCGCCGCGCACGAAGTTGAAAAACCCGATCGCCCCCTTGTTGCACGCCTGCTGGGTTTCCAGCACCGTGTAGGGGCTGGATTGAATCGTCGCATTCACGTGCCCATGGCCCAAGAGCATCAGGTTGGGATACTGCCCCGCAACCGGCGCATAGAAGTACGGGCACTTGGCATCACCGTTCGAATTGAAGTGCTGCCCGAAGAGGCGGTACCGGATGTTCGTGTTGGCAAAGGCGGCGGTGTAGTCGTTCGTGAACCAGGTGGTGTAGGTGTTTTCGCGCACGTCCTTCTGGCAGACATAGAAGGAGCCCATCGTGATCGAGTAAGTCTCGATGCCGATGTTGGCGCGCCAGTCGGCGGTCGTGATGGCGTTGTCGTTGTTGCCGCGGGTGGCCAGCACGGCGACGCCCATGCTGCACATGCCGTCCTTGTACTCGTTGTAGCGGGCGACCGAGGTGCCATAGGCATTGTCAAGTTCGTCGCCGGTGTCGAACATGAAGCGCGGATTGGCCAGTCGCACGGCCGGCGCATGCCAGAAGAGCTCGCGGACCGAACCGTGGGTTCCGTACATCCCCGTGTCCGTGTTGTTCGGTTCGTAGGCCTCCGCCTGCGGGTCGGCGTAGTGGAAGATGTAGAAGTTGGTCTCAACGCAGTTCAGCACGCTGACCGCGTTGCGGTTGGTTGCAATGCCGGCCGAGGGGTGGGCGACTGCCAGCTTGAAGACCTCCGGGGGGATGCCGGATGGCAGGCGGACGCGCAACCGGTACCCGGCGACGGTGCCGTTATCGGCGTAGGTGCCGTAGCTGACCTGCTCGACGGTGCCAGTCCAGATGCGGAGATCATTGGCGAGCGCCGCGACCCACTGCGTGCTGTTGAGGCCGGCTGCTGCCTTGACCTCGACCTGGAACGTGCTGCCAATCTCGACAAATTCCGGCACGCCGAAGTTCGGCCGGGCAATGGTGAGCTGACCATACAGGCGTGTGGCTGCAGTTGCCAGGACGATACCGCAGAGAAGGCCGACCCGCGCCACGGAACATGCGGGCAACCTGGATTTGGCGGGCATGGATTGCGCGAGGTTCATGGTAGCACCACCCGGAAGAATGCCGCAGCCCCGGAGACTTGTCCAGTGAATGTGACAGTTTCGTTGATCGGGCGGGTCCATTGCAGGTTTGGTACGTTGGTGAATGCTTCAAGCAGATTGGCTGTGTGCTGCAGGACGTACGTGCGCCCTGCCTTGGCTGGCCAGCATACCAGGATCGTATTATTGGTCGACTCTGGAGCTGTCGAAAGGAGCAGGACGTCGTTCGCATCCAGCGGGTTGGTTCCGGCAAACGCCTCGGCGGCATCGCTCATGCCGTCTGCGTCCGCATCCGGGTCGGCGCCTACATGCAATGCGAAGTGGACAGTGGGGCCCCATCCGGCGGCACCGTGTGCGCGAGCGTGCAGGAACCACGCACCGGCGGTCAGGTTGTTGGTGCTCCAGGTGGTGCCGGTGCCCTCGGAAACCGTGTCCGGCACGGTCGCGGGTTGACGGTCGAACACGCGGCTATAGCCGTCTGCAGCCATGCCATTGACCACGGCCCACTGCATGGTGGCTACGTTGGAGACGTACCCGTGCGTGCCGTCGGGGTGCGTGGTCGAGGTGATCTGCATGGCTGGCGGCGCGCTGGAGTAGCCGATCGTCAGTTTGGGGCGGTTGGCGGCTGTGCCGTGCTCGGAGGTGTAGAGGAACAGGTACTTCCAGTCGTCCAGATGCACCAGATTGAAACCGTGATGGCTGTATGGCGTGTTCACCCAGTTCTGTACGGTTGTCCGTACGTCATAGTTGAGCCAGCCGGTATTGCCAACCAGGTTGGCCGTACCCAGGCTGCTGCTGTAGTCGCCGCCCGGTGTGGTCCACGCCTGTCCGGTGGCGGCGCTGTTCCAGGTAGCCTGGCTCTCGACAAAGCTGCGCGCCAGTTCATTCACAGCCACTGTATGGTTGCTGACATTGTCATAGGCGCCATAGGCCAGGACCGACAGCACGGCCGAGGTTATGGTGGCACCCACCGGCACCTGGTTGCTGAGGTCGAAGTCCACCAGGAAGCGATATTCGCTCATCTCCGGGTGGTTGTTGTCTGGGCCGCCGACCTGCGCCGTGGTGTCAGCGCCGTAGTTGTTGTTGGGGTTGCTGTTCCAGATCTGGTCGTCGACGCAGCCGGTGTAGCTGCTGACGCCCTGCTGCAGCGTGACGGACTGGCCACCGGAGCCGCCGGCTGCCTGTGTGGCGGCGCCGCCGTCGGGCGCGCCCAGTACACGGCTGTTCCCCTCGCCATCCCCGCCGCCGATCCACACATAGAAGTACTGGTTCGAGGGGAGTCCTCCAATTGTCAGGCCGTGCGACGTGACCGACTCGTTGCGCTGCGTCACGGCGGCCGTGCTCCAGTTGTTGGTTGTGCTGTAGCGGACAATACTGTTGGCCGCTTCGTCCGTGTTCCACGCGACGGTGATTGCATTTGTGGTGCCGCTGCACATCACGCCGGAGACCACCGGCGGCGTGGAGTCGAAGAAGACCACGGCCTGGTAATGGTCCGCGTCGCCCCAGCCGTCGGGGCCGCGGCCGCGCACGTGCAGGTACCAGGTGCCGTCGGCCAGCCCGCCATACGACACATTCGTGCCCGTGCCTTCCGTGACTGTGTCCGGCACCGTGCCCGCACTCTGGTCGAACACGTAGCTGTAGCCATCCGCGGATACGCTGTTCAGGACACGCCAGCTGAAACTCGCGGTCCGGTTGGCCGTGGGTACCCCCTCGGCGTGCGTCGTGGACGCGATGCCCAGCACCGGGATCTGCACGGAGGAGGCGTACTCATCGGCGCCGACGTCCGCGGCATTCACGCCCGTGGTGCGGAAGTGGCCGTCCCAGTCGGCAGGGCAGTCGTCCAGCACCGTGACCTTGTCCGTGACGTTGGTGACGTTCGATGCCAGCCGCAGGTCCGCGGCGGCCGAGTCGTTGAACCACGCCCCGAGGATGCTGCTGCCGCTCACGTTGCCGGACTGCGTCAGGCCGCCATACGTGCCGGCCAGCCGGCCGCGCAGGATGTTGTTGCGAACCTCGCCTGCGATGCCAAAGCCGTAGGTGGGGCAGTTGACCACGACCCCGTTGACAGGGTCGCCGGTCCAGATCGTGTTGTGCAGCAGTTTGATGCCTGTCACGGATGAAAGTTCGATGCCGCAGTCGGCGCCGATGGTGAAGAGATTGTTGCGGATAATCCCATTGGCGACATGTGGCCGTGCCGTCTCGCCCGATGGGTTGCCGAAGGCGATGCTGCGGTTGCACCCCACGAACACGTTGCGCTCGACCACAATGTTGGTGCAGCCGGTCCAGAGGAAGATGGCGCCACGCGCGCCACCGTTGCGCCCCTTGATGTTGCGGAAATAGCTGTCCGAAATCGTCCAGTCCTTCAGTTCCATGCAATCCATGCTGGTGATGTAGTCGCCGCTGAAGTTCCACGTGGCCGGCGGCACCTTGCTGTTCTGGAACGAGCAGTATTCCACACGACCGCCCTCGTTCTTCGGTAGGCCCGCGCCGCCTGACGTGCCCTTGATCCCGCGGGTTCCGTTGTTGACGAACCGACAGTGGTAGAAGCGCAGGTTGCGGATGGGGCCGTTCTCATGTTCCATCTTGGCGCCGTAAGCGTGGCACTCACCAAGGGTCAGGTTCGCCACCGTAACGTTCTCGCAACGCTGGAAGCGCAGGATGTCATCAAGGTCATCGTAGGTGCTGGAGTCGTTCCAGAATGAAGACTGCAGGACGACGCGCGCAGGGTCATCCGTGAGGCCGCGGATCGTGATATTGGTTCCGTGGACGTAGAGACGTGTGATCGTGTAGGTGCCGTTTGAAATCATGATCGTGTCGCCTGCGACAGCCGTGTTGACCGCAGTCTGCAGTGCGCTTGCGGTACCGACATAGACCACGCGGCCGGTGGGGGCGGCGAGGGAAGGGGCTTCGCGCCAGTGCCCCTCGAACTCGTCGACCACGACGGCGTAGTGGTCGGCCGTGCCCCAG
>JBAXVM010000142.1:0-7433 GCA_037129105.1 bacterium
GATTCCGTATTCGATATTCTGCGGTTCAGCAGCCTGGTTGGCAAAAGGTTTGTACTTCCAGAAGGTTAAGTCCGACAGGTTCCTAGTACCCCCGCGTCTGCAGCAGCGAGCGGAGTTGAGTCTGGAACTCCTGAATATCCTGCGCCGGCGGGCGGTAATTGGGCGGGGTGCCATCCAGGCCCAGGCGGCCCATCTGGTCGAGCATCCACTTGGCGCGGGTTCCTTCCGAGAAGGTGACTTCGCCGCTGGCCACAGCGCCGGCACGCACGACGCGGTCCAGCGAGACCGTAACCTTTCCGGCAATCAAGCCATCCGGCGCAGGGGGTGCCGGCGCCTCATCCGGCATGGCGTCCAGCCCATCGTCTTCCAGTTGTTCCGGTTGGGGCGGAGGGGCTGGTTTCTTGGGCGCGGGCTTGTCCTTTACCTGTGCGCCGAGCTCCTGCACCAGCATGCGCGTTTCCAGAAAGGTCATCGATACGCCAAACTCGGACTTGATTCGCGTTTGAACCGGGGAAAGGCCAATGCCCTGCTCCACCCACTGTTTGACTGCCTGACGCTGCTCGTTCGATAAAGCCATAAATATTAACTCCTCTTTGATGGCATCTTCCCAGAGAAACGGAGGTTTTGTCAAGTAGGCTGGACGGGGGGCGCAGCAGGTCTCACGATGGCGCCGTCCCCCGCGACCTTGGGTCGCGGGGACGAGAGATTGGGGCGGAAAGGCGCGCCTTTCTGCCCCAATCTCCGCCCCCCTGCCGCACGAGGCGGCAGGGGGGCGAGCCATAATGAGAAGTGTTGACGGGGGCCGCATCCGCGATTCATTGATTTGCCGCTGCATTTGGGTAGAGACGGCTTTACGCCGTCTACCCGCAAATGCCAGACAATGGACGGCGTAAAGCCGTCCCTACCGTGAAGATCAATAAAACCGGGGTGGCGCCTAGGAGACTGTCGGACTTAGGCCTCGGATCGGTCTGAAGCCTTCTGCCGACCAGGTTCCTAGGGCCATGTCAGCTGCGATCAACGGTTTCCTGCCTTCTGCGCCTTCTGCTATAGTAGGGGCAATTCAGGACGATCCGGTTATGTTACGCCACTTTCGACAACTGCGTGCGCTGGCTTCTGCCACGCTCCTTGAGGGGATGCAGCAACCTGCGGCCCTGCTGCTGTTGCTGGCTTGTGTGATTCTTACGGGGCTGACGCCGGTGTTTCAGTTTCATTCGCTCGGCGAGGAAGGCCGGCTGGCGCGCGACAGCGGACTGGCCTACATGCTGGTTTTCGGGTTGATTCTGGCAGTCACCACGGCCAGTGGCAGCCTGTCGGCGGAGATCGAGCGCGGCACGGCTGCAGCCGCACTCAGCAAGCCCGTGCCGCGTGCCCTTTTTCTGGTGGCCAAGTATGGCGGTGTGTTCGGGCTGGTCGGCATCCTCTGGTGCGCCTCGCTGGCCGCCACGCTCTTGGCGGAACGCGCCTCGGAGCATTTGGTGCTGACCGGCGACGAGACGGGTTCGCAAGCCGACCGGCTCACCACCCTGCTTTCCATACTGGGGCCTCTGGTGGCGCTGGTGATTGCCGGCTTCCTGAACTTTCGCCGGGTCGCCCGCTTTGGCGTGGCGGCCTTTCTCGGCATTCCGTTGGCTTTGTTCATTGTGCTGCTGGCCTGCGGCGGCTACAACCGCTTTGGCAGTCCCACCTGGTATCATCCGGACCTGAATGGCCGCATCCTGGCGGCGGCCGTGCTGATTTTGCTGGCGCTGGCCATGCTGGCGGCGCTCGCCAGCGCGCTGGCCACCCGTCTGCCGAGCGGCCCCACGCTGGTCGTTTGTCTGCTGATCCTGGCATTCGGCCTGACGGGCGACTTCTGGGCGGGCCATGCTGCGGCCTGGTCCTGGCGTGGCTTGCTGGGAGGCCTGGCGCCCAATCTTCAGCATTTCTGGATGTGCGATGCCCTGGCGGATAACGGGCGCATCCCCTGGCGCTATGTGGGTGGCGCGGCGCTCTATGCTTCCGCCTGGACGATGCTGGCGCTCGGATCCGGCGTGCTGGCGTTGCGCAACCGGGACATGGGATGAAGCGGACGGATCGTCCAGCTCAGCGCGAGGAATACCATGAACGAGCTCGTCATTGAAACGCGTGGACTGTGCAAGACCTTTCGCGATTTCTGGCGTCGACCCCGGGTGGAGGCGGTCCGCGGGTTGGACCTGCAGGTGCGACAGGGCGAAGTGTTTGCCTTGCTCGGACCCAACGGCTCCGGCAAGAGCACCACGATTAAAATGCTCCTCGGTCTGCTGCACCCATCTTCCGGGATGATTTCCGTGCTTGGATACCCGCCCAACAAGGTGTCGGCCAAGGCGCGCATTGGCTATTTGCCGGAAGTCTCGCTGCTGCATGCGTTCCTGACGCCGCGCGAAACGCTGCGCTACTACGGCCGGCTGTTCGGTCTGGATACCGCCACCTGCCACGCCCGCACCGAGGCGCTGCTCCACATGGTGGACCTTCAGCACGCCGCAGACCGGCCTGTCGGTGAGTTATCCAAGGGGATGGCGCGGCGGGTGGGGCTCGCGCAGGCGCTGGTTAATAATCCCGACTTGTTGATCCTTGATGAACCCACCTCCGGCCTGGACCCGGTGGCCTGCCGCGAGGTCAAGGATCTGGTCCGGTTGCTGTCACAGGCCGGCAAGACCATTCTGATGACTTCGCACCTGTTGGCCGATGTCGAGGATGTGTCGGATCGCGTGGCCATTATGCACGCCGGACGCATGCAGGCCGAAGGGCGTGTGTCGGATCTGCTGCGACGTGCCGAGGCCGTGCGGTTCCAGGTGGAAGGGCTTGATCCGGCCGCCGCGGATATCATCCGTCAGGAACTGGAAAAACGCACCCGCCGCCCGGTGGCGCTCGACCACCCGGCCATGGATCTCGAGACCTACTTTTTGCAGGTTGTCGCCCGCGCGGACAATTGTGAGACGGCCACCGCGCATTTCCGGCCGGCCGCGTTTCTAGTCGGAGAAAAAACCTAGCAGCCTGTCGGACTTAGCACTTGAGCAGCACGGATTTTGTGCCGACCAGGCTGCTAGTCATGGGGCAAGCGTACGCCAAGCATCGGATTCCAGTATAAGACGCATACAATTGACAAACAAAATGGCATTCTGGTCTTTTTTGAGGTATCGCAACCCGGCACACCTTCCACCTAACTGATGTCCAACCTATTTCCAACGAAAGCCCGACTGCTCCTGACGCTACGCGCCCTGGGTGCGGTGGTCGGGATGTCGATCCGTGCGGCTGTTCGCTCGCGTGTGGTCGCCGCCCTGCTGGTGCTGCTGGCAGCCAGCGTGATCGGCATCCCGCTGCTGGTTACCGGCGACGGCACACCCGCCAGCGAGCTGCAGGTGCGGCTGCAATACACGCTCGCCTGCTGCCTCGGCATGTTGGGACTGGCCACGCTCTGGGCAGCCTGTGCCTCCTTTGGGGTCGAGATCGATAGCCGCCGCATGGAGCTGACCGCCATCACGCCGGTGCATCCGCTGACGCTCTGGTTCGGGCGCTGGCTGGGAATCCTGCTGCTGGACGCCCTGCTGTTGCTCGCCGTCGTGGCAGGTGTGCGCCTCCAGCTCGGACGCATGCTTGGCCATCTGCCCGGTTCGGCGGATTCCGCCTCGCTGCTGGTCAGCCGCGCCAGGGTCAGCCCGAACCTGCCGGAGCCTGAACAGGAAGCGCGCCGGCATTTTGAGGAACTTCGCCGCAGCCAGCGACTGCCGGCGGACATTAACCCGGCGGAAGTTTTTCGCCGGCTGGTGTTCGAAAGTCGTAACCGCTATACCGTGATTAACCCGGGGGAACGAGCCTCCTGGCAGTTCCACCTGCCACAGCCGGTTCCCGCCGATGGCAAGCTATGGATCCGGATGCGATTTGATACCGCGGCCGAATCGCTGGCCAGTGTGCGCGGCGTGTGGAGGATGCGCCGGCCCGGGGAGGGCACATGGGCGCTGGAAGTGCCGGTTAATGATGTGGTACGAAATGAGCTGGAGCTTTCCGTGGCTGCGGTGTGCCTGGCTGGCGCACAGGAGCTGGACGTTGAGTTTGCCTATCCGGCGGCGGGGGAAAATGCAGCGTTGCTGATCCAGCCGCGCCGCAACCTGGCGGTGTTGATGACCCAGGGGACTTTTACCGGCAATCTGCTGCGCGTGATGGCCGCGCAACTCGCCATCCTGGCGGCACTTGCGGCGCTGGGCCTGACGCTGGGCGCCTGCTTCTCCTTCCCGGTGGCGGCATTTGTGGCCACGGCTTCGCTCCTGGCCGTGCTGGTGACGGCAGGCAACGTGCCCGATGTGCAGCAGCTGGTGGCGCCAGGCGAACAGCCGGGCTTCATGGATCGCGTGGCCTATGCGGTCTCACGCAGTGTGGATCAGGCGACGAAACCGCTGCTGCAGCCGGAGCCGCTCGCGCATGCTGTGGCAGGTGAGCGCGTGCCAGGGTCGGACTTGTGGCGGATGCTATTCTGGGGCGGGTTGGTGTATCCGCTGTGGCTGGCGTGGGTCGCTGGCTGGGCGTTGCGGCGGAGAGAAATGGCGCGACAATAGCCGGGTCCGCGCGGCCACGGCGTCACGAGTCAGGAGAGTTCGATGAACATGGGATTGCGTGTATGTGGTGTTTTGCTTCTGGTGTCCACGGCGTCGGCCCAGGGCATCAAGATCGTCTCCAGCCTGCCGCGCACCGGCAGCGCCAATGCGCAGAGCTCCACCATGGTCAACGGAATCCGCATGGCCCTGGCGGAAGCGGGCGGCAAGGCGGGGGATTTCACCGTGACCTACGAGGATTGGGACGATGCCTCGCCAGAGCGCGGTCAGTGGGATCCGGCCGTGGAAGCAGCCAACGCGGACCGCGCCATTGCCGATCCGGACGTCATGGTCTACATCGGCACCTATAATTCCGGTGCGGCCAAGATCGCCATGCCCAAGCTCAACCGCGCCGGCCTGGTGATGATCAGTCCGGCTAATACCTATCCGGGACTGACCAAGCCAGGCACCGGGGAAGCCAATGAGCCGGGGGTCTATCGCCCCGGCGGCAAAACGAACTATTTTCGCGTGGTGCCGGCAGATGATGTGCAGGGTGCGGCCGCGGCCCGTTGGGCCCGGCAGATGGGCATCAAGCGGGTGTTCATCCTGCATGACCGCGAATTGTACGGCAAGGGGCTGGCCGACGTGTTCAAGCGCACCGCCGGCACGCTCGGGCTCACAGTGCTGGGGTACGAAGGGATCGATGGACGTGCCGCGAACTACCGTTCGCTGATTGCGAAGATGCGTCAGGGGAATCCCGAGCTCGTCTATTTTGGCGGCACCACCCAGAACAATGCCGGGCAGATCGTGAAAGACATGGTGGCCAGCGGACTCACCGCCAAATTCATGGGGCCGGACGGCTGCTTTGAGCAGGCGTTCATCGAGGCGGCCGGCCGGGAGAATGCCGAAGGACGCGCGTTCTTGACCTTTGGCGGTGTGCCGGCGGACAAGCTGACCGGGAAGGGGAAGGCATTCTATGAGGCGTACCGCGTCCAGTACAAGGCCGAGCCGGAGGCCTATGCCGTCTACGGTTACGAGGCTGCACGCGTGGCGCTCGAGGCCATCCGCCGCGCCGGCCGTAAGGACCGCGCTGCCGTCCTCGCAGCGGTGGCTGCCACCCGGAACTTCGATGGCGCTCTCGGCGCGTGGTCCTTTGACGAAAACGGCGATACCACGCTGACCGTCATGAGTGGCAATACGGTGCGCAACGGCAAGTTCGAATTTGTGAAGATTCTCGAATGAACGATACGGATGTTCTGCTGCAGCAGCTGATCATCGGCCTGTCCAACGGCATGATCATCGCCCTGATTGCCCTCGGCTACACGATGGTCTATGGCATTGTCGAGCTGATCAACTTTGCCCACGGCGACCTGTTTATGCTCGGCGCTTTCGGTGCGCTCACCCTGGTGGGTCTGCTGGGGGTCGGGTCGGCAGCGCCCGGTTCCGGCGCGGCTGTGGGCACGCTCGCCGTACTTTTTGTGGTTGTGCCGCTGTTCTGTGGCGGGCTCAACTGGCTTGTGGACCGGCTCGCCTACCGGCACCTGCGCCAGTCCTCGCGTCTGGCCCCGCTGGTCTCGGCCATCGGCGTCTCGTTCATCTTTCTCAACATTGGGCTCTTCTGGGGCGGGCTCCCCATGGACGTGTTCGGCGGCGGCAAGGCGGCGGCGGCGCGCAAGAGTTTCCCGGGGCTCGTCTCCAACACCAACCTGCTTGGCAACAGCAGCATCCAGGTGACGGCTAATGATGTCACCGTCCTGCTGGTGACCTTGGTGCTGATGCTGGCGCTCTCCTGGTTCATCACCCGCACGCGCACCGGCATGGCCATGCGCGCTATTGCCCAGGACCGCGTGGCTGCGCAACTGATGGGGATCGACGTGGACCGCATTATCGGCCGGACCTTTCTGCTGGGTGGCATCCTCGCCGGGGTAGCCAGCGTGATCTATGCGCTCTACAACAACACGATCTACTTCCAGATGGGGTACCGTGTGGGGATCGATGCGTTCACGGCTGCCGTGCTCGGCGGCATTGGCCTGATGCCGGGGGCGGTGCTCGGCGGCGTGCTAATCGGGATTGTGCGGGCGCTCAGCGACCAATACATCGCCGCCGAGTGGACCAATTCGATTGTTTTCCTGATTATGATTCTGGTGCTGGTCTTTCGGCCCGCAGGGTTGCTGGGGTCCCGGAGGGTCATCAAGGTATGAAACGACCATCCCTTTCCCTGCGTCGTTTCCGGTTGTCGCCGCACGCCCACTGGCTGCTGCTGGGCCTGGCGACGCTGCTCCCTGTGCTCGACCTGCTGCTGCCGAGTTCCCTCGGGTTGTGCGTCTCCATGCGTCCGATTTTTATCCTGGCGATCATGGGCATTGCCCTCAATATTCTTATCGGCTACACCGGCCTGCTCAATCTCGGCATGGCGGCATTCATGGCCATTGGCGTCTATGCCTATGCGATCGCCACCTGCGACATCTATCCGTTTCATCTCGGCTTCTGGGCTGGTTGCCTGGTCAGCATCGGCGTGACCGGCGCGGCGGGATTTCTGCTGGGACTCCCCGCGATCCGCTTGCGGGGCGATTATCTGGCCCTGGTCACCCTGGGCTTTGGCGAGATTGTGCAGGATGTGTTGCGTAACCTGGAGCCCATCACCAAAGGGCAACAGGGGATCAACCCCCTGCCCGGACCGTCCCTGTTCGGCTGCGAACTTGGCGCCGACCATCCCCTGGGCTCGTACTACCTGTTTCTGGGGGTGTTGATCCTGGTGGTCGGGCTGGTACGGAATCTGGAGCGCTCGCGCCTCGGGCGCCGCTGGGTTGCGATCCGCGAAGATGAGCTCGCGTCGGCGTCGCTCGGCATTGAGCCGATCAAGGTCAAGCTTTCGGCATTTGCCATCGG
>JBAXVM010000143.1:0-7376 GCA_037129105.1 bacterium
CGCTGCGGCAAGTACATCGAGATCTGGAACGATGTCTTCATGCAGTACAACAAGACCGCGGACGGGCGCTATGAGGCGCTGAAACAGGCCAACGTCGACACCGGCATGGGCGTGGAGCGCACCATCTGCATGCTGCAGGGGCGCGCCTCGGTCTTCGAGACGGAGCTCTTTGCGCCGTTGATGGCGAAGATCGCCGAGCTTTCGACCACGCCACCGGCGGATGAGGCTGTGGTGCAACGCGCCCAGCGCATTATCGCGGACCATTTGCGCACGGCCACCTTTATTCTCGGCGATCCCAAGGGCGGCGTAAAGCCCGGCAATCTTGGCGCCAACTATGTGCTGCGCCGCCTGATCCGCCGCGCCGTACGTTACGCCAAGGTGCTCGGCATCGGCTCCGGTTTTGCCCGCACGCTGGCTGAGGTCGTGATCGCCAACTATTCCCACGTCTACCCGGAATTGCAGGAGAAGCACGAGTTGATCGTCGGCGAGCTGGCGGCCGAGGAAGAGCGGTTTGAGAAGACGCTGACCTCCGGGCAGCGGGAGTTCGACAAGATCGCCTCGGCGCTCAAGATGCATGGTCAGACCCAGCTTTCCGGGCGTACGGCCTTCAAGCTTTACGACACCTACGGGTTTCCGCTGGAGATGACCGAGGAACTTGCTTCTGAGCAGGGGCTTTCTGTGGATCGCGCCGGCTTTGACGAGGCGTTCAAGAAGCACCAGGAACTCTCCAAGCAGGGCGACAAGACCTTCAAGGGCGGCCTGGCAGATCAGGGCGATGTCACCATGCGCCTGCATACGGCCACGCACCTGTTGCACAAGGCCCTGCAGATTGTGCTGGGGCCGCATGCGCTCCAGAAGGGGTCCAACATCACGCCGGAGCGCTTGCGTTTCGATTTTACGCACCCGGAAAAGATGACGCTCGAGCAGCTTGCCGAGGTCGAGCGGATCGTCAACGAACAGATTCAGCGCAACCTTCCCTTTACACTCGAGACCATGACCATTGAGGATGCGCGCGCCAAAGGCGCCACGGCGCTGTTTGCCGCCAAGTACGGCGAGCAGGTCAAGGTCTATTCGGCCGGCGACTTCTCCATGGAAGTCTGCGGCGGCCCGCATGCGGCCACCACCGGCGAACTGGGCAAGTTCAAGATCCAGAAGGAAGAAAGCTCGAGCGCGGGGGTGCGGCGAATCAAGGCGGTGCTGGAGTAAGCAGTACGTCAGACCTGTCAGACTTGTCTGATCGGTTCCGACCTGGCGCCCGTCACCCCTTCAGCCGCTGCGCGATCCCTGCCACGTGCTTTCCCTGAAAGCGCGCGGCTGCGAGTTCATTGGCTGTGGGCTGGCGCGAGCCGTCGGCGCCGGCCATCGTGGTCGCGCCGTAGGGCGTGCCGCCGGTGATCTCTGTCATGTTCATCAGTTCCGGCGCCGCATAGGGGAGCCCCACCACAATCATGCCGTGGTGTAGCAGCGTGGTGTGGAAGCTCGTGAGTGTGGTCTCCTGCCCGCCATGCTGTGTGCCGGTTGAGCCAAACACGCTGCCGACCTTGCCGACCAGGGCGCCTTTGGCCCAGAGTCCGCCGGTCTGATCCAGGAAGTTGCGCATCTGCGCGGCCATCATGCCGAAGCGCGTGGGCGTGCCGAACAGGATGGCATCGGCATCAGCCAGTTGTTCCGGCTGAGCTGTGGGGATGTGCGCGAACGCAGCGCGCGCCATCTTGGCGCCGCTCTTGATCAGAGCCGCCTCATCCATCAGTTCCGGCACCTGCCAGAGCGTCACGTCAGCGTCAGTCACCTGCCGCGCCCCTTCGGTAATGGCCTCGGCCATGCGGTAGACGTGTCCGTACGTGCTATAGAACACTATGTGGATCTTGGTTGTTTCCATGGGTAGCCACCTTTCAATCAGCAGTTTTCATTAATGGCGACACGAATGCCCTTACGGGCACACTACGAACGGCTTCTTGCCAATTTTAGGCCGTTTGTAGTGACGCCGTAAGGCGTTTTGGCGCCATAACGAGAACTGCTGCCATTCGATGGCCATAGTTTCGCCGAAAACGGGCGCAGCGGCAAGGAGAGATGGGGGGCGTGGAAGAATGGAAGGTTGGAAGGAATGATGGATGAGCCGATGGCGGCAATACTGACGAAGCATGATCTGCGCGTAGACGAAGTCTTCTGTATCCATTATCTCTTCCATTCTTCCACTCGCCCGCGATTCGTTGGATGCCTTTTGCCCGGCTTTTGCTACAATTCCGAAATCGCAATCGGCGGGGAAGGGCAGGGGACGCAATCATGGCAGAAGCGCAATTTCCGGTTAATTTCGGCACCGTGCTGCTGGAGTCCAACCGCTGGACGCCGGAGAAGATACCCACTTACCGCGTAAGCGAGTGGGCGGTTGCGATTCACGACGCGGGTTTTTCCGGGCTGGAGTTGTGGGAGAATCATGCGGCGTTGGCCGACGAGGCGGAGCAGGCAGCTCTGTGCCAACTGCCCCTGCCGGTGGTTATCTTCAACAGCTATTGCACCTTCGACGATGCCGGCGCCAGCACCCGCCAGCGGACCGCGGAGTTTGTCCGGCGTTTCGGCGCCCGCGGCGTGAAGTTCAACTTTGGTAACGAGGCCGCGCGTACAGACGAATACGTGCGCAACCTGCGCGCGTGGGCCGACACGCTGCCTGCAGGTTGCCGTCTGTTGTGTGAATGCCACGGCGGAACCGTGCTGGAGACGCCGGAGCAGGCTGCCCGCGTGCTGGCGCCATTGGCAGGACGTGTGGAGCTCATTGTGCATCCGTTTGCCGGCGAGCGCGCGTCCCTGCAGCAGTGGCTTGATGGGTTTGGCCAGGCCGTGACGCATGTACACGTGGCCGGATTGCGGGGCAAGTGGCCGATGATCCGGCTCGAGGAGATGGCGGAAGAGGCGCAGGCGCGTCTGGCCTTGTTGCGCAAGGCGGGTTTTGCTGGGACCTGGACCCTGGAATTCACCGGCGGCGTGGCGCAATCGCCCGAGGATCGCCACACGCTGCTGGCGCATGCGGCCGCCGATCTGGCGTTTTTGCGGAAGCATGGGTAGCCCATGGCCTTTTCCTGAAGCATCACATAAGCCGCGTATTTAACCGCCAAGTACGCCAAGTTTTCCAGACGTTGTCTCTCCGCAGGCGGAAACATTGAATTTGTTGGTCTTGGCGACCTTGGCGTCCTGGCGGTTGGACAAACTGTTAAGCTTCAGGAAAAGACCATGCTAGGTAGCCGTCTTCGATGTGTTTTTGCTTGTCTCACACCTCTAGAGGTGTGAGACTGTCCGCATTATGAAAGCACCGCTTGCGCCGACGATCTGGAGAACGTGCCGCGTGCTGGCCTGTGCACGGCGGTTGAAGGTTTTCAAGGTGGTCGTGGAGAAAGGTCCGGTGTGCGTGAAGGACGTGGCGCGAATCTGCCGCATGCCGGAAAACACCACCACGCAATATTTACGGGCCTTGCAGGCGCGTGGGTTGCTTGCGGCTAACCGGAAAAGTCGATGGGTTTATTATGTGCCACAGGCAGACCCATCTGTCCAACATGCCGAGGTGTTGCTGGCCGTGATGCGAAAGGCGCTGGGCCGAAATGAACCCAATGCCGAAATGCTGGCTGCTCTGACGGCCTACACGCATCCACGCCGGATTGCCATGGTTCGGCAACTGGCTTCCAAACCTGGCACCGTGCCGGACGTCGGATACGCGCTTGGCATTTCGTACCCGGCCAGTTATCGGCATATGGAAAAGCTTGTGCGCCGGGGTGTCGTGCAAATGACCGAAAAAGGCATCTGTCAACTCGCCACGCCTGCGTCGGAATTGGCGGCTTCGCTCTTGCAGGCGGCGCTCGCCTGATGGCAGAAACGGAGCACCACCCCATATCCGCAACTGCGCCGGAAAGAGCAATCTCACACCTCTAGAGGTGTGAGATTAACAAAATCCGTTAATACATGGAGTGGCGTTATGATTCAAGCCGGGTGTCGCGACAGCGAGAGCATGTCCGCGGATAAATACTTTCATCGGGTGCAAGCAAAAGTCTTTGCAACCCGGTGGGTTGAAAGTATTGTATCTGCCGTGCAGGTGGTTGGTGGTCCGGAAAGAGGATATAGAAGTTAAGGCCGGGATGCCCGGCAGATTGAGGAATCGGAATGGTAAGAACGATCCTGCTGTTGTTGATGACGGTGCTGCTGGGCGGTTGTGCCAGACCGACCGAGGAACAACGTTTGGCGAAGTTTCGCGGATCGATGAGGTACAAGGCCTACTGCTTTGCCTCCGAAAAGACGGCCAGGCTGGCCGTGACAGAATATAACAAGACGGGCGCACAGCCGGTCGATGAGGCCACGATCCACGCAATGCTTGGCGTGCTCTGGTTTCTCGCAGAGAAGAGCGAATATTCGTACATGGAGGCGGAAGTAGCGGCCGCCGTCGCCACGAATGACGCCAAAAGGCTCAGCCTGGGATTGCAATCGATCGCGCTCGCGAAGATGAAGTATCCGAATCTGTCGCAGTCTTATTATGACGACCTAAAGGCAGGAATGGCCATGCAGCAGGGGATCGACACGAACAGACTTGAGGTGGAACACAAGGTGATGCTCTTGAGTTTGATGGCGGTCAGTCTCTACCATGGCGATCCAGATGTTGCGAAGTTTGGGGCGGATGGTCTCAGCGCAGTCAGCCACCTGGATTACTTGCCGCCTTTGATGGGGGCCATTGTCGAAGCCAAGAAAGGCCGTCCTGTAAAGGCTGTCATGCAACTGCGGGAGTTGAGCCAAAACGAACAGTTCTCCGAGCACAGGAAATTCCTTTACGCGGAAGTTGCGGACATTTTGGCAAGTTGCCCGGACAAGGAGAAACTCGGCGATGAAGTTATGAACCGCATTGTGACGCAACTGGTGCGACGCGTGTTGGACGATGTTTTTGCGGTGGAAAACCAGCGTGCGCTGCTGGAGAAGGTCCGAACGTTGCCGGACTTGATAACGGGAACGCGATCCGTCCGGACAAATGCGGTCGGCGACGCTGTGAACGGCACTCCGGTGGAAAAATGACGGCGGCGCGGCGGAGTTCTTGCGGTCGCGTGGATTTGGTTCGCCTGGGGAGAAAGTTATGTTGAAGCTGTTGCACATCGCGAATGGCGCGCCGGATCACAACGTGTGGTCCGGCGTATTCCGGAAGGCTGTCGAAGAGATCGGCGTCCTGACCCTGGTCGAGAACGGCGCAACGCTGGAGGAGGCGCAGCGGGTAGCCTTGATCCAGCAGGCCGAAGTGCTGCTGCTGGGGTGGGGTTCGGCGCCGGTTCCGGCGGCGATTGCCCGTGCGCCAGGCTCCCTCCGGTACATCTGCAACATCACCGGCGAAATGAAGGCCTGGGTGCCAGCGGAACTGGTCGACGCCGGGATCCCTATCACCAACTGGGGCGATGCGCAGGCTTCGGCTGTGGCCGAAAGCGCGATGACCCTGCTGCTGGCAGTCCTCAAGGACCTGAACCTGCAGGTGCAGACCATTCGGCGCGATGGCTGGTATATGAACCCGGCGGAGACCGGCGGCACGATCGAGGGGCTCAACGTAGGCGTCTACGGCTGCGGGGCCATTGGACGGCATTTCATCAACCTGATTCTGCCGTTCCGGCCGGTGCTGCGCGTGTTTGATCCCTATGCGCCAGAGGTGCCGGCTGGTTGCGAACGCGTTGCGAGCCTGGAAGCACTCTTCGACGCCTCCGAGGCGATCGTGATCCACGCCGGCCTGAACCCGGAGACGCGCCATAGCATCACAGCGGACCTGTTGCGCCGCCTGCCGCGCCATGGCGTGTTCATCAACACGGCCCGGGGCGCGATCGTGGATCAGGAGGCGCTCTTTGCGGAACTGGCCTCCGGCCGCTTACGCGCCGGGCTGGATGTGCTCGATCCAGATTCGCTGCCCGCCAGCCATCCGGCCCGCAGCTGGGAGAACTGCATTCTGACCGGGCATCAGCTCAGCCTCCGGCTCTGGCCGACAGACGGCCAGCCGCCCACGCGGCTGGCATCCATGCATCGCATCTGCCTGGACAACCTGCGCCGCCATGCAACCGGGACGCCGTTGCGCTTTGTCATCGATCCGGTCGCGTACCGGCGGCAGACGTAAGCATGGGCACGCATTTGCAGTTGACCCTGCCAGCCAAGTCGCTATTATAAGGCGGCTCTGTTTTAGGAAGGTGAACGAAGGAGTCCGGTCTCATGCCCAATATTGAAAGTGCACGCAAGCGCGTCCGTCAGTCTGCCAAGCGCAATAAGCGGAATCGTTCCGCGAAGAGCATGGTTTCCTCCGGCCGAAAGGCCTTGCTGGATGCCATCGAGTCCGGCAACAAGGGCGAAGCCCTGAAGCTTTTTGCCGCCTATGCGTCCGAGTTGGACAAGTCGGTTAAAAACGGCATTCTGAAGTTTAATAATGCCAGCCGCAAAAAGTCGCGTATCCAGTTGCGCCTGAACGCGTTGGCGTAGTAGCTTGTTTGGCGGCACGTTCTGCCGTCATAAGGCCTCAGCCTCGACCAAGCGGCTAGTTCTTGTAAGCTGGCTGTTGAGGCGTAGCGTAGCTTTTAGGCATGTTCACGGAGCGTCCGGCGGCCGTGCGCTGCCGAATGGTCGACTCGCCCAAGGCGGGTCTGTCGGGCTCGCCGCAACCCCACACCCCATGCGATACCTCGAAATTCGTGATTTAGGTCGCGACGTCGATTATGCGGAGGTTGTGGCGCTGCAGGAATCGTTGCTGTCCGACCGCATTGGCGGTCGCGTTCCAGATACGCTTCTGCTGTTGGAGCACCGGCCGGTCTTCACGCTGGGGCGTTCCGGCGGGGCAGACCATGTTTGTTGGACCGATGCCGAACTGGCGCAGCATGGTATTTCACGGCACCAGACCACGCGCGGCGGCGACGTCACATATCATGGCCCTGGTCAACTGGTCGGTTACCCGGTGATTCATCTTGGCGAGGCCGGGCTGAAGCTGCTGGATTACGTGCAGGCGCTGGAGGCGGTGTTGATTCGCGTGTTGGCTGTTTGGGGCATTGCCGGGCAGCGCGATGCGCGCAATCATGGCGTCTGGATCGGTAACGACAAGATCGCTGCGCTGGGCCTCCGGATCTCGCGACAAGTATCCATGCACGGGTTTGCGCTGAATGTGAACACGCGACTGGAGGACTACCAGGGGATCGTGGCGTGCGGCTTGCAGGATGCTGGCGTGACATCCCTGGCGCGCGTGACCGGGCGCGAACAGGACATGGCAGAAGTGAAGGCCGTCGTGACACGTGAATTTTGCGCCGAGTTCGGGTACGCGGGGGGGGACAGAACGGGTTGCGCTAGGAACCTGTCGGACTTTCGGGAGAAATATCGAATATCGAATAAGGAATCAT
>JBAXVM010000144.1:0-7364 GCA_037129105.1 bacterium
CTTGTCCCCGGCCTTGGTTCCGCTGGAGGAGTCCGGCAGATTCAACTCGATCGCGTTCGGCACCACCAGGCTGGCGGCGCAGATGAAGAAGATCAGCAGCGTCTTGAGGATCGCGTTCAGGCACTGCTGAAAGATCGCGTCCATGGCGTTCGCATCCGAACGGTCCGGAATGCTGTGGCGCTTATGCTTTGCCAAGTTGCACCTCCGTCTTCTTGTCGCGGCGACGGCACCAGTCGCGGATTTCGGCCAGGTAGATGTCCAGCAGGCTCAGGATGATGTTGCTGCGCTTGCGCAGGTATTCCACGAAGATCAGGATCGGAATGGCGATCACGAGGCCGGCCACGGTGGTGATGAGCGCCTGATACACGCCGCCGGCCAGCAGGTGCGCATCGGTCGTGGCGCTGCGTTCGATGACCATGAAGGCTTCAATCAGCCCCCAGATGGTCCCCAGGATGCCGACCAGTGGTGCGATCTGGTAGAAGGAGATCAGCCACCCGCGGGAGCGCTCCATGGCGATCATCTCGGTGAGGATGACCTTCTCCGTGGCGTCATCCACGTCCGCTTCGCCGTCCTTGATCCGCAGCAGGCACTCCTCGATCACCCGGCCGATGATCCCCTTGGTGCGCGCGGCCAGGATGGTGGCCTTCTCGATATTGTCTTCGCTCAGGGCGGCGCGCAGTTCATACTGGAAGCGGTCGCTGTCGATGCGATTCTCTCGCAGAAACAGCAGCCGTTCGATCACCAGCGCGATGGTGACCAGCGCGATGATGCCGAGCGGAATCATGAAGAAGCCGCCCTTGATGCAGAATTCGATTGCGCTTGCGATCCCGTTCATCTCTTATTTCTCCTTTGCCAACGCCTCGACCTTCCGGGCTGCCAGTTCCCGCCATTTGGCGGAACCGGGCGATGTGCCGGCGGACTTGACGACTTCGTTCCACTTGGTGGCCGCGGTAGCGGTATCGCCCAGGGCGGCATAGCACTCTGCAGCGCCGCAACCTGCGGCATCGGGCCACTCGTTGTAGGGGTAGGCGGCCAGGACGGTCTCGTACGCCACCAGCGCATCGGCCTGGTTTCCCGCCAGCCGCTCGGCCTCTCCCATAAAGTAATAGATCATGGCCGGCGCCACGGTGGTGCTCCACTTTTTGGCCGGCAGCTTCTTTTCCGCGCCGGCATACTCCGCCACCAACTGGGTGCCGAGCTTCTTCAGCCGCTCCTTGTCGCCACCGGCCGCGGCCAGTTGGAGGGCAATGGCGCCGACGCCATAGCGCCGGGCGTTATCCGGGGCATACGCCTTCAGGAGCGCGTCCAACTTATCCATGGCCGCAGGTGGCGGCGTCGGGCTGCCTGCAATCCGGGCGAGCAGCGGCAGGGCCGCCTCGCAATCCGCGTCCGGCGCAGAGGCCGCGAGCTTCTCGATCCAGTACGAGAACCCCCGGTCGCCGGTGCCGGTCTTGAACCGCACGCGCGACAAATTCTGCGGCAGCGCCTGAGCATACTCTGCGGAGAGCTTGTCGCTCCCTTTCTCCGCCAG
The DNA here is from genome assembly GCA_037129105.1 of bacterium. Lineage (GTDB taxonomy): Bacteria > Verrucomicrobiota > Kiritimatiellia > RFP12 > CAIWXQ01 > CAIWXQ01. The sequence goes on from JBAXVM010000144.1 coordinate 1,532, forward strand.
CAGGTACCATTTCTCCGCTTCGTTCCATTTCTCGGCGCGCTCCATGCACACCGCGCACTCATACGCATGCAGAGGCGCCCCGCCGGCAGAGCCATACAGCTCCTGGTAGGCTGCGCCGGCGCCGGCAAAATCAGCCAGCCCGTACAGCGCGCGGGCCCAGGCTTCCCGGGTCTCCCGGCTAAGCTTGTTGGTACTGCCGGCAGCCTTGGCCAGGGCTTCAAACTGGGCCTTGGCTTCGGCCGGTTTTCCGGCTGCCAGCAGGGCGCGCCCCAGGCGATCGCGCAAATCCGGATCACCACCGCCCTCCCCCTGGGCCAGGGCTTCATTCCAGGCCTGAGCCGCGCGGGTCCAGTCGTTGGTCTGGGCATACACCTGCCCCAGCAGGAGCATGGACTTGCCCAGCATGGTCTTGCCGGGCTTGAGATTACGCATGTTCGAGAGGGCGGTGATGGCGGACGCGGTATCGTTCAGCCGCACAGCCACGGCCGCAGCGTTGTAGTGGGCTTCGACAAACGCCTCCGGCCCGATCTGCGCCGTCACATTGGCTATGGCGAAGAGCTGTTTGAGCTGGTCCCTAGCCTGCGCAAAATCCTCACGGGTCAAGGCCGCATTGACCAACTCAAGCCGGGCTTTGCCCGCCTCAGGCGTGTTGGACTTGCGCTGGATGAATGCCTCGAGCAGGGCGCACCCTTCGTCGAGCGTCCCCTTCTGTTTATAAGCCGAGAAGTAAATCCACGTGGCGTTCCACTCCTGCGGCTTGCCTTGGAACACCGGCAGATCGTCCTTCAGGGTCTGAAGAATCCCGTCGAGATCCTTCTCCTGGTGCAGGGCAAACAGGCGTGTGTAGAGCACTTCGGCCAGCTTGTCCGCAGGCAGGGACGCGCGCGCTTCCGCCACGGCCCGGATGAGCTTGCGATTGTCGTGCTGCGCGGAGGCGGTGCGGATCCGGAAGACCGCGGCCTGCTCCAGGATCGCCTTCCGCTCCTTCTCCTCCAGCGCTTTGGCCCGCTTGCAGGCTTCGTCAACCGACTGTTCAGCGTCGGCCGGCCGGTTGTCCGCCAGCAGGCACTCCGCCAGGGCGAGATGCGCGGAGGGCGGCGGCACCGGATCCTTCAGGTCATGGATGGCGGTTGTCAGGGGCGCAATCGCGTCCTTGAGCTTGTTCTGCCGGATGAGCGCCTGCGCCAGGGAGAAACTCACGCGCGCAAAATACGCGCTGGTCGCCGGGACTTTCTTCGCCTCGGCCTCCGCCTCGACGTGGCGTCCGAGCGCCAGGAGGGCTTCGGTGCGCACCGTGCTGAGCGCATCGGCTGCCACACCCGGCACAGGCGCACCCGACAGCTCGACGATCTCCTTGTGCATCTGCAGCGACTGGTAGATATTGAACAGCTTGGGCGCCACGACGGTGCGGTCCGCGCCCAGGGCCAGGGCCTGCTGGTAAAGAGCCATGGCCTTCTGCGGTTCCTGCAAGGCCAGCGAGGCTTCTGCGTGCATCAGGAGAATCTTCTGCTTGTCAGCAGCCGGGAGATTCTCCTGTTTCAGCGCGAGGCAGTTGGATGCCACGGAGCGGAAATCCTTCTCCGCATAGGCCAGGAAGATCAGGGACTGACGCGCCTTGCCGCTCTCGGCAGCACTGGGGTTCTTCTGGATCAGGGCCTCGTAGACCTTGCGGGCGTCCTCGGTCTTCTTGCCGGCTTCCAGCGCCAGGGCGCGCGCGTAGAGGTACTTCACGCGCATTTCGTCGCTCAGGGTCTGGGCTTCGCGGTCATCGATCTTTTTCAGGGCCGCCTGCCATTGGCCGGCGTTATAGAGCGTCACCACGACATTGTACTGGGCTTCCTCCGGATCCGCAGCCCAAACCGGCCCGGCGCTGTTGAGGAGCAGGACTCCCGCAACGGCGGCCAACCACAAGCGATGTCTGGTCACACACATAAACTCGTGCTCCACAGCAAAATTGTAACGCAATCGTTCTGCGCAAGACCCGCCTGGCGACACTCGACACTCGAAACTGGAAACTGGCGGAAGCCCCCCCCGGTTTCAATTTTCGAGTTTCGCGTTTTCAGCATCCGCTTTGCCCGGCATCTCGGAGCCGTTTACACGCACCTCAATCCAGTGCTGATTCTGGCGCATGACCGCCGTATGGCCGGCGGTCACAAGGACCTGTTCAAACGAATTTCGCAGCGCGACCGTGCCTTCCTTTACGTCTACAACCACAGCGGAGATGTTGGCGGCGTACTTTTTGACTTCCGTCTGCCCTTCGCGGTTCTCATGCACCAGCACGGGTTCGCTTTCCACGGTCACGCGAAACTCGGTGCCGATCACACGGATAACGCCGAGCGGCGTCTGCACCAGGATGGAAGAGCCGGGTTTCTGCTTGGCCGCGTGCACCCAGATATCACCGCCGTGCATGACGAACCGGGGGTCGCCTTGCAGGGAGCGCTTGAATGACATCTCGGACTCAGCCTCCGCGCGCACCGAAGTTCCTCCATCGTTGAGCTCCAGCGCGGCGCCGGAACCCATGGTGAACGGCTGACGGGAAGCCAGCGCCTGGCCGGCGGCCACGGCCTGGCCATTGGCCTGCGTGAAGACGCCCTGCACGGACACAGGCGGGTTGGCATACACGCGCGCCTGGTAGAGTAGCCCCGCACCCAAGAGCACGGCCAGGGCGGCGGCCGCACTCAGGGCCCCCTGACGGGAAACCATCCACGCAAAAAATATTCTGCGGCGGGGGGCGCCGGGGGTGTGCTCGTACCGCAACATCGTATACCGGGAGATGCGTGGATCGCCAGCAAGGATGGCCTGAAACAAATCCAGACAGATCGGGCAGACCAGCAGGTGTTCCGGGAGCGTCTTCTCGCCATGGCCCTGCCGGTGCGCAGTCGCAAAGCCATGTAACTCGTTTAATTCCAAGTGGTTAGAGCTTATATCGCCGGCCTGCTGGCCAAGGCTTTCCGCCAGGCGCTGGTTGGCGCCCAGACGTCTGGCTTCGCTCTCGTCCAGATCCTCGCGGACGAGCTCTTCCGTGTTGTTTCGCTTCACGCGTTGCCTTTCGATCTTCCGGTTCCTGCCTGAATAGCGAAGATCCACGGGGTTTAGTACATGCCAAGGAAGAAAAAACAGGTAAGCGGCTGTAAGGGGAAGTGCTCAGGGTTCGGGGTTCAGGGTTCGGGAACGAAAGGCGCAGGGACGCGCCAGACCATCGTCCACCGTAGTCGTCGCCGTAGTCGTCAACCGACTCCTTCCCGTACCGGTGGACGACTACGGCGACGACTACGGTGGACGATGGTCTGCGGGCTTCCCCTGTTCTCCCCTTCAACAATCCGCGTTCCGCCCAGTACAGCGGGGGCTGCGCACCCGCTGATCCAAGGCGTTTACTGGTCCATCCAACAGCGGTCCCGCAGGTCCCGCTGTACCGCGCGACGTCTTCAGCCGCGCATGGCGGTTACCAGTCCGGATGAAGCTTCAGGATGCTGGCGATGGCGGCATCGACCGGAGTTTTGCTTTTGGCAAAGTTGGGGTCGTCGGAAAATGTACGCAGGAACTGCACGATTGGCTGGTAATCCTTGAGCTGGGATTGGATCAGGTCGAGCCAATCCTGCTCAATGGCCTTGGAGCGCTTCATCTGCTGCTCGATCCCCCTCGCAGCCTGGAGATACAGTACATTCCAGATGCTAAAGCAAAAAGTAAGAACTCGATGAGTAAAGCAATTGAAACCGTTGTAATAATCTCTGGCGGCAGACAAAATTGTTGCATCTCCGGTGTAGTTGGGATGCATCGGCACACCACAAGAGTCGCCAACGGAATAACCATCTGAAGGCGTGCGAGACTGACAGAAACAAGCGCGGCACGCCGGCTCAACCATCTGCGTGCCAAATACGCCTGACAATAAGCCAAACAGATAAGCGTGATAACCGTTACAGGCCAAAATACAATCACAAGATATACCAAGATGTACAGTCTATGCATTGAGTTGAACTTTCGGGGGCTTCCGGGTTTGTGTGGGGAATGCGCCCAGCTTACACTTTATCGCCTCCTTACTCGCCATCTTGAACGGTTTCACTTAAACCACCCGCTTTATCGAGGGCCGGCCTCCGTGCCGGCCGCTTTCCATTGCGGCGGCCACGGAGGGCCGCCCTCCAGTGGGGAAACCGCAGCATATCGAACAAGGTCTTCCGATTGTCGCACGGAGGCCGTAGACGGAAACAGACCCTGGCGCACCACAGGCAAACGTTCGGCGATGGAAAGGCGCAGGAGCGCGCCTGACCATCGTCAACCGTAGTCGTCAACCGACTCCTTCCCGTTCCGGTGGACGACTACGGCGACGACTACGGTGGACGATTTCCTGCGAGCTTCCCCTGCTCTCCACTTCAACAATCCACGTTCCGCCCAGTACAGCGGGGGCTGCGCACCCGCTGTTCCAAGGCGTTTACTGATCCATCCAACAGCGATCCCGCAGGTCCCGCAACCCGCTATCCGCGGGTTGCACAACTAGGAGACTGTCGGCAGAAGGCGCCAGATCACTCCAAAGCCTACGCCCGACAGTCTCCTAGTGGGAGAGCTTGTACTCGATCGAGTCTGCCAGCGCAAACCAGCTCGCCTCGATGATGTCCGTCGACACCCCGACCGTAGTCCACACCGCATGGCCGTCGGTCGACTCGATCAGCACACGCACCTTGGCCTCGGTGGCGCGGTTGCCGTCGAGCACGCGCACTTTATAATCGGTCAGGCGGACTTCCGCCAGGGATGGATAGAACCGCTCCAGCGCCTTGCGCAAGCCGCGGTCCAGCGCGTTCACCGGGCCGTCACCCGCAGCGGCCGTCATTTCGGTGCGCCCTTCAACACGGATCTTGATGATGGCGGAGGCGCCTTCCTGCTCGTTTTTTGCAGGCCGCTCGCCGATGATCTGGTAGTGTTCCAGCGCAAAGTGCGGCTGGTGCAGGCCCAGCGCCTTGCGCACCAGCAGCTCAAAACTGCCATCCGCGCCCTCAAACTGGTAGCCCTGCTGCTCGAGTTCCTTCAGGCGCAGGACGACCTCGTCCACCACCTTGTCCGTCTTCTGCACGGCCGGTGCCACTCGCTGGATGCGCGCCAGCACGGCGCTGCGCCCGGCAATTTCGCTCATCAGAAAGCGCCGCGCGTTGCCGACGGATTCCGGCGGCACATGCTCGAATGACTCCGAGCACTTGCGCACGCCGTCCATATGCATGCCGGCCTTATGTGTGAAGGCCTTGGCGCCAACGTACGGCTGGTCATCCGACAAGCCGGTGTTGGCGATCTCTGCCACACGCCGCGCGGCCGCAGTCAGGCCTGCCAGCTTATCCGCCGGCAGGCAGGTATACCCGCCCTTGAGCTGCAGGTTGGCGATGGTCGTGGCGAGATTGACGTTGCCGCAGCGCTCGCCGAAACCGATCAGCGTCCCCTGCACGTGGATGGCGCCGGCGCGCACGGCTGTCAACGCATTGGCCACCGCAAGGCCGCTGTCATTATGCGGATGCACGCCGATGGCAACACGGCTCCCCAGGCGCTTGTGCACCACCCGGGTAGCCTCGGCGATCTCCTCGGGGAAGCGGCCGCCGTTGGTATCGCACAGGCAGAGCACGTCCGCGCCAGCCTCTGCTGCGGCATCGAGCGCAGCCAGCGCGTAGTCTGGATTGGCGCGGAATCCGTCGTAGAAATGCTCGGCATCGAACACCACGCGCTCCGCGTGCGCCCGGGCATGCGCCAGCGTGTCGCGGATCATGCGCAGGTTCTCGTCGCAGGTGGTCTTGAGCACTTCCGTGACGTGCAGGTCCCAGGTCTTGCCGAAGATCACCAGCACCGGCGTGCCGGCCTG
>JBAXVM010000145.1:0-7341 GCA_037129105.1 bacterium
AAAGAAAACCGCCTCGCAATTGGAGTATTACTCCGCGAAGCGGTTCGGTTCAACTTTTTAATCTCCGGCCGGTTCAGGAAACGCAGCACGTGCTTCTTTAATTGCCCGCTGCCCTTGCCGGGAATAATCTCCACAGGCGAGATCCGCTTCGCCACAGCCTCCCCAATCATCCGGTTAAGTTCCGAGTCAATGGAGCGGCCTTTGTTAAAAATATCATGTAGATCCAGTTTGAGTTTTGCCATAGCGCCTCCGTTTTAGAAGAGCATGTCAGAGGCGCGAATTAACGTCAAGACCGCCGGCCGCGCGCAAAGCGCAAGGGCCACTCGTTGAAGCGTCGCTGACACCTTACCGGGAGCATCCCCGTTTCGTTGACCTCTACAGATTGCAGATCGTGAGCATTGTCAGAATTACGACCGTAGGGACGGCTTTACGCCGTCCATGATCAGACCATTTACGAGTAGACGGCATAAAGCCGTCTCTACCCAAGGCAAGTCAACGCCCCCTGCGCCGCGAAAATCCGCTACACGCGAACGGGAAATTCGCGTATTATTTCGTTTTCTTACAGAAGAAACACGCCGCATTCCATCACACCCCGGAGCAAATCATGTCCCAGCCCAAGATCCACAAGGTCGGCATCATCCTGAACGGCGTCACCGGACGCATGGGCACGAACCAGCATCTACTGCGCTCGATCGTGCCGATCATCAAACAGGGAGGCGTCAAACTTTCGCCCACGGAATTCATTATCCCGGAACCGATCCTGGTCGGGCGCAACCCGATCAAACTCGAGAAAATTGCAGCGCAGGCTGGCGGCATCAAGTGGACCGTCGATCTGGACTCGGTGCTTGCTGACCCCGCCTACCCTGTCTATTTCGATGCCCAGGGCACGAATCAGCGCGTGCCGGCCGTCTCCCGCGCCATCCGCGCCGGCAAGCACATCTACTGCGAAAAGCCCACGGCCACCAACACCCGCGATGCGCTCTCGCTCTACAAATTAGCCAAAAAGGCCGGCGTCAAGCATGGCGTGGTGCAGGACAAGCTCTGGCTGCCGGGGTTCCTGAAGTTGAAGGCGCTCATGGAGCGCGGCTTCTTCGGCAAGATTCTCTCGGTCAAGGGCGAGTTCGGCTACTGGGTCTTTGAGGGCGACACCATCCCGGCGCAGCGCCCGAGTTGGAACTACCGCAAGGAGGACGGCGGCGGCATGGTCATTGATATGCTCTGCCACTGGCGGTATCTCATCGACAATATGTTCGGCGCAGTCAAGTCCGTGAACTGTCTGGCCACCACGCATGTCGCCAAGCGCGTGGACGAGCAGGGCAAACCCTTCCGCTGCACCGCCGACGATGCTGCCTACGCCACATTCGAGCTCGAAAACGGCATCATCTGCCACTTCAACTCTTCCTGGTGCACCCGCGTCCGGCGCGACGATCTGCTGACCGTGCAGGTGGACGGCACGCAAGGCTCAGCTGTGGCCGGACTGCGCGATGTCTGGATCCAGCCCTACGGCGCCACGCCGCGTCCGGTCTGGAACCCCGACATCCCACAGGCCGTGGATTTCTATGGCACCTGGCAGAAGATGCCGGAGCAGCGCGAGTTCGAGAACGCCTTCAAGGTGCAGTGGGAACTCTTCCTGCGCCACATCGTGCGCAACGAACCGTTCCCCTGGGGGCTGCTGGAAGGCGCCAAGGGCGTGCAACTGGCCGAGAAGGGGCTGGAATCCTCCGCCAAGCGCCGCGCCATCACGCTGCCGACGCTGGAGGTGTGAGCTCGCAAGGTGGCCCGGGCGCACTACGGGCGGCAAGTCAGCGGGTGCGTAGCCCCCGCTGTACTGCGAAACCGGCCTGCCAAGTACAGCGGGGGCTGCGCACCCGCTGATAAATGTCTCACAACAAATCGCAAAACGGAGCACACCATGAAACCAGTCGCACTCATCACCGGCGCCGGACGCGGCATTGGGCTCGGCATTGCCACTTGCCTGGCCAAGGACGGCTTTGACATCGCAGTCTGCGATGTGCACGAGGAAGCTGTCGTGTCCGAGGCCATCAACAGCCTGCGCCAACTCGGCGCCAATACCATCTACTGCCGCGCGGATGTCACCGATCCGACCGCGCGCACGCGCATGCTGGACGAGATTCGCGCCAAGTTCGGACGCCTGAATGTGCTGGTCAACAATGCCGGTGTGGCGCCCAAGGTGCGCGCCGACATCCTGGAGGCCACAGAAGAGAGCTTCGAGCGCCTGATCCGGATCAACCTGCAGGGCCCCTATTTTCTGACGCAGGCCGTTGCCAACTGGCTCGTGACGCAAAAGAAGGCCGACCCCGCGTTTCGCGGCTGCATCGTGAACATCTCCTCCGTCTCCGCCACGGTCGCCTCGCCCAGCCGCGGGGAGTATTGCATCTCCAAGGCCGGCGTCAGCATGGCCACCAAGCTCTGGGCCGCACGTCTTGGCGAGTTTGACCTCCCGGTTTATGAAGTCCGCCCCGGCATCATCAAGACGGACATGACTGCCGTCGTAACCGCCAAGTACGACAAGCTCATTGGCGAAGGGCTGCTCCTCCAGTCGCGCTGGGGGCTCCCGGAAGACATTGGCCGCGCCGTGGCCATGATGGCCCGCGGCGACATCGCCTACTCCACCGGCCAGGTGATTTTGGTGGACGGCGGCCAGACCGTCCAGCGCTTGTAGATTTCGCGTGCCGCGAAATCTACTTGGGGAGCGGGAAAGTTTGTCATTACCGCCAAGACGCCGAGAACGCCAAGGGGTATCCTGGCGGAAACAGCGAAGCGTTTGCCACAGAGGACACAGAGGGCAAAGAGTAAGATTCTTTTGTGCAGCACCTCAAACGAATCACTCTGTGAGCTCTGTGCACTCTGTGGCAAAGAAATGATCGCATAACGGCATTTTATCCCCCTGTGCCGAGTTCGTATTTTTCCTCCCCTTCCACACCCTGACGCAACGTGCTATCCTTGTAAGTACGAGGGATAAAATGCGATTCGTTTTGCCGAAAGTTGACAACGGATGACGGACGTAATTGGGGGCGGCATGAAGACGGTATATGTGGAAACGTCAATTCTCAGTTACTTGACCGCGCGTCCCACCCGCGACCTTCTCGTTACGGCACGCCAGCAGATGACACGCGAATGGTGGGACACTCGTCGGGCGGGTTTCGAGGTCTTTGTCTCGCCGCTGGTGGATCAGGAAGCCAGACGCGGCGACCCAGAGGCTGCTCGCCGCAGACTCGAGGCGTTTGGCGGATTGCCTCTCCTCGAAATTGTTGAGGAGGCCTACGATCTGGCGGCCGCCTTGCTGGCCATAGGTGCTCTGCCGTCTTCGGCAAAAGATGACGCTACGCACATAGCCTTGGCAGCAGTGCACGGAATAGACTACTTGTTGACGTGGAACTGCCGGCATATTGACAACGCAGAGACCAAGCCAATCGTTCGCTCCGTCTGTGTCACCCGTGGCTACGTCTGTCCGGAGATCTGCACGCCGGAAGAACTGATGGGAGATCAACATGAAGACTGACTCCATTCTCAAGGAACTGTGGGAGATCAAGGATGGCCTAGCCTCTGAATGTGACCACGATCTGCGACGCCTCTTTGACAGACTCAAATCGTCGCAGAAGGACCGCAGTCTCCACTTGGTAAATCGAGCAAAGCGGCCCATGAAAGTCGCAGAAACTGAGGGTCCAACTTACGGTTCGCGAGCGAGCCCAATTTGACCCTCACCGTTGAACGCATCCTTCGCATATTGACAACGGCATGTCGCTGCGATGGCATTACGAATGGAAAGGACGTGCGTCCGTGAAATGGTGGTGCTTGCTGATGACACTGGCATTGGCAGGGGCTTGCGTGACAACGCCGGGCGTTGAGCGGCCACCACCACCTGCCACACCTATCAATGCTTTTCACGCGCCCTGGCGCGACGCGCGCACCGCGCTCGTGATCGATGCCTACGAGCAGAACGACATCAACTGGTCGCAGCTTGCCAACGAGCCGCGCGTGGCAGGTGTAATCCATCGCGCTTCGTCCGGCCTGACCGCAGACCGCGCCTATGCCGCACGCCGAACTGCGGCGAAGAGCCATGGATATCTCTGGGGTGCCTACCACGTGGGTACGGCTGACGATGCCGGGAAACAGGCCGCCCTGTTTCTGCACACAATCGGCGATGCACACGGGGATCTCCTGGCCCTGGATCTGGAGGACGTTTCCAGCGGCAAGTTCATGAACATGGCGCAGGCGCAGATCTTTCTGGAGAAAGTTCATATGAAAACCGGCCGCTATCCGCTGGTTTATGTCAGCCACCAGACGCTGTTAGACATCTGCCACACGCCCAGCCGCAGCGATATCTGGGCACGCACTCGCCTGTGGTATGCACGGTACATGGACGCCATCACGAACTTTCCCTCCTGCGACTGGCGAGGCTACACGCTCTGGCAGTTTGCCAGCGAACAGCGCCCGGGCACCACGCGCGGAGCAGCGTTCTTCCCGATCCCTGGAACGCGCCCAGACATCGATGTAAATGTCTATCCAGGTACGGTGCAGGAGTTGCGACGCGCTTGGCCGTTCGAGTAATGGGACAGCCACGCAGTGGCAACCCCGGTGGCCCGGGCGCCAACATATGACGGACGCCGGGCGCATACCTGTTTCCTTGACTTGTATTGGGTAGAGACGGCTTTATGCCGTCTACCCGTAACTGGCCTAACAGTGGACGGCGTAAAGCCGTCCCTACCGTCGCTTACGGACAACGCGCACCACCCGCAGTCTGCTGTAGGTCAACGAAACAGGGATGCGCCAACGGACGCCATGGTCTTTTCCTGAAGCACCACTTAAGCCGCGTTTTTAACCGCCAAGACGCCAAGCACGCCAAGTTTCCCAGACGTTGTCTCTCCGTAGGCGAAAACATCGAGTTTGTTGGTCTTGGCGGCCTTGGCGTCTTGGCGGTTGGACAAATTGTGAAGCTTCAGGAAAAGACCATGCCACGGACGCCCGCTCGCGGGTTCGAGGCTTGACCCATCACGTCCTGCGTTATATTGTGACGGGACTATGACCTAATTGTGGTGATCGCTGCGCTTACCATACGAAACAACCAGGAAGTTCATCCACGTACCGTCGCGTAATCGAAACTCGAAAGGTTCCATGCACACGGAAGACAAACACACACCTGCCACGCCAGCCCCCCTTCACACCTGCCACACGCTCATCATCGGCAGCGGTGCGGCGGGGCTGAATACCGCACTGCAGCTTTATCGCAAGGGGATCACGGATTTGCTGATCGTCTCAGAAGGGCTGCAGATGGGCACGTCCATCAACACCGGCAGCGACAAGCAAACCTACTACAAGCTCGCCATGTGCGGCGCCGAGGCGGACGCCCCCAAGGTCATGGCCGAGACCTACATGGCCGGCGGCAGCATGCACGGCGACCTGGCGCTGGTCGAGGCCAGTCTGTCGGCTCGCGCCTTTCTGCACCTGGTGAACCTCGGCGTGCCGTTCCCCCAGGATGCCTACGGGCAGTTCGTGGGGTACAAGACGGATCACGATCCGCGACAGCGCGCCACCTCCGTGGGCCCGTACACCTCGCGCGACATGTGCCGCGCGCTCATCCGCGAGATCCAGCACTGCCAGATCCCGGTGCGCGAGAGGCGCGTGGTGGTCTCGCTGCTGACCGCAGAGCAGGCCGGAAGCAAGCGCGTCGTGGGCGCAGCTGCGCTGGACGAGAAGGGGCAGCTGGAATTTTACGGCGCCGAAAACGTGGTTTTTGCCGTGGGCGGCCCGGGCGGACTCTACCAGAGCAGCGTCTATCCGAACGTCCACACCGGCGCCATCGGCGTGGCGCTGCTGGCCGGCGCAGCCGCCCAGAGCCTGCCGGAATCGCAGTACGGCCTGGCCTCGATCGGTTTCCGCTGGAACGTCTCGGGCACGTACATGCAGGTGGTGCCGCGCTTTATCAGCACAGCCGCGGATGGCAAGAGCGATGTGCGCGAGTTCCTGCCGCCGTATTTCGATTCCCTTGGCGCCATGAACTCCATGGTGTTCCTCAAGGGGTATCAGTGGCCGTTCGATTCGCGCAAGATCGCGGGCGGTTCGTCAATTGTAGACATCCTGGTCTACATCGAGACCGTGCTCAAGGGGCGCCGCGTGTTCCTCGATTTCCGCGCAAACCCGGACGGCTTCCGCTTCGAGGACCTGAGTCCCGAGGCCCACACCTACCTGAAGAACTCGCAGGCGCTGCTGGAGACGCCGATCGCGCGCCTGCTCAAGATGAACCCCGGCGCCATCGAGCTCTACCGCGACCACGGCATTGACATCACGACTGAGCCGCTGGAGATCGCGGTCTGCGCGCAGCATAATAACGGGGGCCTGGCCGGCAACCACTGGTGGGAATCCATCAATCTGCCGCACCTCTTCCCGGTGGGCGAAGTGAACGGATCGCACGGCGTCTATCGCCCGGGCGGCTCGGCACTGAACTCCGGGCAGGTCGGCGGGTTCCGCGCGGCCGACTATATTGCGGCGCGCTACCGCGAAGCAACCGTCACCCCCGCGACGCTGCAAGGGGCCATCGCCTCCGCGCAGGCCGAACTCGCGCCGCTGTTGTGCCAGAAGCTGGCGACCGACTGGCGCGTCGAACGCACGCAGATGCAAGCACGCATGAGCCGCTCCGCGGCGCATATCCGCTCCCGGAGCGATCTCGGACAGGCCGCCGCCGATGCCTGGGCCCAATGGCGTCGCCTGGAGCAGGCGGGGTGCGCCGGTACCGCAGAGGAGACCCGCGAGGCCTTGCGCAACCGTCAGTTGTGCTTTGCGCATGCCGTATACATCGAGACCGTACGATTCGCGGTCGAAAGCGGCGTGGGGAGCCGTGGGTCCTGCATTGTACTCGATCCCGCCGGGTCGCGCGCGCACCCGCATCTCGATCCTGCGCAGTGGAGCTTTGCACCGGAAAACACGTCCTTCCGCGAACAGGTGTTGGAGACCCTTGCCGCGCGCAACGGCACCACGACCAGCCGCTGGGTGCCGCGTCGGCCCATGCCGGAGAGCGACGCCTGGTTCGAGACCGCCTGGGCCGCGTTCCGGCAAGGGAAAATTTATTGACGCCGTACTGCTTACCGCGATCCTGCCGCATTCAGAATGTCCAGCGCTGCCATGCGCCGGTCCTTCGCGGTCTGGCACGCCGCAGGCAGGCGGTGCAACTCCCACGTGATCGGGAACTCGAGCGCCTGGCCGATCTGGAGCGCGGCAAATGGACTCATGAGTTCCAGCTCAGTATAATCCGGGCAGGTAAAGACCGTTGCCGAAAGGCCGCCATCCGGGTAGGCCGCTGCAGGATCAAAGCGAAACCGTTCC
>JBAXVM010000146.1:0-7335 GCA_037129105.1 bacterium
CCAACCGCCAAGACGCCAAGGTCGCCAAGACCAACAAATTCGATGTTTCCGCCTGTGGAGAGAACTCCCTGAGTTCCTGAGTTCCAAATGAAGAACACCTGCTTTTCCCCGCATTTCTAATGGAACATGCTAAGCCGCCAGCGCCTTCTCCCGCGCGTGCGGGCAGAAATAATTAGTGGCCAGGCGTTGCGGCCCGGCAAAAAATGACATATTGTTACGGGCAGAGGAGAAATGCTGTCATGATCAAGGCTTGCGATTTAAAGCGCAATGAACTCATCGGTATTCAGGGCGTGCCCCATATTGTCGAGGATCTCAAGGTTACAACACCCAGCGCGCGTGGTGCGTCGACGCTCTACCGCTTCCGTTTTCGTAACCTGGTAACCCGAAACAAGGTGGACATGACCTGCAAGGGGGATGATCCGCTCGAACCCATCGCCTTCGAGAAACGGGCGGTGCAGTTTCTCTTTGCAAAGCAGGACGAGTACACCTTCATTGACGCCGAGGACTTTTCCCAGTTTGTGCTGAACCGGAACGAACTTGCGGAGCAGGTCGACTATCTGGTCGAGGACCAGGACGGGCTCATGGCGCTGGTCGCGGACGGCCGAATCCTGACCATTGAAATGCCGGCCAGCGTGGCGCTGAAGATCGTCGCGTGCGATCCCGTGCTCAAGGGCGCCTCGGCCACGGGCCGCGCCAAACCTGCCAAACTGCAAACCGGCCTGTCCGTGCAGGTGCCGGAGTACCTGACGCCGGGCGAAGTCATCCGCGTGGATACGCGCACCGGCAAGTTTATTCAGCGCGCCTAGCCGCCGGGCCGGACAGCCAGCCTGTTTTTCTGTTGCCGCGATGACCCGGTCCCGAACATACCGCATGCCAAACGAGGAGACAGTACATGATCAGTGATGCTGTGAAGGATGGTTTTCAACGCGCCCCGCACCGCAGTCTGCTGCGTGCCACCGGCGTGAAGCGCGAGGATTTTGGCAAGCCGTTCATTGGCGTCTGCAACTCCTTCATCGAGATCATTCCCGGACACTGCCATCTGAACGTGGTGGGTGAATGGATTAAAAAATGCATTCGCGAGGCTGGCGGCGTGCCGTTTGAGTTCAACACCATCGGCATTTGCGACGGCATTGCCATGGGCCATGAGGGGATGAAATATTCGCTGCCCAGCCGCGAGATCATTGCCGACTCCGTGGAATCCATGCTCCGCGCGCATTGCTTTGATGCCGTGATCTGCATCCCGAACTGTGACAAGATTGTGCCCGGCATGATCATGGGTGCCCTGCGCGCCAACATTCCGGCCATTTTTGCCAGCGGTGGCCCCATGCGTGCCGGACGCCTGCCGGACGGCAAAGTCGTGGATCTGATCAGCGTGTTCGAAGCGGTGGCCGGATTCAAGAACGGCCGTCTGACCGCGGAACAGCTTGAGTCCGTCGAGTCGCATGCCTGTCCGGAGTGCGGTTCCTGCTCCGGCATGTTCACGGCCAACTCCATGAACTGCCTGTGTGAGGCGCTGGGACTGGCCCTTCCAGGCAACGGCACGATCCTGGCCACGGATCCGCGCCGCCGCGAGCTATGGAAGCAGGCTGCCGAGCGCGTGGTCGAAATGGCCAAGGCTGGCGCCCCCCGGCCGCGCAGCCTCGTGACCCGCGCCGCGATGGATAATGCCTTTGCACTCGACATGGCCATGGGCGGCAGCTCGAACACCGTGCTGCACGCGCTCGCCATTGCGTATGAGGCGGGTGTCGCATATGACCTGGCGCGCATCAATCAAATCTCGCAGCGCTGTCCCAACGTCTGCAAGGTTTCGCCATCCTGTCAGTACCACATGGAGGATGTGGATGCCGCAGGCGGTGTGTCTGCCATTCTCAAGCGCATTGCGGATATTCCTGGCCTGTTGAACACGGACTGCCCGACGGTTACCGGGCATTCGCTGGGCGAGAATATTGCCCATGCAGATGTGAAAGACGAGCAGGTGATCCGTACGGTGGCCAACGCCTATTCGCGGGATGGCGGCCTGACGATTCTGTTTGGCAACCTGGCCGAGCAGGGCGCCGTGGTGAAGAAGGCCGGCGTGGCCCCGAACATGATGCACTTTGAAGGCCGCGCCATTTGTTTCAATTCGCAGGATGAAGCCTGCGAGGGTATTCTGGCGGGAAAGGTGACGGCCGGACATGTCGTCGTGATTCGCTACGAAGGGCCGCGCGGTGGCCCCGGCATGCAGGAAATGCTGGCGCCTACGTCGTATATCATGGGCGCCGGCCTTGGCGAAAGCGTGGCACTCATCACCGATGGCCGTTTCTCCGGGGGCACCCGCGGCGCGTGCATCGGGCACATTTCGCCGGAAGCCGCCGAGGGCGGCCTGATCGGTCTGCTCCAGGATGGCGATTTGATCCGCATCGACATTCCGTGCCGCAAGCTGGAGGTCGTGATCAGTGATGCGGAGATTGCGCGGCGGCGTGCCGCTGCCAAGCCATGGCAACCGCGTCCCCTAACCGGGTGGCTCGCGCGCTATGCCCAAGTCGTGCGCAATGCCAGCTCCGGGGCCGTGCTCGGATAATTGCGGACATGCGTGTAGCCTTCAAGACCTTTGGCTGCCGCTTGAATCAGGCGGAAACCGAGCAATTTGCGGCTGACTTCACCTCCGCAGGTTGGCACGTGGTGCCGCCTGCGGCGCCCGCGGATGTGGTGGTCATCCACGGGTGCGCGGTCACCCATACCGCGGAGCAGCAGGGGTTGCAGATGGCGCGCAGCATCAAGCGCACCGCGCGGATGGCGGGACAGCAGGAGCCGTTTGTGGCGCTGGTGGGGTGCGTCGTGGAGGCTGACGCGGCGCGCCGCGCCGTGGCAGGTGTCGATCTGCTCGTAACACGCGATGGCAAGGATCGCCTGGCTGCCATCGTGCAGGCACACCTGTCGGCCAGGGCGTTACCGGCGCACGCGCTGCCGGAGCTGCCGGATCCGTCCATCCGTCCGCGCCGGAAGCGCGCGCTGCTGAAGGTGCAGGATGGCTGCGATTTCTTCTGTTCCTATTGCATCGTGCCGCACACCCGCGGCCTGCCGGTCAGTCGGCCCTGGCAACAGGTGTTGGACGAGGCACGCGCGCTGTCGCAGGCCGGGTTCAGCGAGTTGGTTGTCACGGGGTGTAATATGGCCTGTTATCGCGATGGCACGCGCGGCCTGCCGGACCTGCTGGCAGCGCTGGTGTCGATCGCCGAGGTGCCGCGCCTGCGCCTGGGGTCGATTGAGCCCGCCACATCCGAGCTGGAAATCATCGAGCTGATGTCTTCCTGTAGCAAGATCTGCCGGCATCTTCACCTGCCGCTGCAGAGCGGCGATGCCGCGACGCTGCGGCGCATGCGCCGCCGCTACACCCCGGAGTCGTATGCCGCCATCGTACAGGCGGCTATGCGACGCCTGCCGGACTTGGGATTGGGCACCGACCTGATCGTCGGATTTCCGGGCGAGAGCGACGAGTCCTTTGCGCGCACAATCCAGTTCGTGGAATCGTTGCCGTTCAGCAATCTGCACGTTTTCCCCTACAGTGCGCGGCCGGGAACGACGGCGGCGGAGTTGCCGGAAGCGGTTCCGCCGGCGGTGCGTAAAGCGCGCGCACAGGAGTTGCTGCGCCTGCGGGAGGAGAAGCGGCGGGCCTTTGCCCTGCAGTTTGTCGGGCGGCCGGTGGATGTGTTGATCGAGCGACTGGACACAGATGGTTTTGGATGCGGCTGGAGCGGCGCCTATCTTGATTGCCGTGTGCCCGGGATCAGCCGTTCGCAGCGTGGCAGGATCGTACGATTTACGCCCACCGGCGTGGGGGAGTCGGGCGCGCTTGTTTAGCCGCCGGTAATCTGAGAATGGTCTGAGAATTGCTGCTGCACAACAGATGACATCCGACGCGTCAGGTGGTAAAGTATTCGAATGCATTATTCAGGTGTAACGCGATCCAGCCGGGTGAAACAAGTTTTGGCGGTTGGGATCTGGCTGGCGGGGTGCGCCGGCGCGCAGATGTCTGCGGAGTTTAACCTGAATCAGAGCGTCTACCTCGTGGGCGAGGCGATCCGGGCTGATGTGTGTATCGTGAATCACGCCACTACGCCTTTTTTGGTTGGGTCCGGCATCAACCGGCAGAACGGTCTGTTTTTCCAGATTACCGACCGGCGGCACGACACGCTTACCCTTTCGCAACCGGGCGCCTCAATGATTTCGAACCTGCTCCTGCCGGGGGGTGAAACGCACCGGGCGGCGTTTGAGTTGGACGAGTGGTACCCCCTGGGCAAGACCGGCAGCTATATTGCCACCGCCATGGTGCGTCGCGACGACCGGCGCTATGAGTCGGTGTCGCGGGCTTTTGACATTGTGCCCGGGCTGGAAATTAAAACGGCCATCCAGCTGTTTGCCGACCTTCCCGACTCGCAGCGTAAACTTTGCCTGGTCTACTTTGTGCGCCGGCAGGCGGAATATATCTTTTTGCGAATCACGGACACGCCGGGCGACCGCGTCTGGTCGACCCTGGAATTGGGGCGACTGCTGCGGACCACGCCTCCCACCATTGAAATTTCGGCCGATGGACTGGTCACCATCGTACATCGGGCCACGCAGGACGTGTATCTCAGTACACGGGTCAAATCCACGGTCCGCGGGGTCGAGTTGATGGGACAGGAGCAGATCATCGACAGGCGGGCCGCCGAGCACGCACCCGTGGAGCAGCAGCCGATGGCCGGTGAACCGCAGAAACCGGCGTCGTCGAAGTCGAGCTGGTGGTGGCCATTCGGCGGATCGGGCGAAAAGAGCGATACCGGAAAGTAATGCCGGATGGGGAGCCGGGCAGTAGCCGGCGCAGGGCCGCACGACGCACCGGAGGAGCAATGACGGACAATACGTTTCAATGTACCGAATGCGCGCAGCGCATCAGCCGCGCCGGTGCGCTGACGGGTTCATATTTGGAATGCCCCCACTGCGGGTCGCTGGTGAGCGTGCCCAAACCCACGGCCGCCGCGCAGCCGGACATGTCCGGCTATGTCGTTCCGCCGGCGGGTTCCTGGCGGGCGGTGCCACTCTGGCTGATCTTCGGCGTGGGTTTTCTGATTTGTGCCATCGTGCTGGGTTTGATTTATGCGAACCTGCAGCGTAATAGCCGTGAACAGGCGGCTTTTCTGGACACCCTGCGCGCGGCGGAAAATGCGGAAACGCCCGATGCCGGAAGCAAGCTGATCACGCAGTTGCTGCAGCAGGCGCGCTTGGATTCCGGGCAGCAATTGCAGGCCCACGCACTGCTGGCATTGCTGCAAAAACGCGCGCAGGTGGATGCGGCCATGGCGGCTGCACGCCGGGAGGAGGAGGCCCGGAAGGCGGCGGCCGCGGCGGCGGATGCCGCCGCCAGACTGCGCATGGAAAGGCCTGTGTCTCCGCCGGAACCGACGCTTGCCGATGCGCAGGACATGTACGAAAAAGGCGTTCGCCTGGCTTGTGGCGACGGCGTGGCAAAGAATTATGCCGCGGCCGCCGCCCTGATCGGCAGCGCGGCCGCCATTGGCCTGCCGGCGGCGCAGCACGACATGGCCGCGATCCAGGCCGAAGGCATCGGATGTGCCACCAATCTTTACCAGGCCTTGGAATGGGGGCGCAAGGCGGCCGATCAGGGTGACCGCGAGGCGCAGGCCTGGGTGGGATATATGCTGGCCACCGGAGCTAAAGGCATCCCGCCTGATTTCGTGCAGGCGGCGCAGTGGAACCGCAAGGCGGCCGCGCAGGGGCAGGTGCTGGCCATGCTCAATCTGGGCCTTCAGTATGCCAATGGACAAGGCATGCGCCGGGATTTTTCACAGGCCATTGAACAGCTGACCGCCGCGGCGGCGCGCGGCAGTTCAGATGCCCACGCGATCCTGGGCGTGATGCACTGGAAAGGCCTCGGTGTCACACAGGATCCGACCAATGCCTTCCACGCTTTCCAAAAGGCCCACGCCATGGGAAACACGCAGGGAACTTTTGCGCTGGGTTTGTTGTATGGCAGCGGCAGCGGCGTCGCCAAGGACCGCCAGATGGCAGCCGCCTGCTTTCTGGCCGCCGCGCGCAACGGACATGTTGGCGCGCAGAAACAGATCGGACGGATGTTTTTCACGGCCAGCGGTGTATCCTGGAGCGAACAGGACGCCATCTACTGGTTTCGCATGGCGGCTGCGCAAGGCGATGCCTATGCGCTTCAGGCTGTGGACGCCTATCGGAATACGCATCTGCCTCCCGTGTTCGCGCCTTGCACGGCATGCGCGGCCAAGGGAACGGTTGCGCGCAGCTGTGGCGCATGCAGGGGCGCAGGCAGCCTGTCCCAGATCGTCACCAGCAAATCCATCCGCACCTGTTCCTGCGGCTGGCAGATGGTCAACGGTCGATGTTCGAATTGCGGACGGTCCGAAAGCAATTCGCGCACCGTCACCGTGCCTTGCGCAACGTGCGACGGGGTCGGAAACCTGAAAGTGTCGTGCGGGCGATGCGGCGGCAGCGGGCAGGTGCGCGTAGCCGGACCCGCACAAGACACGTTCGCACAGATGCTCAGCCGGCCGGACCCCGGGATTGTGATGGACTTCGCGTCCACCTATACGCCGGTGCAGTTACTGCCGTTTCGCACTGGCGTGAATCGCGTCGGCGGGATATAGTACCCGCACTTCCGGTTGTCTTTTGACCCGGTTTGCCGGCTCCCTGCCGGCGGAAAATTGGAACCCACCTGCATGAATCTGATCCACGCAATTTTTGGCACCAAACAGCAACGCGACCGCAAGCGGCTCCTGCCGCTGGTCAAGCGCATCAACGCGTTCGAACTCGAATACCAGTCGCTTGACGATGCGGCGCTCGTGGCTAAAACCGCGGAGTTTCGCGACCGGGTCGCCCACGGCGAGACGCTGGACGACATTCTCCCCGAGGCCTTCGCGGTGGTAAAGAACGCCTGCCGCCGGCTGTGCGGCACGACGCGCACGGTGTGCGGCCACGAGAAACTATGGGAAATGATTCCGTTTGACGTGCAACTCATGGGCGGCATTGTGCTGCATCAGGGGAAGATTGCTGAAATGCAAACCGGCGAGGGGAAGACCCTCGTGGCTACGCTGCCGCTGTATCTCAATGCGCTGGCCGGCCATAATGTGCATCTGGTGACGGTCAACGATTACCTCGCGCTACGCGATGCGCAGTGGATGGGGTCGGTCTACGAGTTTCTCGGTCTCACGGTCGGCTGCATCCAGAACACGATGGACCCGGCGCAGCGCCGCGCGCAGTACGCATGCGATATCACCTACGGCACCAACAGCGAGTTCGGCTTCGACTACCTGCGCGACAACGGCATGG
>JBAXVM010000147.1:0-7277 GCA_037129105.1 bacterium
GTCTACCCGCAAATGCCAGACAATGGACGGCGTAAAGCCGTCCCTACCGTGAAGGCCAATGAATTGCAGATGCGCCCCTTTTTCCCTTTCCCATTGTGCCAGATTGACTATATCCGTTGAAATGGTATTCTTATGGATTCCTTCACGACAGCCGCAGGAGTACGACCATGAAGATGCTTTATCAGCCATCCAAGATTAAACGGAAGCGCAAGCTGGGTTTCCGAGCACGTATGGCCACCAAGGGTGGCCGCAAGGTGCTGGCCAATCGCCGCAGCAAGGGGCGCGCACGCCTCGCGAACTAGCTGTCCGCACGGAGCCTGTTCCATGAGCCGGGAGCCGGAAAACGTGCACCCTGGCGTACAGTCGCCGGAGCCGAATGCAGAGGCGCCCGATTTTGGGCTGCCTCGTTCGCGTCGCATGTGGCCGGCACTGTATCGGGATGCGTTTGCGCGGGAGCGCTCGATTCCGGGCCGGTTTCTGGTGCTGTGGCTGCGAGCCGCGCCGGATGCCGATCGCAGGCTGGGGGTGGTCACCAGCCGCCGGACCTTGCCGTCGGCTGTGTCGCGCAACCGGGCGCGCCGGCTGCTGCGTGAGGCGTTCCGGATGAATCGTGCCTGCCTGCTGCCTGGTTTTGACGTGCTGTTGCTGGCGCGGGGAAGAATTGAAAAAGCAAAACGGCAGGATGTGGAAGATGACCTTCGCACAACTTGTCGCCGGGCCGGCATCTGGAGGAACAGTCCATGCTGAGCCGATTACTGATTGTCTGCGTTCGGGCTTATCAGGTCCTTCTCGGCGCGCACATGGGTAATTGCTGCCGGTTCGAGCCCTCGTGCTCGAACTACAGCATGGAGGCGTTGCGCGTGCATGGGGCGTGGCGTGGCCTCTGGTTAACCGGACGCCGTCTGCTGCGCTGCCATCCGTTTGGCCCGTGCGGCTTTGACCCTGTGCCGCCTCCTCCAGATGCGGCCCGTAACATGCGGAGATGCCTTTGATGGCGGCCATGCCGCCCCGGGAGATAGAATGAACCGAAGCGAGAAGTTGATTGTGGCCATGCTGTTTGTCGCGCTGCTGGCCTGGCTGTGGTACACGCAAGACACAGCCAGCAAGGCGCAGCTGCAGGCGCTGGCTGAGCGTCAGGCGGCTGCCGTGCTTTCCACCAATGCCGCCGCGCAGGCCACGCTTACGCCTGCCACGAATCAGCCGGTCGCCGGCATCCCTGCGGCGGAGGTCGCCGCAGAGCCCCCGCCGCCGGATTCCATGCGCACGGTTCACCTGCTGCCCGAGGAGACCAATGTCCTGCGTTCGGCAGACATGGATCTGATGATCTCTTCGCGCGGCGCCACTTTGCGGGCGGCTACGCTCCCGGCTTATCGCGCCCGCTCGGCAAAAAACAGCGGTCCGGTGATTCTCGACTTTGACCCTCAGCCGGCGCTCGCCCTCTCCGGCCTGCCGGATGTTCCGCCGGACGCGGACTATAGTGTCCGTGCCGGGCCGAGCAACACACTCAATTTGGTCTTTGTCACGCCGCAGGGGTTGCGTGTGGAGCGAACCGTCGCACTGCGCGAGCATCACCGGGTTCTGGTCACAGACCGCATCACCAACACCTCGGAAATTCCTCTCAAGATCGGCACCAACTGGGTAGCGCTGGGCACGTTCTACCGTGGCAACTCCAAGAACGATGAGCTTTCGGCTGATTCCTTCGCTGTCGGGCCGGAGGACAAGGTCCGCCACTGGAGCAGCGAGTTGCCCAAGCTGTTTGGCATCAGCTCATTTGGCTGCGGAGGTTCGGGGGGTGCCGTGCCAAGTGCAGCCATGCAAACCGTGACCGGCGCACAGCACTGGGTGGCGCTCAAGTCACGCTTCTTTGTGCAAACGTTCGCGCCTTCGGTCGCCAGCACAGCCTTTCGACTGGAGGCCGCGCACGATGCGAATCAGCCCGTATTCGCCCTGTCGCATGTCAATGGCGCCGTGGCGTTTCCCGGCGCCCTGCTGGAGAAGGAACAGGGCCTCGAGCGGAGCTACGAATTATATATTGGCCCCAAAAAGCTGGCCTATCTCACCGAGCTGGGACTGCGCCGCAACGAAATCATGGAGTTCGGCTTCTTCTCCTGGTTCTGCAAGCCACTGGTGCCGTTGCTGAACTTCTTCTACCGGATCATCCCCAACTATGGCGTGGCCATCATCCTTCTGACGCTGCTCGTGCGGATTGTCTTCTGGCCGCTCACGCATAAAAGCACAGAGAGCGCCAAGCGCATGCGCGATGTGCAGCCGAAAATCAAGGCGATCCAGGAGCAGTTTAAGGATGAGCCGCATAAACTGCAGCAGGAGATCTGGAAGGTCTATCGCGAAAACAAAGTTAATCCGTTTTCCAGCTGTCTGCCCATGCTGGTGCAGTTGCCCGTCTTTATTGCGCTCTATACGGTGCTGCGCAGCGCCGTGGAACTGCGCTTTGCTCCGTTTATCTGGGTGTCTGACCTGAGCGAGCCGGAGAATCTTTTTGCAGGCGTGGTTCCGCCCCTCGTGCTCAATATCCTGCCGCTGGTCATGGCGGCTGTCACGATCGTGCAGAGCAAGCTCACGCCTGCCATGGGCGACCCTATGCAGCAGAAGATGATGACCTGGATGATGCCCCTGATGATGCTCTTCTTTTTCTACAGCATGCCATCCGCCCTGTCGCTCTACTGGACGGTCAGCACGATCCTGGCCATCGGGCAGCTTTGGTGGCAGCAGCGTACACCCAAGGACGAGGCCGCCGCGGCCCTTGCGGCTACGGAGCCGGAGAAGATGACCCGGCAGATGCGCCGGCGGATGGAGCGATAGGGCAAGTCCTTGGTCAGTGGTCATTGGGGGAGAAAAGGAAGCGTGTCACCAAGTCTTCGAGTCGCCGAGTCGATTTGACCGCCACACCCAATGCCGAATGATCAATGACCTAGCAGCCTAGTCGGCAGAAGGTTTGTGTCCCCAGAAGGCTAAGTCCGACAGGCTGCTAGCCCTATCCCCCCCAATGGCTACTGACCAATGACTTCTTCCCGCGACATCCTGCATGTTGACATGGACGCGTTCTTCGCCGCCGTGGAGCAGCACGATCGTCCTGAATTGCGCGGCAAGCCCGTGATTGTGGGCGCGCCGCCGGACCAGCGCGGTGTGGTTTCAACTTGCTCCTACGAGGCGCGTACGTTCGGCGTGCATTCCGCCATGCCCTCCCGGGAGGCGTTTCGGCTCTGCCCCCAGGCCACCTTTCTTCCGCCGGACATGCCCCGGTATGCCGCCGTGTCGAGGCAGATGTTTGCGATCTTCGAACGGTTCACCCCGCTGGTGGAGCCGGTCTCGATAGACGAGGCGTTCCTCGATGTAACTGGCTCCAGGCGCCTGTTTGGTGAGCCGGAAGCGATCGCCATTGCGATCCGCGCGGCCATTCGTGAGGAAACCGGGTTGACGGCTTCGATCGGCGTGGCCGGCAACAAGTTTCTCGCCAAGCTCGCCAGTGAATCGCGTAAGCCGGACGGCCTGACGGTGGTGCCGCGGGACCGCGCCGCCCTGCTGGCGTTTCTCGAACCGCTGCCGGTCGGGCGTCTCTGGGGTGTGGGCAAGGTGATGTGCGAGCTGTTGGAAAACCACGGCATCCGTGTCATTGGCGATATCCAGCGTGCTTCGGAGATCTCCCTTGCCACGGTCGTCGGTCGCCACGCGGCAGGACATCTGATGCGCCTCGCGTTCGGCGAGGACGACCGTGCGGTTGAGACGGACTTCGAAGAGAAGAGCCTTTCGCGCGAATACACCTTCCCTGCGGATTGTCGGGAACCCGCACGTTTGCACGTGGTGCTGCGCGACCTGGTGGATGATGTCGGTCGCCGGCTGCGCGAAACCGGCAAGTATGCGGGCGTGGCGCGCCTTAAGTTGCGCTGGTCCGATTTTCAGACCCTGACGCGCCAGCGCTCGTTTGCACTTCCTGTTTGTGACGATTTTACACTGCGCCGCATGGCTCTTGAACTGCTGGATGCTGAGCCGCTGGTGCAGCCTGTGCGGCTGATTGGTTTTGGTGTCAGCGGCCTCACCGCGGAGCGCCAGGAGCAGATGAGTCTGTTTGACGACCCTGCGGACCGCCGTGTTCGCGACGAGAAACTCTGCCACACCATCGACAGCCTGCGCGAAAAGCTGGGTCAGGACCAGATCATGCGCGCCGATGTCGTGGAAAAGCGGAAGGAAAAGTAAATCGTCCGGTACACGTTGGCAACAATGGTGGCCCGTGCGCTCCGCGCGCGGGCAGAAACGGTGCCAGTTGCTGTATTTGCGCATGCCCGTGCGCGGAGCGCCCGGGCCACCTGCCAGGAAAATCGCAACATGTCGAATAAGAAATCACGAATCATGAAGGAGGGTGTTATGCGATCTGTGAATTCCCTGCTCGTCGTGCCATTTCCCCATCCCCAAGGGTGCCGCGGGTATCTTCTGGCCGATTCTGCCAGCAAGGAGGCGCTGGCACTGGATGTGCACCTGGATCTTGTTGATGACATGGCTGATCAGGTCAAAGCCGAAGGCTGGAAGCTGCGCTACGTGGTGGACACCCACACCCATGCCGACCACCCTTCCGGCGCGGGCGAGCTGGCTGCGCGTTTCAACAGCACCCGGATGACACATGAGAAAGCCCTGCACGCGGGAGTCACCGCGCACCCCGGGGACGGCGAAAAAATTGCCTTGGGGAAGCTCGATATCACCGTACGTTACGCGCCCGGCCACACACCCGATCACCTGGTGCTCGTGGCGGATGGGGCACTTTTCTCAGGGGACTCCCTGTTTATCGGCGGTGTGGCACGCACGGACTTTCTGGGCGGCGACGCAGGCCAGCTCTTTGATTCCATCCATGCCATGCTGACCGATCTGCCTGGAGAGACGGTGCTCTTTCCGGGACATGACTACCAGAGCCGAATCGAGAGCACGCTCGGCCAAGAGAAAAATGCAAACCCGTGGGTGCAGATCAGCGATCGGGCGGAGTTCGTACAAAAGCTTACGGCTAATCCTCCGCCCCGGCCGGCGAATATGGACGATCTGCTGCGCCTGAACCGCGAGGGCGTTCACATTCCGGCAACCATGACTGCCGCAGAAGTGGTCCGGCGTGTGGCAGCCGGTGGTGCGGCCAGTGTGATTGACGTGCGCACCGGCGCCGAGTTTGAGAGCGAGCACATTCCCGGCTCGCGTCTGATTTCCCTCGATCAGCTCGAGATGCGTGCGGACCAGGTGCGGGCCACGGCTGCCCCGCGACTTCTACTCTGTCGCAGCGGAAACCGCGCCGGAATGGCCAGAAAGACGCTGGAAAAATTGCGCGTGGCAGGGCTCTGTGTCATCGAAGGTGGCCTGGCGGCCTATGTTGCCGCAGGGGGTGTCACGGTCAAAGGCCGTGCCATTATTTCGCTTGAACGACAGGTTCGGATTGCCGCCGGTAGCCTGGCGCTGCTGGGGGTGCTCCTGGGGGCCTTTGTTCATCCGTCCTTTCTGATTCTTTCAGGCTTTGTTGCGTCTGGCCTGATCTTTGCCGGGCTCACGGATTGGTGCGGCATGGGCATCCTGCTGAGCAAGATGCCATGGAATCAAGCCTGCGCGTCCACAGGGGAGACGCCCGCCGGGGGCGGGTGTTGTGCTGCCGGTCCGCCCGCCGCATGCGCTGCCAGCGCCCCGCCCGCCGGGTCATGTGCTGCAACTCTTCCAGCTGGAAAGAAAGAAGATCCGCGTTGATTGCGAGCGCAGGCGTTTTGAAGACCGTGGCAGACACAGCGCGATCGTGACACCAGAATCGTTAACCCAAATCGCATGGAGGCCTCATATGACACCTACACACCGCACGCAACAATTTCTCACGGACAACGGCCTGAGCGTAACCGAGCTCGACCCCGAGGCGCTGCTGCCGCAATTCAACACCGCCATGACGCGCGGCCTGGAGGGCGCAACGGACGCTCTTCCCATGATCCCCGCGTTCGTGACGATTGATCGACCCGTGCCGCCGGACACGCGTGTGGCTGTGCTGGACGCTGGCGGCACCAACCTGCGCGTGGCGCTGGTCTGGTTCGATGCTCAGGGCAAGCCGCACATCGAGGACTACACCCGCCACCGCATGCCTGGCACACAAGGCGAACTTTCGGCCGATGCGTTTTATGATGCACTCGCTGATTTATTGGCGCCGCTTGCCGCGCGCGTGGACTCCATCGGTTTCTGTTTTTCCTATCCGGCCGAGATCACACCCGATTGCGATGCGCGCCTGCTGCGCTGGACCAAGCAGGTCAAGGCCCCGGAGGTCGTTGGCACCATGGTGGGCTCCTGCGTGCGCGCGCGTCTGGCCCGGCACGGTTGCGACCGCCCTATCACCGTGCTCAACGACACCGTGGCCACGCTCCTCGCAGGCAAGAGCGCCGGCATCTCGCGTCGCTATGGCAGCTATGTGGGCTTCATTCTTGGCACCGGCACCAATACGGCCTACGTCGAGAGCAACCGCAATATCCGCAAGCGGCGCGATCTGGATCCGCTGGGCGCCATGGCAATCAATGTGGAGTCCGGCAGCTTTAGCCACGCGCCTCGAAGCCGGTTCGACCTGCTGTTCGACGCCACCACCGCCGACTGCGGCGCGTACGCCTTCGAGAAGATGATTGCCGGCGCCTACCTTGGCGGCGTTGGCGGCACGATCCTCAAGGCGGCCGCCACGGCCGGGCTGTTTACACCTGCCACGGCGCAGGCTGTGTTGGCCATGGCGTTGCCCAGTAGCAAGGACCTGAGCCATTTCTGCCACAATCCCTGGCAGCCGCCTGAGGCGTTCATCGCGCTGCCGCTGTCCGAAGACGACCGGCGCGTGGCAGTGGAACTCTGCACGCCGGTTTATGTCCGCGCCGCACTGCTGACCGCGGTTAATATCGCTGCGGCCGTGATCCGCACCGGCGCTGGTGCAGATCCGCTTCACCCGGTGGCGGTGAACATTGATGGATCCACCTATCACCTGACTGTTGCGGCGGCCTTTGCATCGCGCGTGCAGCAACACCTGCGCAGCCTCCTCGAACCGCGCGGCATCCACTACGAGTTGATCTCCGTAGATGAAGCCCCCATCATCGGCGCAGCCGTAGCCGGCCTGACCCGCTTGTAGGCGGGGGCGGGACATGAGGGACCAAGGGACGGGAGGGACCCAAGGGACCTGAGGGACAGAAGGGACGACGATAGCGGTTAGGCATCCCTCCGGTCCCTTCCGTCCCTCCGGTCCCTTCCGTCCCTCCGGTCCCTTCCGTCCCTCCGGTCCCTTCCGT
>JBAXVM010000148.1:0-7215 GCA_037129105.1 bacterium
TGAAAACCCAGTAAATGGTGCCACGCCAATTTCCGGGAGGTAGAGAGGTCTGAACCTGATCGAAGTCACCCCCGGGGGAACAATCTGTTACTCCTCATTGGCGCCGATCTGTTCAACCGCATTCCGGAATTCCACCATGTTTAGCACGATCTGACTGGACGCAATGACCTCACCCGGGTAGCTGTTTTTGCGTTCACGCGACCGGGAATAGAAGTCGTAGTTCATGCTCCTGCGGTGCGTGTTGCCTGCATCGCGTTTCTTCGCCTCCTCGACTTCACGCGCACTGGCAGGGAGCGGTAAAATTGACGCTGGCGGATCCTCGTACAAGGCGATGTTTTTCTCCACGATCGCCCATACGCTTCGCAAGTCGGCGACCCGCCCCAGATCAACATGGGTATGCCGGCTGAGCGGATCGAGCCGTAGCATGACGAGGGCCATTTCGTCACGGTCCGATTGTGAAACAGCGGTTTCGTTGGCAATTTCGCTCAGGCGCGTCCAGCCATCCAGGTACCCGGGATCAATTTCGACCGATTTCCGGAATTCCCTGTAGGCCTCAGAATAACGCCCCTGTTTTTCGCGCAGCTGCCCGATGAGGAAGTGCACCTGCGCGCGTGGCGGTCCGTTCTGTGCCAGGCGCATCAGCACACGTTCGGCCACGCCCCGGCTTTCCGGCTTGTCGAACACGCCTTCACAGCCGAAGCAGAGATGCGCAATCTGGCCAAACTGCTCAGGCATGCGCTCAAACGCAATGGCGTAATGCTTCTCCGCTTCCTCCCGTTTCCCTGTCGCCCAGAGGCGTTCAGCCAGGCGCCATTGCACACAATAGGCATCGGCGAACAGGCCGGAGGCTTTCTCGTAGAGCGGCTGGCTGCGCTGGACAAGGCCGGCGGCGTTGAGTTCATCGCCCTTCTCGGCCACGCGTACCGCCTCGACCACACGCCGGAAAAAGGCGGCATCATCCTTCTTTCCACGTGCATCCAGCACATCCGCCAGCACGGCGTAGGCGCGCACACGGTCGCCGACGCGCGTCTCGCCATCCGTGGGGTCCACTTTGAGCGCCAGCCGGATGGTCTGCTCCGCCTCTTCCAGTCGCCCACGCTTCAGCAGCAGCGCTGCCTTCCAGATCAGCGGCCGCTCCTCAAACTTATCGCGGGCATACCGGGCGTCCAGCCAGGATAGCAGTCCGGGATCGTCAATCTTCATCAGGACCTGGTAGCCGGGGTCAAACCCCGGCGCACGCCGTACCGATTCGTGGGCTACGGCCGCCGCCGCATGGGTCTGTCCGGCTGCCAGCAAGGCCTCTGCCACCTTGGGCAGCAGCTCATCGTCACCGCCGCCGTACCCGTAGCCAGAGCCATCGGCAGCCTGTAGATCAGCGGCACCCCACCAGGGTGCGTCCTGCAGCAGTGCGACGATATCCGCCGTGCGGTTCATGCCGGCATAGATGTCAACCAGCTTCCGCAGGTAGGATTGCATCCCGTTGCGGCGCTCGCTGTAGTACCTGGGTTCCTGACGCGTATTGGCCATCAATTGCTTCTGCTCGATCATATACTGCAGGATCACCTGCTCGGCTTCCGCATAGGCTTTGCTGTTGATCAGCACGTGTGATAGCGGACGGTCGTTGCCGTACTGGTTCCAGCTGCGTGAGGCCGCCTGCGTGTCAAGTTTGCGCATCAGGGTGATCCCCTCGTTAATCCAGTCGGAGCGGTCCAGCAATCTGCCCAGTTGCTCCAGGCGGGACGCCACGGACTGCGCCTCCCCCACTTGCCGTTCGAGCAGATCCGACGAAACGCCCTTGTTCTCGATCCGCACCGACTGCCGCAATATGGCCACGGCATCGTCCACCGCATCCAGCGTGAGGTAGGCATTCAGCATGTCTGTCTGAAGGCGCGATGGGGTTTTCCCGGCCGCGGCATGCTGGTATGCCCGCACTTTCACGAGCACCTCGTTGGTGTTTCCCGTTGCCAGCGCGGCTGCCGCAAAAGCCGACCACGCCGTCGTCTCCGGCTTCCGCTCGAGCACCTTGGCGAGAAAAACGTAGATTTGTTGCGGCGCCACATTGTTGAGCCCCAACAGGTCATGACGGTCTTCATAGCTGATGTCCCGCAGGGAAGGCAACCGGGTCCCGGTAACAAGGTTCACCGCCTCATCCAGACGCCCGCAGGCAACCAGCGCCCACAAGTATGCAGCGTCAGCTTCATTCCGGCCATTTCGCGTGCGCCAATCATCACTGTCACCTGAGCGACGCACCATGGTGTTGCGGTCCTCATCGACATTCAGGTCCTCATCAACGGATTTGACCGGGAACTTGTTCGTCAAGGCTTCATAAAACTTGATGGTATCGGCGCCGCCAACAAGCCCCCAGGGCGGCATCCGGAGTTCGGACAGATGATCCATCACCACGCGCCGCACAAGTGCCCGGGTATTGTCGCTTCCCTTGACGTCCAGCGTGGCATTCGGCAGGCGTATCGCCTTTTCGATGAGTCGCCTGGACTGATTGGTGTCAGTAAAAGCCAGCAAGTCGGGGATTGTAATGTCCACGGTCTGATTGCCGAGGTCAGTAATTTCATCGAGCTGACGCTCAAACGCCGCTACCATGCCGCCAGGGAACCGGTCGCCGGAAAGATCGCGCAGGCTGCCGCGCAGGGAGCGTACCGTGTAGCGCAACTGGTCCACGCGATCCGGGTTCTTTTTAGTCAGGGCATCCGTTGTGAGCTTGAGATCCTCAAGTACGCGGTCGAATTTGCCGTTTAAATAGAAAGCATACATTCGCAGCAGTAATTCGCGATCGGTATGCTCCGTGGCTACGGGGCGCGCCTCCACGATCTTCAGCAGCGCCGCCCATGTGCCCGGCCCGGGCACTGCAGCCAGGACATCCTTGATTTCCTTTGGGTGCGGCGCCTCCTGGGAATCATCACGCATCTCCTCGCTCATGATGTTGTCTTTTATGCTTGCGGGAAGCGTCCAGAAGCGGTCGTAAAAAGCGACCCACTGCACGGCAGCCGTATCCGGCGGCAGCGTGGCGCTATTGCTGGTGAACCGCGCCATGTCAGCGTAGTAGATGGTTTGAGGCGTTGCATCCGAAGTCTGGTTCGTCGCCGGGCCTTTCGCCTCGGCGGCTAGGACCCGGTCGATCAAGCTGCGTGCGCCGAGCAGAGGGGGATTCCCCGCTGCCCAGGAACACAGGGGTCCATTAGCCACGCAAAGAATGAAACACACCATTGCCGTGCCGGATATCGTACGCATTCGCACCTCCATTTTTTAAAACCCAACCAAACCAAGCTACGACAGAACCGAGCATGCCATGGGCAAATTACCTTTGCTAGACCGGTCACGCCGTTACGCGTGGCACGGATAGCCCCCCGCCATCGCAACTTTGCCACACATCCGCGCCGAAGCGATCCGCGCGGGTTTCTTCGCGTCACCGCTTGCCGGTCTGGTGCTTGGACCGGGATGCCATAGGGGCGGGGGCAGGGGCGGGCGACTTGCTTTTGATGGCGTCCACGGCGCGACGTGCCGCGATGATCACCTCTTTGCGCTGTTCCTGCTCACGCAGGTCTCCGTCGTGCGCCTTGATTTCTTCCTCAGCCAGCAACTGGGTCAGCGGACCGAGTGCACGCACGTCGCCGATTTCGCCTAATGTCTGCGCGATCTCGGCGCGTGCGGCGTTCGGATTGGTCAACGCTTCGATCAGCGGCTGAACGGCAGGATTGCCGATTTGAATCAGGGCTTCGTGCGCCGCGGGCTTTTTTGCATCCACCGACAATGTCGCGATCAGCGGTTGCACGGCTTGCTGACTCTTGGACGCGCCGGCGGTTGCAACCGGACGCGGCCGCACCTGCAACGGATCGGTGGCCGGATTCTCGCCCACGGGCTGTTCCGTCAACGGGTTGTCCGCCGTCTTGTCGGAACACCCGGCTGCAACAACCATCCACGCGGTCAGGCCGCACAAGGCCAAAACGGAGCGCTTGCTGTTCATACTGTTTCCTTTTTGATTTGGGAATCATGCCCCAGCGCTGCCAGCAGCGCGTCAATCTCCACGTCGGTGCCAACCGTGATGCGAAGAAACTCGCCGGTGCGCGGACCGGGGAAATAGCGCACGAAAATTTTCTGTTCACGCAGGCGATCGAACACGGCCCGGGCGTTGCCATCCGGCGGGCGCGCAAAGAGGAAGTTCGTGGCAGACGGCAGCACGTGGTAGCCGCGTGCGCGCAACGCCTCGGTCAGGCGCCCGCGTGTGGCTTGGATGCGGCACACATTGCCGCGCATGTGCGGCAGGTCGTTTAAAGCGGCCAACCCCACGGTCTGCGTGAGCATGTCGAGGTTATACGAGTCCTTGATCTTGTCGATCGCCGCGATCAACGGCTCCGGGCCGATCACGTATCCGAGGCGCAGTCCGGCCAGCGAAAAGGACTTGGAAAACGTGCGCATCACCAGGGTGTTGGTGTTGGCAGGCGCTAGGGCAAGGTCCATGAAATTGTCGGGGGCAAAATCCGCATACGCCTCATCCAGCAGCACCACACCGTTGAATCCGCGGCAGAAAGCCGTGACCAATCCGCGGTCGTACTGGATGGCTGTGGGCGCATTGGGCGTCGTCAGCAGGAATAGGGAGGCGCGCACATCGGCAGGCATGCGCCACGCGAAATCCGGACCGAGTTCCACGGGGCAGCGACTGGCACCGCGGATGTCGGCCAGAACCGGATAGAGCGAGTAGGATGGCGTGAAATAACCGATGCGGCCGTCGTTCTCCACAAATGCACGCGTGGTCAGCGCCAGAATCTCGTCCGACCCGTTGCC
This sequence comes from bacterium, assembly GCA_037129105.1. GTDB lineage: Bacteria > Verrucomicrobiota > Kiritimatiellia > RFP12 > CAIWXQ01 > CAIWXQ01. The sequence continues at coordinate 4,798 of JBAXVM010000148.1, forward strand.
GACAAAGACCTGTTCCACGCGGCAGGCATGGATCTCGGCTACACGGCGGCGCAGGGCCATGGCGCGCGGGTCGGGGTACAGGCGCAAGCGCTCGGCTGAAAACGCAGCCAGCGCCGCGGTCACCTGAGGCGACGGCGGATACGGGTTTTCGTTTGTGTTGAGCTTGATGATCCCGCACTCCTGCGGCTGCTCCCCGGGGGTGTAGGCATCCAGTGCGGCGACGTTTTGGGCGATGTAGTTGCTCATGGCCGGCTTAGTTCCCAAGTACAGCGGGGGCTGCGCACCCGCTGGAAACGCGGAAGATCGAATCAACATTCGACATTCCTTGTTCGCTATTCTACCGCGACAGCCCATCAAACCGTACGGTTGCCGAGCGGCTGTGTGCGTCCAGGCCTTCGACTGCACCGAAAGTTTCGATCGTGGCGAGGGCTGCTGCCAGGTCGCGGCGCGTATATTCGATTACGCTGCTGCGGCGGCGGAAGTCCTCGACGGTCAGGCCAGAGAACATGCGAGCTGCGCCGCCGGTCGGCAGCACATGGCTCGGTCCGGCCACAAAGTCGCCAACAGGCTCGGGGGTCCACCCGCCTACAAAGATTGCGCCCGCCGCCCGCAGGCGGGGAAGCAACTTGCGCGGCTTGCGCGTCATCACCTCGAGATGTTCCGGCGCGAAGCGGTTGCAGAGTTCCACGGCTGCATCCAGGTTCGGCGTCACGACCAGCAGCACACCCTGTGGCAATACGCGCCGCACGAGCGCCGCGCGCGACAGCTTCGGAATTTGCGCGTTCAGTTCGGCCTGTACGGCTGCGGCGAGTCGGGCGGAATCCGTAACCAGCAGCGCGCGCTCATGCCCGGAGCCGTGTTCCGCCTGCGACAGCAGATCAGCCGCCACCCAGGCCGGGTTGGCGGACGCGTCGGCCAGCACGGCAATTTCGCTCGGGCCTGCCACCTGGTCAATGGCAACATACCCGAACACTTGCCGCTTGGCAGCCGTGACATAGGCATTGCCCGGGCCAACAATCTTCTGTACCGGGCGTACGCGGCGCGTGCCAAAGGCCATGAGGCCGATCGCCTGGATGCCGCCAACCTTGTAGACCTCGGTGGCGCCGGCTACCTGCAGGGCGTGCAGCAGCACGGGGTTCACGCGTCCGGAAGCGCCGCAGGGCGTGCAGGCTACGATCTCCGGCACACCGGCCACGCGCGCCAGTGTGGCGGTCATGATGGCGGTGGAGGCCAGCGGCGCCGTGCCGCCGGGAACGTAGACGCCGACGCGGTCCAGCGGCATAAACTGTTCGCCCAGGGAACCGCCGCGCCCGGATGGCATGCGCCAGTCCCGGCGCAGTCCGGCGCGTGCAAAGGTTGTCACGCGGCGGCAGGCTTCGGTCACGGCACGCCGGACGGCAGCAGAAACATCGCGCGTGGCCGCGGCTTGCTCAGCCGGTGTGACGCGCAGTGTGGCAGGGGTGAGCCTGGCGCCGTCGAAGCGGCGGGCCGCCGCGAGGATTGCGGCGTCCCCGCGTTTGCGGATGTCCGCCAGCAGCATGGCTGCCGCGGATTCTGCCGCCGGGTCAAACGCCGGCCGGCGCAAAAAGGCATCGACAGCCGGAGATGAACGGTTGGGCTGCCACTTGACGATCCGTGCACTTTTCACTGCGGCGGTCACTTTTTCGGCACAGCGCCGCCAGCGGCCGCACCCGGGGCAGCGGCAGGCGCCGGTTCCGCCGCCGGCGCATTGGCCGCAGCGGGGTTCTTGATGAGCGCGTCGATCTTTTCCTGCACGGTCAGCACCGCCCGCTGCGCGGCCAGCATGCGTTCGGTGTCGTGGGGTGCTTTTGCCTTGTTGGGATTCTTCTTGGCCTCCTTGGCCACTTGATTTGCTTCTGCTTCCTCGATCTGCGCCAGTTTCTTTTGCGCTTTTTCCGAATCCGTAAAGGATCCCATCTCACGGTACTTGCGCGGCGAAATCATGCTGGCGGGAAACGGCGTGGGCGCGAGCATGACGGGTTTTTCGACTTTTTCGCCGGGTTTGGGTTTCTCGGCCGGCTCGCCTTTTTCCGCCGCATCCCACTCTTTTTTGGAAAGTTCCATGGCTTTGGCAAACACGCGTGACTCGGCGCTGATGGTCTTCTTGAGTTCCTTGAGTTCTGCCGTAGTCATGGCCTGGCGGGAATTCTGCTTCAGGAAGTCGGTGACTTCCACGATGTAAGCCATCTCCGCTTTGGCCACGCCAGCACCCGTCATTGCCACCAGCAACACCATTCGCATGAGAGTTCGGTTCATTGCGTTCCTCCTAGGTCAATTCGTTAAACCCTGATGGTATCTCGCAATGACGTCTGAGCAAAGGAAAAAACGCAACGTGGTCTTTTCCGGGCGCATCCCTGTTTCCTTGACTTGCATTGGGTAGAGACGGCTTTATGCCGT
>JBAXVM010000149.1:0-7205 GCA_037129105.1 bacterium
GTCATTTCCTCCATTCACAGGCTTGGCCTGTCGCGAGAGTTCCAAATTGGCAGATCCCCGGTTGACGACTTCGGATAACGAGGGGAATTCCGAATTCGTCCACCGTAGTGAGAATTCCCGACCGATTCAGGAAAAGACCATGCCATGCCCCGCAGCAGCTTGCAAAATTACGCGATTTCCCGTATGTTCTGGTTCGTGTCGCAGTCGTAGCGCTGCCGATGCCCGCAAACCAAATGACAGCCTATCACTCCATTCCCTTGCTTTTCACCGTGCTCATCACCCTGCTCGCCGGGTGTGATCGCACGACCACCGTGACCGTTCAGGACGCCCGTGACCGGGAAAACCCGCTGATCCGGCGCGCCTTGGAGCGCGAACAAATCGGTGATCTCGACGGCGCCATTCAGGCCTATGAGGAAGTGCTGCTCGACAGTCCCAAGCTGGTCTCGGCGCATTTTCACCTGGCGCTGCTGCTGCAGGACTACCGCAAGGATTACATGACCGCGATCTACCATTACCGCCAGTACGAAAAACTGCGCCCCGAATCTGACAAGAAATCGCTGCTCCACGAACGGACCCGCGTCTGCCAGCAATTACTGATTGTGCAGTTGCTCAGCTCCGGCAACGTGGCCATCAGCCGCAAGCAGCTCGAGCTGGTGTCCGAGATCGATAAGCTGAACAAACGCTTGTCCGCGGTCGAGGGGGAAAAAGCCGCGCTAACCGAGCAGGCGGCGGCGATGGAACACCAGCTCGCCGAACAGAAAGCCGAGTCTGAGCGCTTGCGGCGCCTGCTCGACCGCGTGATGCCCGCCAGTTCCGGCGAAGAAGTGCGCCCGCGCTCCGTGCTGCCACGACTCGACCCCGGCGCATCCCAGCCGGCGCCAACGCATTCGATCACGCCCCCCCCCGCGCCACGAACGTCGCCGATTGAACCCGCCACCGAGTCGCCACCCCCGTCTACAGGGAAACCTGCAGCGCCGGAGGGCGCTGTGCCGGAACCACCGGCCTTGATCAAGCCCTCCGCCCCCGCGGCTACCACTGAAAACACCGACGACGTTGCGCCCCCGCCCCCGCCCGTCACGGCTGCCACGCGAACCTACGTAGTCCAGCCCGGCGACAGCGTGTACCGCATTGCCGAACGCGTGTACGGCGACCCCGGGGATTGGAAAAAAATTCGTGACGCCAACAAAGATCGACTGGGCCCCGGCAATCAGGTGCGCGCGGGGCAGGTGCTGGTGATCCCGTGAGTTTCTGCAAAACAAAATCCTCACGGCGCCTGTTCGGCAACAGTACGACAAACTTCCTGCGCGGCCAGCCTCGCCCCGTGGTCTGGCGGCTGGAAGTACGGGAAGATACCAACGACCGCGGCATGTTCCTGTCGGACTTTACCGGTCGTTCCTCGCGCAGCACATCCGCACGCCTGGGCAGCTTCATCTCTGCCGGCGGCATGCGCACCCTGCGCCCTGGTCATTACGCAGACCTGAACGCCGGGCGCCGGCAGTTTGTCATCCGGCTCTCCCTGCTCTTGCTGGCTTTCTGGCTGATCTTCCTGTTCGTGCCGTGCGAGTAAAGCGGAGGATTGGGAACGCGGGGTGACAATGGCTCGCTCACTTAAACAAAATCCGCGCCATCCGCGTAATCCGTAGCAAAAAAAAGAATCTCCCATGCCTTATGATGAACCATTGTTAGCGTCTCTCCCCCACCCCTGCACCGCCATCCTGGCCAACGGCGCCTTTCCCACCCACCCCACACCGCTGGCGGCACTGCACGCGGCGGAGCGAATTGTCTGCTGCGACGGCGCGGCGGAGAAACTCGTGGCTGCCGGCCTGACACCTGCCGCCATTGTCGGTGATCTGGACAGCCTCCCCGCCGCACTGCACGCCCGCTTCCTTGACCGCGTGCACCCGGACAGCGGCCAGCACGACAACGACCTGGCCAAGGCGTTCCGCTACTGCCTGCAACAGGGGTGGCGCCGGCTTGTGATCCTGGGCGCCACCGGCCTGCGCGAAGATCACACCCTCGGCAACCTTGGCTGGCTGGCGGATTTCGCGCTGGAGTCTGAGGTGACGCTGCTGACCGATACCGGCACATTCACAGCCGTCCATCAATCGACCGTACTACAAAGCCATCCCGGGCAACAGGTCTCACTCTTCACCTTCGACAGCCTCACGGTCCTGCAGGCGCAAGCCCTGCGCTATCCGGTCGAAAATCTGCGCCCGACGCGCTGGTGGCAGGCCACGCTGAACGAGGCCTGCAGTCACGAATTCACCCTGTGCGCCACAGGCGGCCCCGTGCTGGTATTCCAGACGTACTGGCAAGGCTGAAGGCTAAAGGCTGAAGGCTAACGTGTTGGGGCTCCTCCGCTTCGATCGAAATCGGGACCGACATGGACCGGCTCGGTTCCATGAATCACGGCTACCTCTGCAACGCAGTAGACGTCCATTTTCTCGTCGTCAAACACTTTAGCCTTCAGCCTTTAGCCTTCAGCCTTGCTTCATTATCGACGCGCGTATCTCCGCATGCTATCCTGATTACTTGTATCTGGCTACCTAACCCCGGCAACCCTGCCACAACACACGAGCACGCGATGAAAGTAGTCATTCTCTGTGGCGGCAAAGGTTCCCGCTTGCGCGAGGAAACGGAATTCCGCCCCAAGCCACTGCTGCCGATCGGCAACCGGCCAACCCCCTGGAGAACCTGGTAATGTTCGCGAACGCCTTTCGCAACCGCACGGTCTGGCTGTCCGGTCATACCGGTTTCAAGGGCGCGTGGCTGGCCGAGTGGCTGCTGGCACAGGGTGCCACGGTGCACGGCTATGCGCTGCCACCTGCCACCGAACCATCCCTGTTCGAACAGCTGGGTCTGGCATCCCGGCTGGAGCACGAAAACAACGATGTGCGCGACCGTGAAGCGGTGCGCCGCTCGATCCAACGAACCAACCCGGATTTTGTCTTTCACCTCGCAGCCCAGCCGCTGGTGCGCCAGTCTTACGCCGAACCGGTGGAGACGTACGCGACGAATGTCCTGGGGACGATCCATGTTCTGGACGCGCTGCGCGCGCTGCGCAACCCGTGCGCCGCCGTGTTTGTCACCACGGATAAATGCTACGAGAACCGCGAATGGATTTACGGATACCGCGAAAACGATCCGCTGGGCGGCCATGACCCCTATAGTTCCAGCAAAGCCGCCGCCGAGATCGCCATCGCGTCCTTCCGGCGCTCGTTCTTCCGTGAACATCCAGTCCGGATCGCCAGCGCGCGCGCCGGCAATGTCATCGGCGGCGGTGACTGGGCCGTTGACCGCATATTCCCCGATGCCATGCGTGCCCTGCAACTGGGCCAGCCCATCCCGGTGCGCAATCCACACGCCACGCGCCCCTGGCAGCACGTGCTCGAACCCTTGAGCGGCTACCTCTGGCTCGCCGCCTGCCTGTCCCAACCGTCCTCCGTCCCACCGTCCTCCGTCCTCCGACCTCTGCCCTCCGACCTCGCCACAGCCTTCAACTTCGGCCCCACCCACGAGTCCAACCGCACCGTGGCGCAACTGGTGACGGAAATTATCCGGCACTGGGAGGGCGGTCGCTGGGAAGACAAGAGCGATCCCGCCGCCGTGCACGAAGCCGGACTGCTGCAGCTCTCGATCGATCGTGCGCACGCCCTGCTCGGCTGGTCGCCCATCTGGAAGTTTCCGGAAGCCGTGTCCCGGTCTGTGGCCTGGTACCGCGAGACAAAAGAAAAACGCACCCTGACCCAGGAGCAAATTACCCGCTACTGCGCCGATGCCCGCCAGGCCGGCGTGCCCTGGGCACAACCAGTGTAGTACAGCGGGGGCTGCGCACCCGCTGACCAATCCTTGGAGCGACCCAACATGACCAACCGCGATACCATCCGCCAACAAATCCTCTCCCTGGTCCAACAGTACCACGCCGCCGCACCAGCCAAGCCATTCCGTCCCGGCGAAGACCCCGTGCGCTATGCCGGGCGCCAGTTCAACGCCGATGAACTGGTCTCGCTGGTCGACTCTTCCTTGGACTTCTGGCTCACGGCCGGGCGGTACGCCGAGGCCTTCGAGGCAGGGCTGGCTGATTTTCTAGGCGTGGAAAACGTCCTGCTGGTCAACTCCGGTTCATCCGCCAACCTGGTGGCTTTCGCAACCCTGACTTCGCCGAAGCTCAAGGACCGGCAGGTGAAACCCGGCGACGAAGTCATCACCGTGGCCGCCGGTTTTCCCACCACGGTGAACCCGATTATCCAGCATGGGGCCGTGCCGGTTTTCGTGGACGTGGAACTGGGCTCCTATGTCCCCTCACTGGCGCAGATCGAAGCTGCGCTCTCCCCGCGCACCCGGGCGGTGATGATCGCCCATACCATGGGCGTCCCCTTCCCCGTGCGCGAAGTGCGCGCCTTCTGCGACCAGCATCGTCTCTGGCTGATCGAGGACAACTGCGACGCCCTGGGCTCGCGCTACGACGGGCAACTTACCGCAACATTCGGCGACCTGGGCACGTTCAGTTTTTATCCCGCCCATCACATCACCCTGGGCGAAGGCGGCGCCGTGGCCACAGCCAACGAGGACCTGGCCCGCATCGCGCGCAGCTTCCGCGACTGGGGCCGCGACTGCTACTGCTCCGGCGGCGAGAACAACACCTGCGGCAAGCGCTTCTCACAGCAATTCGGCACACTGCCTTTCGGATACGACCATAAGTATGTCTACAGCCACATCGGCTACAACCTGAAGGTCACGGACATGCAGGCCGCCATCGGCGTGGAGCAGTTAAAAAAACTGCCGTCGTTTATCGAGGCGCGCAAGCGCAACCACGCGCAGTTGACCGCCGGACTCCGCAAACACGCGCAGCACCTGATTCTGCACACCGCACCGCCGCAGGCCGACCCATCCTGGTTCGGCTACGTCATCACCGTGCGCCCCGAAGCCCCCTTCACCCGCAACGAACTCACCGCCGCCCTTGAAACCGCAAAGATCGAAACGCGAAACCTCTTTTGCGGCAACCTGCTGCGCCACCCCGCCTACGCCGAGATCACGCACCGCGTCTCGGGCCAACTCACCAACACCGACGCCATCACCGAGCGCACCTTTTTCATCGGCGTCTACCCAGGGATGACGGAGGAGATGATTAGGTATATGCTGGCAACCGTCGACACGTTTATCGAGGGGAAATGACGGAGGACGGCGTGGGAATTAGCTACGGATGACGCGGATTGCGCGGATTGGGAAAGAGTGCCATTGTTCTCTCAACCAAACAAAATCCGCGCAATCCGCGAAATCCGTAGCTAAGAAACCCATGAGTATACCCCGTAAAATCCGTTGCTTTGTCGCCTCCGTCATCGACCACGGTGGCCGTGTCTATACCGTCGACCTGCTGCCGTCGCTGTCGCCCCCCCCGCCTTCCGATCCGGACAGTTTCTCCATCTGACCGTGGACGAGTACGACCCCGCCAGCTTCTGTCCGGCATCACGGGTCTTTTACTGAATCGCCAATTTTGCGGCTTCCACCACGAAGATTCGAAGAACACGAAGATTCACGTAATCGGCCGCTGGAAACAACCGAAACTGTCGGATTAATTGAACTTCGTGCGCTTCGTGTCCTTCGTGGTGAGAATTCCCGACCGCTTCAGGAAAAAACCATGGCGCTATCCCAGCAGAAGCACAGAAAAGCGCGAAATCCGAGCTGAAAAATTCCGTCCCCGGAAACGAAAATGTTGCACCCCGGCACGCTCATACGGCATACTATTTGCATGACCACTCTACCCCCAGAGGGCAGAGGTCAGAGATCAGAGGTCACGTGAACTCGCATGGCGCTGATATGGTTCGCGGCGTGTCCGGCGGCCGCTCCCTATCGTCTGCCATCTGACCCCTGCCCTCTGACCGCTGACCTCTTCCCACTTCCCCATGCCCAACCCCCTAGCCAACGATCTCGACCACATTCTGGCTCGCACCCAGGGGCTCTGGGACGAACTGCGCGGCCAACGCATCTTCATCACCGGCGGCACCGGTTTCTTCGGCTGCTGGCTGCTGGAGAGCTTCTGCTGGGCCAACGACCGGCTGAACCTGCAGGCCGAAGCCACAGTCCTAACCCGCAACCCGGTGGCCTTCCGTGCCAAGTGCCCTCATCTGGCCAATCATCCAGCAGTCCGGTTGCTGGCCGGTGATGTGTGCACGTTCGAGTTTCCTGACGGCCGGTTCAGCCATGTGATCCATGCGGCCACCGAATCCAGTACGCGATTGAACGACGAGAACCCGCTACTGATGTTCGACACGATTGTGAAGGGTACGCATCGGACACTTGATTTTGCCGTACAAGCCGGTGCAAAAAAGTTTCTGCTGACCAGTTCGGGTGCGGTTTACGGAAAGCAACCGCCAGAACTCACACACATTCCCGAAGACTACCCTGGCGCCCCGGACCCGACCGACCCCCGCTCCGCCTATAGCGAAGGGAAACGCGCCGCGGAACTTCTCTGCTCGCTTTACGCGAAACAGCACGGGCTGGAACCCAAGATCGCGCGATGCTTCGCCTTTGTCGGACCCTACCTGCCGCTGGACGCCCACTTCGCCATCGGCAACTTTATCCGCGACGCCCTGGCTGGCGGAACAATCAAAATCAACGGCGACGGAACGCCGTACCGTTCCTATCTTTATGCCGCTGACCTGGCTGTGTGGCTCTGGACGATTCTGCGGCGGGGAAAATCCAGCTGCCCGTACAACGTGGGCTCGGACGAAAGCCGGTCCGTCCTTGACGTGGCCCGCATGGTGGCGGATGTCTCGCGGCGGCCAGCCTCCGCCGTTCAGGTTGCGCAGACGCCTCCACCGGGAAGACAGCCGGCCCGCTACGTGCCTGCCGTGCATCGCGCCAGGACGGAACTCGGCATGAACGTCTCCATTCCCTTGGCCGATGCCGTGAAGCGTACGCTGGTTTTCCACGGGAGACAGCCATGAACCGCGCGCCCTGGCCCGATCGATTCGTTATTCCTGTTTACTTGCAAAGCGATTTTCCTAGAATGCCGCGCAATCTGGTGATAGCATCACGATACTTTAATTTTATAGGACCTCCATAATCAAACAAACAGAAAAGGGTGCCTTGTGGCAGAAATCAAGATTGGAAGCAAGTTAGTTGGTGACGGCAATCCCTGCTTTGTCATCGGTGAGATTGGGATCAACCATAATGGCGACATCCAGATTGCCAAAAAACTAATC
>JBAXVM010000015.1:0-23509 GCA_037129105.1 bacterium
CACCTGCCTCTCGGCCATGCCCCATGTCTTCTTGATTCTGTCAACAATGATTCTGCCGATAAAGTTACCTCAGTGTTTCCTCGTGGCGCAGCCGCGCGGCGGCTTCGTGGTGAGAATTCCAGCCTGCTTCAAAAAAAGATCATGGGCTGAACCTGCGCCGGGCCAGCAAGCGCCCGCGCGCGGAGCCCTTCGGCCACGAGCGGTTCACAGGCGCAACACAACGAACTGCGTAAAGTGGCTCAGGGCCGAGTGGCTCGCGGGCCACCTGGGAGACTTGCCGGTTCTTGCGCCCGACCAGCAGCGCCCGCGCGCGGAGCTCGCGGGCCACCTGGGCAACTTGCCGGTTTTTCCGTTTTTCCGTTTTCCGTTCTTCCGTTCTCTTTCTCGCAAACCGGATTGCATTCCCGCGCGTTGCTCCTTACTATGGTCCGTGTTTCCCGCAACGTAACCCGTGGCGCCGCGTCGGACGCGGCTGGGACAGGTAATTCCATGCAAGAGAAGTATCCTTTTCACGAGATCGAACCCAAATGGCAAGCCTGGTGGGACGACCAGCACGCCTTTGCCTGCGATACGCAAGACACGGCCAGGAAGTTCTACTGCCTGACCATGTTCCCCTACCCGTCCGGCTCCATGCACGTCGGCCATGGCCGCAACTACATCATGGGCGACGTGCTGGCGCGCTATAAGAAGATGCGTGGATTCAACGTGCTGGCGCCCATGGGGTGGGATGCCTTTGGACTCCCTGCGGAGAACGCGGCCAAGAAGAACGGCACCCACCCCAAGACCTACACCTACGGCAACATTGCCCACATGAAGGAGCAGATCCGCTCGTGGGGCGTGGGCTACGACTGGCAGCGGGAGATCGCCACCTGCCACCCGGATTACTACCGCTGGACCCAGTGGGTCTTCCTGAAGTTCCTTGAGATGGGGCTGGCGTACCGCCGCGAGGCGCCGGTTAACTGGTGCGAGCTCTGCACCACGCTGGCCAACGAGGAGGTCACGGCCGAGGGGACCTGCGACCGCTGCGGCCGGCCGGTCGTCAAACGCAATCTCAAGCAGTGGTTCTTCAAGATCACGGCCTATGCGCCGCGCCTGCTGGACGACCTCGACCAGTTGCAGGGGTGGCCGGAGAAGGTCCGCCAGATGCAAGCCAACTGGATCGGCCGCTCCGAGGGCGCCCGCGTGCAGTTCACCATTGCCGAAACCGGCGATCCCTGCCCGGTCTTCACCACGCGGCCGGATACGATCTACGGCGTGACGTTCATGGCCATAGCGCCGGAGCACCCGCTCCTGCAAAAGCTCCTGCCGGGCTCGGCGCACGAAAAGGAAGTGCGCGCGTTCATCGACCGCCAGGCGCTCATCCCGGCCGCGGAGCGCGCAGCGGACGCCACGGTCAAGGAAGGGATCGACAGCGGGTTCCACGTCACCAACCCGTACAACGGCGATCAGGTTCCGCTCTGGATTACGAACTACGTGCTCATGGACTATGGGACGGGGGCCGTCATGGCGGTGCCGGCGCATGATCAGCGCGACTTCGATTTCGCCCGCAAATACCAGCTCCCGGTGCGCGTCGTGATTCAGAATCCCGAGGCGCCGCTGGTTGCCGACAACATGGAAGCCGCCTTCGAGGAAGATGGCATCATGATCGCGTCGGGCAAGTTCAACGGGCGCCCGAACCGCGAAGCGCTGCGCGACGTGATCCAGCACGGCAAAGACCAGCAATTTGGCGAATTCACGACCAACTACCGCATCCGCGACTGGCTCATCAGCCGCCAGCGCTACTGGGGTGCGCCGATCCCGGTGGTGCACTGTCCGAAGTGCGGCATCGTGCCGGTGCCGGAGAATCAGCTCCCGGTGCTGCTGCCGGATGATGTGGACTTCCAGTCCGAGCGCGGCAACCCGCTGGCACGCCATGCCGGGTTTGTGCAGACCCCCTGCCCGGCCTGCGGCGCGGCTGCGGAGCGCGAGACCGACACGCTGGCGCAGTGGCTCTGCTCATGCTGGTACTTCCTGCGCTACGTGAACCCGCGCGACAACACGCAGCCGTTCGACAAGGGCGACGTAGCGCGCTGGCTGCCGGTGGACCAGTACATCGGCGGTGTGGAGCACGCCGTGCTGCACCTGCTCTATTCGCGTTTTGTGGTCAAGGTGCTCCACGACGCAGGGTGGTGCAGCTTCAGCGAGCCGTTCGCCTCGCTCTTCACACAAGGGATGATCTGCAAGCGCGCCGACGACGGCAAGCTCTACAAGATGTCCAAATCAAAGGGCAACACGGTCAGCCCGGACGAGCTGATTACCAGCTACGGCGCGGACACGCTGCGCCTCTACACGCTCTTCATCGGCCCGCCGGAGATGGACGCGGAGTGGCAGGACAGCGGCATCCAGGGCCCCTACCGCTTTCTCAGCCGGCTCTGGCGACGCGTCTGGGAGACGCGCGAGCTGCTGCGCGAGACCGCCGGCACGCCACCCGTGCTGGCACAGATGGCGCGTCCGGAGCGCGACCTCTACCGCAAGCTGCACCAAACCATCCGAGCGGTCACGGATTCGATCGAAAACGGCTTCCGCTTCAACACGGCCATTGCGCATGCCATGGAGCTGATGAACGCCATGGACGACCTGAAGCTGGCCGCTGCCAGCCCGGAGCAGGCCAAGGTGGTCTACCGCGTAACCCTCGAGAAGCTGGTGCTACTGCTCTCGCCGTTTGTGCCACACATTTCGGAGGAGCTGTGGGTCGAGCTTGGACATCAGCCCGGCGTAATGCAGGCTCCATGGCCTGCGTGCGAAGAGGCGGCTCTGACCGCCGATACCGTGGAAGTGGTGCTGCAGATCAACGGCAAAGTACGCGGCAAAATCGAACTGCCGGCCGGCGCCAGCCGCGAGGAGATGGAGAAGTCCGCCTTGGACAACCCGCAGGTGCAGAAGCATCTTGCCGGGCTGACGGTGAAGAAGATCATTGTCGTACCCGGAAAACTGGTCAATGTGGCAGCCGGATGAATTTGCGGCGCGGCTGTGCCGCACCGCAAATTCATTGGTAGGGCGGGGCCGCCGGACCCGCCGAAGAATAAGGATCGCGAAAGAGCTTGGCTTGCGGGTGTTCATGCGTGCAGACAACAAGCGGTTTCTGGTCATCCTGGCCTGTTTGTTGATCGGCGTTCCCGCTATCGATGTCGCGGTAAAATGGAGTCGGAACGGGTGTCGGAGGTATGAGCTTCTAATGACACGTAACGAATGTACAATTGCCGCTTGAAAGCGTCCTGCAGGAGAGGCATCATACGGGTATGGATATTGACGACCTTAGAATGGCGGCCTTACCAGCCTGCAGGGAATTCGAGGTGCGCCGACTCGACGCCTTCGGGTCGGTTGCGCGTGGAACGTCCTCTCCGTCAAGCGACGTTGATTTGCTGGTCGAATTCACCGACCCGGATCGAACTCCTGCAAAAAGGTTTTTCGGCTTGCTCCACCAACTCGAATCAGCCTTGGGATGTGAGGTGGACCTTCTCACGATCAACAGCCTGCGCAATCCGTATTTCAAAAGCCGGGTTCTCCGGGAAAAGGTCGCAGTTTATGAAGGATGATACTTGCGCCCATCTGCATGACATCCTTCAGGCTGCTCGCGCAGTGAAGGTGTTTGTGGCTGGAAAGTCATTTCCGGATTACGACGGCGAGGAATTGCTGCGCAGCGGGGTGGAGCGTAAACTCGAAATCATGGGCGAAGCGCTCAACCGGATCAAGCGGGATGAACCGGAATTGCTCGCCAGCATTCGTGACCACCGGGACGTGATCTCGTTCCGCAACATCCTTGTCCATGGGTACGACGCCATCGACAACCGGATCGTCTGGGGCATTGTGGAAGAGGACCTGGACAATCTGATCGCAGACATCGAACGACTTCTGCATTCAGGCAAAAGCCCCGTCAAATGATTTAGCGGTGTGTTCGACTTCGCGCATGGCCGCAACCGGCACACGACGTACGCGATTGTCGATCCGCATTGCAAGGACGCCTCGTCGGCTTCACCGAAACCATCCTGCAGTTCTTGCTTGGTCGGCACCTAAGCATCCACCCCACTCCGCTCCACGCACAAACTATTTCTGCGTGTGGCTGTAAGATTTGCCCTGGCCCGTGCATATTCCAATTAGAACACACGGGCGTCCCGTGCGCACCGCAGTCGAGACGACAACCAATGGCGGCCCGCGTGCCGGAACCCCGGACAATGGAGGTGCCAAATTGGCACCTCCATTGTGATATTGGCAATACAGAAGCATGTCATGAGCGAAAAACTGATACCCATCGAGCGCATCGAAACGAAGATTCTCCTGCTGCGTGGCCAAAAGGTGATGCTGGACCGCGACTTGGCGGCGCTGTACGGTGTGCCGACCAAGGCATTGAAGCAGGCCATCAAGCGAAACCTCGCCCGTTTTCCGGACGATTTCATGTTTGTGCTCAATGGCGAGGAGTTCGCAAATTGGAGGTCACAATTTGTGACCTCCAATTCGGATCGCATGGGGTTGCGTTATGCTCCGTTGGCCTTCACCGAGCACGGGATCGCCATGCTTTCCAGCGTGTTGAACAGCGAGCGCGCCATTCAAGTGAATATTTCGATCATGCGGGCCTTCTCGCAACTGCGGGCGTTGCTGGCCACGCACGCCGACCTGGCGCGAAAACTGGAGGAGCTGGAAAAGAAGTACGATGCGCAGTTCCGCGTGGTATTTGATGCATTGCGCCAGTTAATCAATCCGCCGGAGCCGCAACGCAAGCAGATTGGGTTTGGCGTGCGGAATCATCTTCCGGCAGAAAAGGGCGCAACATGAGCACAGAACTGATTCCCATCGAGCACATCGAGACGAAGATTCTCCTGCTGCGTGGCCAGAAGGTGATGCTGGATCGTGACTTGGCAGCGCTGTACGGTGTGCCGACCAAGGTTTTGAAGCAAGCCGTCACACGGAATGGCGACAGATTCCCGGATGACTTTGCGTTTGTGCTTGATAATCAAGAGGTTGCAAACTTGAGGTCACAAATTGTGACCTCAAGTTCATGGGGCGGAGAACGCTATGCCCCCATGGCCTTCACCGAACAGGGCGTTGCCATGCTGTCGAGCGTGCTGAACAGTCCGAGCGCTGTGCAAGTGAACATCGCCATCATGCGCGCTTTTGTGCGACTGCGGTACATCCTCGCCTCGCACGCAGACCTGGCACGCAAACTGGACGAGTTGGAGAAAAAGTACGACGGACAGTTCAGCATGGTATTCGAGGCGCTGCGCCAGTTGATGAACCCGCCGGCGCCGCCGCGGCAGAAGATCGGGTTCGAAGCGCTAGGAGACTGTCGGACTTAGACCTTGGATCGCTCTGAAACCTCTTGCCGACAGGCTGCTAGTAAGGGAAACCCGCCGTAAACAGTTGGCTAATGGCACTAAAACCGGGAATTTGGCTGTTTTGCTGGGTGCTGGGTGCCCGATGGAATGCTTTGACAGGATTCACAGAATTTTGCAGGATTGGCGCATGTTACGTGTCGTGCCCCAATGGCTTTCATCACAGCATCTCCGCACGCGCCTGCGCTCGTGGGTCGTGGAGGGGAAGTCGTTGGCACGGGCCGGTTTTGGTCTGACGGCGCGCGAGCGCGAAGGGGTGATGCTGGTGGCGGCACTCTTTGCGCTGGGCCTGGCCGTACAGTGGCTGCGGTGGCTGCTAGGAACCTGTCGGACTTAGTGTTGGATCGCGCCAAACCTTCTGCCGACAGGTTCCTAGGCGCTTGACACCCACCCGCCAAGCCCGGACACTACCCGCATGCAGACCATTGTCCCGCACACCTGCCGCATCCTGGGCGTCGACACCTCACTGCGCTCAACCGGCGTCGGCGTGGTGGAAGCCAGCGGCAGCCGGCTGACCGTCATCCATTACGGCACACTATCCAATCCGGCCAGCCGCCCCCTCTCCGCCTGCCTGCTGACAATTGAAAACGGCATTGCCGAGCTGATCGTTGCCCACCAGCCCGACGCCGTGGCAGTTGAAGGGGTCTTTTTCGCCAAGTTTGCGCGCACGGCCCTGCTGCTGGGGCATGCACGGGGCGCCGTCATTGCACAAAGCGCACGCCTGGGCCTGCCGGTCTTCGAATACGAACCACGACGCGTAAAGCAGGCCGTAGTGGGTCAAGGCAGTGCAGCCAAGGAGCAAGTCCAGCGCATGATCCAATCCATCCTCCGACTGCCGGAAACACCGCCTGAGGACGCAGCTGATGCACTCGCCATTGCCATTTGCCATATTCAGAACCGCACCCGCATCGCGGCGCTGGGCACAGAGCCGATCTAGCAGCCTGGTCGGACTTAGCCTTCTGGAGGCACAATCCGTCTGCCGACCAGGCTGCTAGTCAGGGGTCAAGCGTGCGCCATGCATCGGATTACATTATCAGACGCAAACAGATGAGAAAAAGAATGCCCTTTTGCTCGTTCTTTAAGGTCTCGCAACCCGCTATCCGCGGGTTGCACAACTAGGAACCTGTCGGCAGAAGGTGCTGGAACGATCCAAGGCCTACATCCGACAGGTTCCTAGGCTTGCATCTCCGGGCAACTCCTGCCACAATTTTACAAATGGAGGTTACACAATGAAGCGACTGACTCTGGTTGTTTGCTTACTGGTCGCCTGCAACGGAATGGCTGACGAATGGCTTCGCACCGTCAAGATCGCCATTGAGCCGCTGGATGATGGCCAGCGCATCCTCAACCTGCGCTTCACGCCAAACAAGACTGTGGAATATGACATGCTTCTGATAGAATGTGTCTATCGTCAGTCGCTTCCATGGCAGGATGAGCAGGGGCGCACGACCTACAAAATTCTGGAACCCGTCAATTTCGTTTACCGCCGGCCTTCCGTTAAGATGGTCGCCGATCTCGACATCAACATGAGTTTTCGCGTGCCGCTCAGCCATGCCCGGCTGGCAGATGCCTTTGGCACGGATACATTTAAGACCAACTTTCCGATCGTAATCGATCGCCTGCGCATCATTGCGGAGCGCGGTGAAGCACGCCTCTGGGAACAGGAGCTTCAGGTGCCTGGAACCTACAGCATTCAGCCCCGACCACCCAAAGCGCCCCCGCCGGACAGCAAGAAAAAGGGGAAGTTTGGCGAGGTAGACCTGGACTAAGGAAGCACATGATCGCGTTTTTAAAAGGCATCCTGGCCGAGAAGCATCCCACATCAATCGTGCTGGATGTGCAGGGCGTCGGCTACGCCGCGCTGATTCCGCTCAGCACCTATGACCGGCTACCCGCTACCGGCGAGGCCTGCCTACTGCAGATCCACCATCATATGCGCGAGGACGGTCAGAGCCTCTGCGGTTTTGCCACCGCGGAGGAAAAACGCATGTTCGAGCTGCTGATCAGCGTTTCCGGCGTGGGCCCCAAGGTTGCACTGGGCGTATTGAGCGGGCTGCAGGTCTCCGAGTTGCGCACGGCCATTGCCGAGGGGGACATCAAGCGGCTCAGCAGCGTGCGCGGCGTGGGCAAGAAAACCGCGGAGCGCCTGATCGTGGAGCTGCGCGACAAGATCGATCCTGCCGAGGCGCTCGCCCTTCGCGCCGAAGCCTCCGGCAACGCGGCGGGTGCCACGGTCCTGCGCGACACCGTGCTGGCGCTCGCCGCACTCGGCTTCCCCCCCGATCAAGCCCGCAAGATGGTGCAGTCTGCACTCGACAGCGGCGCCAACACCGCTGACACCGAAGCCCTCCTACGGCTGGCGCTTGCCAGCCGATAGCTGAACCGGAGAAAACTATGCGCGTGTTCCTGTTGTTGCTGCTGCTGTGCGTGCCGCTGTCCAGTTGGGGCGCCATCACCGACCAGCCGACGCTGAGCGGCGCGGCTGTCGTGTATGACGACATTCAGGCGGTCTGCCGAACCCTCATGGCGGCCGGCCCGAATGGAAACATCGCCACGCTGTCCAAGTGTTATGCCAGCACGACCAACACCGAAATCCGCGAGGCCATCACCGCCGCCAATGGACTTTTCTGGGTTTTGCGCCAGAAGGTCGCCGAGGCGGATCGCTATGGCACACATCTCTACAAAAACTTCCCCAACAGCAAATACCAGCCGCTGCTCGAAAAAGCCGCCAATTTCACCACCTGCACCAACTGCCAGAACGGCCTCGCACAAATCCCCTGCACGGATTGCGGCGGCACCGGCAAATGCCGCACCTGCGGGGGGCGCGGCAAGATTTCCGGCATTGTCGCCGGCGACGCGTCGCTGGGCCTTGGCAATAATAACCTGTCTTTCGGCAAGTCGGGCACGGGGCTGGGCGGGGGTGCGACCGCCCGAACCTCGGTTGGCGGAGGCGCACGACCGTTAACGGTTACACCTTTGGGAGGCAGCGACGCCTCGACACAGCAACCCTGCCCGATCTGCAGCGGCAGCAGTGTCTGCAAGAGCTGCAAAGGAACAAAACTTGGAAAAGGGAAATGCCCCTTCTGCCAAGGGCTTGGCACCCTCTTTGCGCCAGCACGCACACACCTTGCCTACCTGGATGTGCTGAACCAGGTACGCAGCCTGGCGTTCGCAGCCGGCATGGCCGAGCGCAACATGGTCCGGCTGGACGGCCGCTGGTTCGATGCCGGCACCGCAGCCCGCATCCTGCGCCAACAAAAGGATGAGCTGGCCGACTTTGTCCGCGCCACCGCAGAAGCGGAGCAGACCAAAGACTATCCAACCGCCTTTCAGCTGCTTGACAATGCCCTGGCGCGCCACCCCGACTCCACCTATACCGCGGATGTGCAACGGGTGAAAGAGTTGCTGCGCGCGGATGCCGACAACAAGAACCTTCCAGAGAAGGCCCTCCGCGGCCCGGGACAGCTGGAGGCCGCCAACAACAACCCCTGTCCGGAGATCCGGGACTCGCTGGAGGCGATCCTCGTAGCCTGCCGCCGCGGCACCAACGTGCCTCTGCTCATGGCCAGCCAGAGCAAGGCAACCCTGCCGCAAATTCCGGAAAAATGGAAGCTTGGCGAACCGGTGCTGCTGAACCGCGCCGCCCGCGTGGACGCGCTGATTGAACGCACCAGCCGCTCTGGGTTTCTGATCTCCGAGCTATGGGAATTCCGCCTCGTGTACGAGGATTTTCACTGGAAAGTATGGCAGGCGCTGGAGCCCTAGGAACCTGTCGGACGTAGGCCCTGGATCGTTCCGGTGCCTTCTGCCGACAGGTTCCTAGTCGAACGAAAGACCGCAGAAGAAAACGAACAAAGGATCGCCACCGGCAAACTTCAACAATCGGCGTTCCTTGTTCGACATTCTGCGGTTCTGGCAGCCTGGTCGGCAGACGGCTTGTGACTCCAGAAAACTACGTCCGACAGGCTGCCAGGAGCATGTATGAACCCCTCTGCTTTGCGTTATACCCGTAGCCACGAGTGGATCGGGATGGAGGATGGCCTGGCCGTGATGGGCATCAGCGATCGGGCACAGCGCACGCTGGGTGATATCACATTTGTGGAGCTCCCGCCTGTCGGACGGATGCTGAAGCGCCGCGAGATGCTGGGCGTGATCGAGTCCATCAAGGCCGCTACCGACCTGATCACGCCGGTGGCGGGAAAGGTGGCGGCCGTTAACGAGGCGCTCCGTGCCACCCCGGAACTGATCAACCGGGATCCCTGTGGCAACGGCTGGATCTGCAAGCTTGCCTGCGTGGACACTGCCGACCTGGCGGAAATGATGACCCTGGCAGAGTATGAGGCCTTTCTAGCAGCCTGCCGGGCGTGATCCTCTTTTTGTACGGGGGCTGTCCAGATTACGGAGCGATTGCGAGGCAGGCTGTCCCATGCGTATGCAGCAGGGCTAGCGCTCTTTTTCCAGCGAACGCCGCAGATACGGCAGATACTGCCGCGTATAGACCACGATGGAGAGAAGGTTCACCACGATGCCGGCGCCTTCCAGCACGTAGGCCAGCGCGCGCGGCAGGATCCAGGGGTGGAAGGCGACATACAGATAGAGCGCGCAGCCGATGGGAAAGCTCATGGCGGTGCGGAGTTTCCCCATCCAGTTGGCACGCAAATCAGCCTGATAGGCAGAGCCGACGGAGCGCAAGAACGAGACCCACTGGTCGCGCAGTAGATAGAGCACCGTGAAGACCAACAACACGAGCGCGTGGGTGTTCTCCTCCTGCGACTGCCGGCCGAGGATATAGAGCAGCGTGGGGAAGACCACCAGATAGAAGACCTTGTCCATGAGCGGGTCCGCGGCCGCACCAAACCGGCTCGCCACCTGCCACTTGCGCGCCAGATAGCCATCAAAAAGGTCCGTCAGTGCCGCCACCACCATGCTGGCAAAAGCCAGCCAGGCCAGGACCGCGCTGGGCCAGTGCTGTTCGATCAACGCCAGCAGCATGAAAAGGAAAACGAACGGCACCCGGGCCAGCGTCAGACCGGTTACAATTTTGAGTGCCGTCAACGAATTCACGACCACCAACCTTTCGCGGACACACAATAACAGAAAACGTATGGAACAGGGAAGCGCTGGTCCGTTATGGAATGGCGGCAGGGCGCATCCCTGTTTCGTTGCGGATCGTGAGCCTTGTCCGTATTACGACCGTAGGGACGGCTTTACGCCGTCCAGGATCAGACCCTTTGCGAGTAGACGGCCTAAAGCCGTCTCTACCCAAGGCAAGAGGTCGGCAGTTGGTTTGTACCTCCAGAAGGCTAAGTCCGACAGGCTGCTAGGATAACTTCCCCATTACCCATATACCACCAGCGATCCAGCCAGGCCGGCAATGGCGGATAACGGAAAGAACCGGACCGGAAGCGGAACCCGGGGCAGGTAGGACACCACCAGCGTCACGGCACAGCAACCCGCCGCCACCCACCCCCACCCGCCACGGGAACACCAGACGACAAACCCCGCCAGCAGGGCCACCGCAACCACGTGGGTGACACCTGCCACAACCTGGGCGATGGCGCTGCCGAAGCGCCCGGGTAGGCTGTGCACGCCATGCCTGCGATCCGACTGTTCGTCCTGCAAGGCGTAGATGATGTCATACCCGCTCATCCAAAAGAATACAAAGCCGCAGAGCAGCAGGATGTCCCACCCGACATCCAGCGTTCCCCGCACCGCCACATGGGCCGCCAGAGGGGCCATCCCCAGTACCAGGCCGATGCCGTAATGGCAGAGGCAGGTAAAGCGCTTGAGTAACGAATAGCCGATCAGAAAAACGGCCGGCACCGGAGCGAGAGCCAGAATACGCCACCCCAGCAGGGCACAGGCGCCCAGATAGATCGCCAGTCCGAGCGCCGCGATCCCCCAGGCGCGGGCAGGCGACAGGACGCCGGCGGGAAGTTCGCGCCTCTTGGTGCGCTCATTGAGCGCATCGAGCTTCCGGTCCAGGAGGCGGTTCATCGTCATACCCAGGATCCGTGCGCCCGTGGCTGCCAGCACGATCAACGCCAGCGTGCCAAGCGACGGCAGGTGCCGGCCTGCGCCCAGATACGCACCGGCAAACACCAGCGGCAGGCTGAAGATGGTGTGTTCGATCTTGGTAAAACGGGCAAAAATTTGTAGTTGTGAGTCCGCTTTCATCACCTCGTTCCCCCGGACTGTCAAGCCCGGCCTATCCTGGCGAAACAACGCCTTACGACATCACTACAAACGGCCTAGATCCAGCATAACGCCGTTCGTAGTGTGCCCGTAAGGGCATTCTCATCCGCACCCGTGCGTCGTCAAGCCTGCGCCCTACCCCACCACCTGCCACACCAGATCCGCCAGCCGCTCCGAGACCCGGTCCAGATTGCGATGCAGCCGGGATCGATCCTGTTCCCCGGCCAGGTCCGTGACCCCCTTGATGGCATACCATGGCACACCGCGCGCCTGGCAGCACTGTGCAATGGCTGCGCCTTCCATATCCACCAGTTCCGCGTGGCGCGCAATCTCCGCGCGGCGCACCGGATCAAAGACCGGCTGGGCCACCGTGGCCAGCACCGCGGCAGGCAGCTCCGGCCACCGATCGCCGGAACTCGTATACAAGGTTTCCGTTGCCGGCCACAAGCAGGTTTTCGTAATCCGATACATGCCCTCCAGGGCAAGGTTGTCGGCCACGGCCCCGGCCACGCCCACATTCACCACCGCCGTGACGGCATGCTGCTGCAACAACCGGGTCACGCCCACCCGCGCCTGCTCCGGGCCCATGCCGCAGATGTAGAGCACCAAATCGTGCGCCGGACGCAGATCCACAAACACGGGCCGGGAGGCCGGGCGTTCGTCCCGGGTTCTGCCGGCACGTGCCAGCAACGGCGCCGCTTCACGACTGGTGGCCAGGATCAGGGCGATCATGTCACGATCCCCGCAGCGCAGGCCAGCTCGCGCAGTTTATCCACGGCGCGCCGACCCGGGTCGCCGAGATCAAGGGTGAAGTCGTTGACAAACAGTTCGATCTGTTTCTCCAGCACAGCTTCGTCCAGCTCGATTGCCATCTGCCGGACATAGGGCATGGCCAGCCCCGGCTCGCTTCGGGAGAGCTGCAGGCTCTGGCGAACCAGGTTTGCCAATAGTTCGTCCATCTCCGGCGGCAGATCGCTGCGCACGGCCATGGCGCCGAGCGGAATTGGCGCGCCGGTGGTCTCCTCCCACCACTGTCCCAGGTCGCAAACCTTGTGGAGTCCGGCCTGCTCGTACAGGAAACGTCCTTCGTGAATGACCACACCGCAGTCGGCGTGCCCCGCCAGAATCTCGGGGAAGATCTGGTCGTATGTCGTAAATGTCCGCCGGGTGGCTGCCGGACAATAGAGCCGGAACAGCAGATGCGCCGTGGTATGTTCGCCGGGCAGCACAATCCGGAGGTCGGGGAGTTCCTCCTGCCGTACCGGCCGGCGGGAGACCAGCACCGGGCCACAGCCGTACCCGAGCGCGTTGCCTGCTGAGAGCAAGCGATAGCGGTTGCCAAGCAGCAGCCAGGTATGGAAGGAGAGCTTGGTGATCGCGTAGTGGCTGCGCAGGGCCAGTTGGTTCAGCGTCTCAATGTCGTGCAGGTGCAGCGTGATAGCATGGCCGGGCAGCGCCACGCGCTTCGAAGCCATCCCGAAGAACGTGAACGTGTCGTTGGGACAGGGCGAACAAGCCCACTGCAGATCCATGGCAAATCTCTTCCGGCCGGCTACTTGGGGTCCAACATTGTGGCAGCCTTCTTCGAGGCGGCGCTGGTTTCGGACTCCGCCAGGTGGCGGAGAAACAGTTTGGCAGGTGCGCCGTATCCGTTGATGGAGTTCGTGAGGGATGCCAGTTGTTGTACGTTGGTTGTGCCCAGGCCGGCAACAAGTTCCCGGAGCTTCTGCAATTCGCCGGTCCAGAGCGGCGTGCGCAACACATCGGCGGGGATGATCTGCTGGGTGATGCCGGGACCTCTCCAGCCGAGTTGTGTTGGATTGTGATCCGCGGCACCGCACTGGAAATCCACGCGGATCTGGTGCGTTCCGGCAGCCAGGGTGGCCCCGTTGGTCTTGGGTTCCCAGCCGGCGCCAGCTGCTGTGATGATATTCTTGTCGTCAATCCACAGCTGTGCCGAAGTCTGCACCGCCTGCAGCGAAAAAACATAATCACCCGCCTGCTTCACCAACAAGGCACCTGTCCAGCGCGCGGAAATATCCCGCTGCCGCTTCCCAGGCATGGGGTACTGCTGGCTCGGGACATTCACGGCGGCGTCCAGCCGTTCCAGGACCAGCAGGTCGTACTCCGTGCCCAGATAGTAGCGACCACGCAACCCCGGGGCATCCGCCACAAACGGTGCGCCAAACTGTGCGACGCGCAGCAGGACGTTAATTTTTTGCGATGCGCAAGCCCGCGCCACATAGGCCTTCAACTGGTCGTGCGCCTTGGCGTCCTTGACCAGCTTGTTGAAATCCTCCGCGCGGCCGCCGCAGGTGCGATCCAGAACCATGCAAAGCAGGCTGGCTTCCGGGATCATCCGGGTTTCCGTGTCCTTCTTGACAGCCTCATAGAGCGGCGGCAGCAGATCCGGCGTGATCTGGCCCGCCAACTCGCGCAGACTCTCCAGAAGATCCGGAACGATAGCTGCATCCGGAGCCTTGCGGATCCGTTCGATGAGCAGGGGGACACCCGGGGCATCGCTTTGCGCGGCCAGCAGCGCGGCGGCCGCTTTGGCGACTGGATCCGGTTTGTGCCGGATGGCATTGCGGAGGAACAGCGCGCCGGGCTCACCCATCCGCAGCAGCGTCGAGCGGGCCGCGCGCACTTCCGGCACATTGGTGGATGTGAGGGCGTCAATGGCAGGCGGCAGCCTGGCTAGTTCGCTCGAACTGAGCGGCGTGCGCAGCGCCTCGGCCGAAATGAAATCCAGCTTGTTGTTGCCCGGCGTGCTCCACATCAGGCGCAGCTCGTTCCAGTCGGCCTGGCCATACTGATAATCCACACGAATACGATGGGGACCCTCGGAGAGTGTCATGACGTTGGTCTGGCTGCGTGCATCCGTCCCCGGAAAGACAACCGGATTCCCATCGATCCAGAGCCGTGACTGGCTTTGGAAATACTGCAGGGCGAGAACATGCACGCCGGCTGGCTTCACCAGCAGCGTTCCGGTCCAGCGCGCAGACACATCCCGTGTCCGCTTCCCGGGGAACACTGACCACCCCTGCGGAAGATTTACCGCGGCGTCCAGTTGATCCAGCGCCAGACTGTCGAATTCCGTGCCCAGGTAGTAGCGCCCACGCAATCCCGGTGCATCCGCCACAAAGGGCGCTCCAAACTGACCTGCGCGCAGGACGATGGCATCGTTGTTCGCGCTGCAAGCTTGTGCCACATAGGCCTTCAGTTGTGCATACCCCTTGGGGTCCTTGACGAGCTTGTTGAACTCCTCCGCGCGGCCACCGCAGGTGCGATCCAGTGCGATGCAGAGCAGGCTGGCTTCAGGGATCATCCGGGCCTCCGTGTCTTTTTTGACGGCCTCATAGAGCGGCGGCAGCAGATCCGGCGTGAACTGGCCCGCCAACTCGCGCAGACTCTCCAGGAGATCCGGAACGATCGCCGCATCCGGAGCCTTGCGGATCCGTTCGATGATCAAGGGAACGCCCGGGGCATCGCTTTGCGCAGCCAGCAGCATGGCAGCTTCTTTGGCCACTGAATCCGGCTTGTGACGGATGGCATTGCGAAGGAACAGTGCGCCAGGCTCACCCATCCGCAGCAGCGTCGAGCGGGCCGCGCGCACTTCCGGCACATTGGTGGATGTGAGGGCGTCAATGGCAGGCGGCAGCCTGGCTAGTTCGCTCGAACTGAGCGGCGTGCGCAGCGCCTCGGCTGAAATGAAATCCAGCTTGTTGTTGCCCGGCTTGCTCCACATCAGGCGCAACTCGTTCCAGTCGGCATCGAACTGATAGTCCACGCGAATCCGGTGCGGCCCCTCGGTGAGTGTGACCACGTTGGTCTGGCTGCGTACATCCGCCCCCGGAAAGACAACCGGATCCCCATCCAGCCAGAGCCGTGACTTGCTTTGGAAATACTGCAGGGCGAGAACATGCTTGCCGGCTTGCTTCACCAGCAGCGTTCCAGTCCAGCGCGCAGACACATCCCGTGTCCGCTTCCCGGGAAACACCGC
This sequence comes from bacterium, assembly GCA_037129105.1. GTDB lineage: Bacteria > Verrucomicrobiota > Kiritimatiellia > RFP12 > CAIWXQ01 > CAIWXQ01. The sequence continues at coordinate 15,565 of JBAXVM010000015.1, forward strand.
CCACCCATTCGGAATATTCACCGCGGCGTCCAGTTGATCCGCTGCCAGACTGTCGAATTCCGTGCCAAAATAGTAGCGCCCACGAAACCCCGGCGCATCCGCGACAAAGGGCGCCCCAAACTGACCTGCAAGCAAAACGATGGCGTCGTTGTTCGCGCAGCAGGCTTGCGTCACATAGGCCTTCAGTTGTGCATACCCCTTGGGATCATTGACGAGCTTGTTGAACTCCTCCGCTTTGCCGTTACACGTGCGATCCAGAACCACGCAAAGCAGGCTGGCTTCCGGGATCATCCGGACTTCCTTGTCATTGCGAACGGCCACGAGGAGCGGCGGCACAAGATCTGCCGGGATAAATTCAGCCAGTTCACGCAGGTTTTCCAGGAGATCGGGCACGATGGCGGAATCCGGGGTTTTTCGGATACGCTCGATCAGCAGGGGCGCTGTCAGCGCATCCTTCTGCTCAGCCAGCATCTGGGCAGCCACCCGGACCACCGGGTCCGGCTTATAGCGGATGGCGTTCCAGAGGAAATGCCGTCCGGCGGGTCCAGCCAGGAGGAGCGTGGCCTTGGCCGCGCGGGTCTCCGCCCAGTTGGTGGATACGAGGCTGTTGATGGCGCCCGGCAGCTTGTCCAGTTCGCTTGACCAGAGCGGCGTGCGCAGCGCATCCGCGGGGATCACCTGCCGGCTGATGCCCGGCCCGTTCCACAGGAGCGCCAGTTGGTTCCACTCGCCGCCGGCTTGCAATTCCAGGCGTAGCGCGTGTGTTCCCCTGGCAAGGATGACCGTGTTGGAATAGAGCGATTGATCGCCAGGCACCTGCTGCATGGGCAGGATCTTGCCATCGAGCCACAGCTGTACCTGCGATTGACCACGCTGCACACACAACGTATACGGACCCGGCTGATTGACCAGCAAAGAGCCTGTCCAGCGTGCTGAGAGATCCGTCTGCCATGCGTCAGCCACCGGATATTGCCGGCGCGGTTGGTTGACAGAGGTAGCTAGTCTCTCAGTCGCCAGTTCGTCCCACTGCGACCCCTGGTAATAGTTGCCGCACAAGCCGGGAGCATCCGCCACAAAGGGCGCCCCGAACTGAGCTGCGCGCTGCACAATGGCGTCGTTCTGCGATGTGCAGGCGCGCGCGACATAGGCCTTCAGCAGGTCGTACCCCTTGGGATCCTTGACCAGCTTGTTGAACTCCTCCGCGCGTCCGCCGCAGGTGCGATCCAGCAGCATGCAGAGCATGCTGGCCTCGGGGATCATCCGGGCCTCGGTGTCGGCCCGGAACGCCTCATAGAGGGGTGGCACCAGCTCCGGCGTAAGCGTACCGGCCAGCTTACGCAAGTTCTCCAGGAGATCGGAGACAATCGAAGAATCCGGGTTCTTTCGGATCCGGTCAATGAGCACGGGCGCGGCCTGCGCATCGTTCTGCAATGCGAGCAGCAAGGCCGCCGGCTTGGCCACGGCGTCGGACTTGTGCCGGATGGCATTACGCAGGAAGACGGCGCCACAGTCCTGCAATGCCGTCAGTTGGCCCCTGGCTGCACGCCGGGCAAGCAGGTTGGTGGACGCCAGATCATCAATGGCCGCCGGGAGTGGCAGCAGCAGGCTCCGCCATGACGGCGTGCGCAGAACAGGGCCGGAGAGGACTTGCTGAGCCACGTTGGTCCGGCCCCATGCGACCTGAACATATGGCGAATCCGGCTGCGAAAACTCGATCCGCAATGCGTGCAAGCCGGGCGTCAGGGCCACCGTTCCTTTTTGCCCCTCACGCGTATTTTGCCAGCCGGTTATGACCGGCTTTTCGTCCACGAAGACAGTGACGGTCCCTTCCGACCGTGTAACAAAGTCGTATGCGCCTGCGGTTTCAATTCGCAGGGCTCCGGTCCAGCGCGCCGAAACATCCTTTCGCACCTGTTGTATCTCTGCCGGAAACTGTTGGAGCTGAAACTCCAGATAGGATTCGAGTCTTTCGGTCACGAGCTTGTCGTTCTGGTAGCCGAGGAAATACTGTCCGCGCAAGCCGGACAGAACGGGCGCGAAGGGTGCACCGAATTCGCACGCCCGCGCAACCGCCGCGTCATTCGAGGAGAGCATGGCCCGCTGAACATAACGGCTGAGCAGATCGTAGCCTTTCGGGTCCTGAACCGTTTTATTGAAGCGGTCCTTGTCGTTTTCGCACACGCGGTTAAGAACGGCACAAAGTGCGGCTGCCTGCGGCGCCATGGTGGCGTCGGCATCCTGCAGCAGGCCCTGATAGAGGTGCTGGATCTGTTGCGGATCGAGCAGCGGCGCCAAGTCGCACAGGATGGTGGTCAGGGCCGGCAGCAGTGGCGAATCCGGCTGCTGCTCGATGCGCGCAATCAGCAGGGCGGGACTCCGGCGGTCGCGGCGGTCGGCCAGCAACTCCGCGGCGCGCAACGCCACCGGTTCGGGTTCATGCTGAAACGCATCCCGCAGAAAGATGTTGCCGGTTTCGCCGGACCAGGCGAGGAGCGCCTTGGCCGCCCGCAACTCCGCATAGTTGGTGGAGACCAGTTGCCGGATGGCCGGCCGCAGGGGTAGCACCGCATCGTACCAGGGCGAAATGCGAAGCGACGCGCTGCTCACCACCTGCTTTGGCATGTTCGAGCCACTCCAGGCAACCTGAAGCCCGGAGGCATGCTGACTTTGCTGACAAATATAGTCCACCTGAAAAGGAATCTGCCCTGCAGGCAGCTTGACCGTGGCGTTCGTTTCCACGCCATTCTGGCCGACCACCACGGACTGGCCATTGACGGAAACCTCGCCGCGTGTGACGGCGTACACATAAAACGTGTACGCTCCAGCTCTGGGAATTTCGAGCCGGGCCGACCAGCGCGCCGAGACCTCGTTGAACCGCCCGTCCTCCAGCGGGAACTGGCGGTTCCCCAGGGCGATCACCGTATCCACGCGCTGGGTGACCAGACTCTGGAACGCGGGGTCCGCGTAATATTGCCCGGTCACGGCATTGAGCGAACCGATCAGCGTGCCGCCAAACTCGCAAGCCCAGGCAATCTTGTTCGTGTCTGTCGCGAGCAGTGCTTTTTCAATATAGGCTCGCAAATTCTCGTAGCCATCGACGGCGCCGACCAGCTGATTGAACTGTGCCGCGTTGTTTCCACTGCGCTTGCGCAGCACGGTTTCCAGCACGGAAACGGAGCGGCTGTGCGCAAAGTTGGTGTCGGACAGCATGAGCTGATAAAAGCCGGCGATTTCGTTTGTGCCCAGTCCGCTGATCATGATTTTTACGCCATCGGTCAGGGCCTCGATCAGCTGAGGGGATTTCCGCGTGGCCAGCTGTGCCGTGAAAACCGGTAGCGCAGGGATGTCACGCATATCCGCCAACAATCTGGCAACCGGCAGCGCGCGCTCATCCGTCTCGGTCCGGAGCGCCTTGCGAAGCAGAATGCCGCCCGTTTCGCGCTCTTCCGAGAGTTTCTGCTCCGCCACCAGGGTGTTCTCCTCCTTGCCGGACATCAGGTTGTTCAAGGCCACCAGCAGATCCCCGGACGCTTTCTTTTCGCTAATGATCCGGAGCGACAGTTTGATCAGCTTTTTCTGCTGCGACTTGAGCCGATAGGTCTCCTTCAGGGGCTGGCATTGTTGGAAGGCGGCAACAAAATCAGCATCCTGTTCAAGGGCCACAACTTTCTGCACAGCGGCCTCAAAAGCTTCGTCCACCACTTCCACCTCCGGCGGCGGCTCGACCGGGGGCGCATTGGTCGGCTGGACGACGACGCTGGGCTGTGAGGTTTGCGACGTACCGGACTCAACCGTCGGCGTCGCCGGGGCAGGGACGCCGGGCGGTGGCGGGGCTTTCTTACCGCACCCGGCGGCATACAGCAAGCCCAACAGCACGATCAACCCGAGAGTTTTACCCAGTTGCATAGCGTTCTCCTTAAAGTCCTGTGCAGGCCAAAACAGACGTGCCTGTTGAAGAAAAATACCGACTTTCACGCAAGCAGTTCGGTTACGGATACTTCATTCAATAAAGCAAAAAGTATAGGCGTGCCCAGCTGGATTGTAAAGCCAACTGTCGGCTTGTTCCCGTGGTCTTGCATGGTGCCGGGCAATGGCGTACTGTTGCCTCACGAAAGGAGCTTCGAATGCCTGCAAAATTTCGTTGGGGAATCCTGGCGCCGGGCACAATTGCGCACAAGTTTGCCGCCGGCATCCAGGCGTTGCCGGATGCCGAGCTGGTGGCGGTCGGGTCGCGGGCGCTCGAACGGGCGCAGGACTTTGCCGCCAAGTACCGCATTCCGCGCGCCTACGGCTCCTACCAGGAGCTGGCAGCGGATGCCGAAGTGGATGCCATTTACGTCGCCACGCCCCACCACCTGCATGCCGAGACAACGATCCTCTGCCTGGAGCGCGGGCATGCCGTGCTGTGTGAAAAGCCGTTTGCCGGCAACAGCCAACAGGCCGAAGCCATGGTGGCCTGTGCCCGCCGGCGCGGTGTTTTCCTCATGGAAGCCATGTGGAGCCGTTTTCTGCCTGTGATGGACGTGGTAGCGGAGTGGCTCAAGCAGGGGCGCATCGGTGAGCTCCGCCGGGTGGAGTGCGATTTCTCCTTCCGAGGCGACGGTAATCCGCTGTCGCGCCTGCTGAATCCGGCGTTGTGCGGCGGCGGCTTGCTGGATGTCGGCATCTATCCGCTGGCTTTCACAAGCTGGGTCTTCGGCGGGCTGCCGCAGCAGGTTGCCAGCCTGGCCGAGATTGGCCGGACCGGCGTGGACGAACAGGCCGGCATGCTCCTGCTCTATCCTGGCGGCGCCATGGCTGTGCTGACCTGCGGCGTGCGCACACAGGGGCAGGTCAGTGCACGCATCCTGGGCACCGAAGGGAGCATCGAGATCCCCTCGCCGTTTTTTTGCGCCCGGGAAGCCGTGCTGCGGACGCCACAGAGCGAGGTGCGCGAACGCCGGCCGCTCCTCGCCACCGGCTACGAATACGAAGCCATGGAAGTGGCCCGCTGCGTGCGCGCTGGGTTGCTGGAGAGTCCGGCCATGCGTCTGGAGGAAAGCCTGGATCTGACCCGCTTCATGACCAGACTGCGCGCGGAATGGGGCGTGCGGTATCCGTTCGATCCCTAGGAACCTGTCGGATTTAGGCCCTGGATCATTCCGGTGCCTTCTGCCGACAGGTTCCTAGTTGGCAACCCGCGGATAGCGGGTTGCGAGACCTCTCAAAACAGGCAGAATGACTGCGCTTTCCCTGCCAGTAGGTACGGCGACGTTTTCTTCTCGTCCTCGTCCTCGTCGTCGTCCTCGTCCTCGAGGAAACCAGACGGGAGCAACATCGAGGACGACGACGAAGGACGAGGACGATTACGAGAATACGTCGCCGGATTTACGTTCTTGACCACTAAGTCCGACAGGCTGCTAGCGTTCGCGAAATATCTTACTTGGCCGGCGCGTCCGTCTTGGGCTTCGAAGCCTCGCGAATCTTGGCTATCAGCGCATCCATCTCCTTCATCAATGCCCCCGCATTGGGATCGGCTGCCAGCTTCGCCTGCGACGTGCTCGAAACAGCGCTTCTGGCTTCTTTTTCCGCTTGCTGGAGGTTTTTGATCTCTGGTGAGGCCTGCACTTCGGCCTCAATGGCCTTCTGCTGCGCCTGCGCCTCCTTCACCTTCTGGGCCGCGTCGACATACTTCGCGTCCGCGTCCAGTTTGGCTTTTACAGCATCCCTGGTCGCCTTGGCCGCGTCGTCAGCCTTTTTCTTGAGCGCAATTATCTCTTCCGAGGCATCGATATGTTTCCGAATCTCACCGATCTTCTTTTCCAATTCTTTTGCCTGTGCCTTCAACTGCTCTTTTTCGCTTGGCGCAGCCGCCGCCCCCGGCAGCGAAACCTTTTCCTGCGCCATGGCAAGACTCGCGCCCAACAAACCTGCACATACCAGACCGATAACTACGCTTTTCATGAGATATCCTTTCGTTAATAGACCTTTGCCAAGGACGAAACATCCCGGCAACCACAATCCAGCAATTTGCGGACCAAAGAAACGCAAGTCAGCCGCCAAACCAGTCACGTATTCGCATCTTGTTATCATATCAGCAGTTATGACAAATCGCCTATGCCGTTATTCGTCTTGCACACATCCGCGTCCGCGCTCTTTTTCAAAAGATGGCTACCACCGCAGGCACTTCCTGCAGAAAGGGACTTCTATAGTACACACTCGGTCACCCTTGGAATGGTGGTTGACATGATGGGGTTGGTCGTAGAGATTATGCACTTGCACCGGGTTGCCGGAAAGATGCGAGGAGTGTATGGCTGAATTGATCGTTGCGCTGGATGTGTCGTCGGCAGCAGAAGCGGAGGCGGTTGTGGTGCGCCTCGGATCCTCTGTCGGATTCTACAAAATCGGGCTGGAGCTTTTCGCCGCCGCCGGACCAGATGTCGTGTCCCGCGTCAAGGCGCACGGCAAGCGCGTCTTCCTGGATCTCAAGCTCCACGACATCCCGCGTACGGTCGAGCGGGCCGTGAAATCCTGCGGCGCGCTGGGCGTGGACCTGCTCACGATCCACAGTTCCGGCGGACGCGCCATGATCCGCGCGGCAGCCGATGCGGCAGCCACGTGCGGTGCCACGCCTCCGCGTATCGTAGCCGTCACCTGCCTCACCAGCCTGGACCAGAACGATCTGTCGGATCTCGGCATCAGCCGCGCCATGGCTGAGCAAGTCGCAGCACTCGGTACGCTCGCCACCAGTTCCGGCGCTCACGGCATTGTCTGCTCGCCGCAGGAAGTCGCTGCCATGCGCCAGCTTCTGGGTGCCGCCGCACTGCTGGTCACCCCCGGCGTACGCCCGGCCGGCGCAGCCGTGGGCGACCAGAAGCGCGTGGCCACGCCAGCCCAGGCCGTGCGTGACGGCGCCACCCACCTGGTCGTGGGACGTCCAATTCTCGAAGCCTCCGACCCCTGCGCCGCAGCTCTGGCGATCCGTGCGGAAATGATCTAGCAGCCTGTCGGGGCTAGCCTTCTGGAGATACAAACCGTCTGCCGACCAGGCTGCTAGTTCTAGGAAACCCGCCGCCATGAGCAAAATTTACGCGCAAGTGGTAGCCAAAGACCCGGCAAAACAGCCAATTTTCTTGTTTTTGTGCCATTCACCAACCGTTTACGGCGGGTTTCCCTTACTTAGGAGACTGTCGGCAAGAGGCTTCAGAGCGATCCAAGGTCTAAGTCCGACAGTCTCCTAGCCGCTGTTATTATCAACAGCCACCGAGGTGTGTATGGAAGGCGAGATCATCCTGGTTATTACGTTGGTCATCGGGGCGCTGCTGGCCCTCATTACCCTGCCAATCATTGTGCTGGTGAAAGTAATCCGGATCGCCCGGCAGCAGGAGGATCTGTCCCATGCGATGAATGCGCTTGGGCGCTCGCTGCAACAGGAATTACAAAGACTGCGGTCCACGCCAACCACGTCGACAGACCCCCAGAAAGCAACGATTCCCTCACCGGACGCCTCCGTCCTAGCTCCGCCGGTTGCGATGCCGCTGGCTGCCCAGCGGCCAGCCTCACAACCTCCGCCGCTCGAGCCGTCCAACCTGCCTGCCGAAGTTCCCTACCCCTCGCGGCCAGCGCCGCAGCGCACGGCCACAGTGGCCACTGCCGCGCAGGTGGCCAGACCAACAGCAGCCGCTGCCAAACCTGCCACGCCACCGGCGGAGCCAGGCAAGTTCCAACAGACCGTGCAGACTATCCTGCGCAAAACCTGGAACTGGATCGTGGTCGGCGAGGAGCACCGGCCCCAGGGGGTCTCCATCGAGTATGCCGTGGCCACCAACTGGCTGCTGCGCATGGGCGTGCTGATCCTGGTGTGCGGCATCGGGTTCTTTCTGCGCTATTCGTATGCGCACGGCCTGATCGGCCCCTGGGGTCGCGTGTCGATCAGTCTCGTGGGCGCGGTGGCGATGCTGGCCAC